>JAGWXP010000041.1 GCA_018969845.1 Lysobacteraceae bacterium | reverse complement strand
GTCCCGCTGGAATTTTCCGTCACCAGCGACGGCCACGGACAGACGCAAATCCATGTCACGACCAAGGACATGGTGCGCGAACCGCTGCTCGATTTCCTGATCGTCGCAAACTGGCCCAAGGGCAAGCTGTTGCGCGAATACACCGTCCTGCTCGATCCGCCGATGACTGTGCCGGCTGCGGGCGCGGCCACGGTGAGCCCAGCGCACGAAGCGTCGCGCGCCAAGCCGCAGCCGCTGCCGCCGGAGCATCAACACGCCGCGCCGAAACCCGCGCACGTCAAACCGCCGCGTGCGGAAACCGCGCAGGCCAAACCCGCGCCCGGCAAGCCCGTCGCGTCCAAACCCGCACCGTCCAGGCCCGCTGCGGCGCCGCACGCCGCCGGATCCGGCGAATACGGTCCGGTTGCCGCCGGCGAAACGCTTTCCGAGATTGCCGGCGCGACGCGCCCGGACGACAAGACCAACCTCGACGCGATGATGCTGGCGCTGCTCAAGACCAATCCCAACGCGTTCTTCCGCGACAACATCAATGCGCTCAAGCGCGGCGCGATCCTGCGCATTCCCTCGGCCGACGAAATCAAGGCCGGTGGTTCGGCAGCCGCCGTGGCCGCGGCGGTACGCGAGCAGAACCAGGCCTGGGCGTCCAACGTGCCGGTCGCCAAGCCGACGCTCGTCGCCAAGACCGGTGCGCTGAAATCGGAGGCCGCGCCGGCCGCAGCGCACAAGGAAACGGCCGCCGGCGGAGGCTCGCACCTGGCGTTGTTGCCGCCCGGCGCCGGCAAAGGCAAGCAGACATCGAGCGATCGTCCGGGCGCCGCTACCGGCACCGGCAATGCCCGGGTTGCGGCAGATCTGGAGCGCACCAAGGAAGCCCTGGCCAGCCGCGAACAAGAAGTGGGCGAGTTGAAGTCGCGGGTCAAGGATCTGGAGAAGATCGATGGCGACAACAAGCGGCTGCTGACGCTCAAGCAGAACGAGATCGCCGAATTGCAGAACAAGCTCAAGCAACTGGAAGCAGCCGCGGCGGCCAAGCCCGCTGTCGCTGCGGCGGTTGCAGCGCCTGCCAAACCCGTCGCCGAGGTCAAGCCGGCGGAAACCAAGCCGGCGCCGGCCGCGGCGGCCACGTCCTCCAAAGAAGTGCCGAAGCTGACCGCCAAGGACATCTGGGGCGACATCAACGCCAGCGAAAAACCCGCCGAAACCAAGCCGTCGACTGCAACCACGGCGGCAGGGTCCGCACCTGCGGCAACGCCGGCGAAACCGGCCGAACCCACATCCCCGGCTGCATCGGCCGCGGCGGTGCCGCCTCCGGCCGAAGCCAAACCCGCCGAACACAAGCCGGCGTCGACGCCCGTCGCAGTCAAGCCGAAAGAGCCGCCAAAAGTCGAGCCGATCGCCGTGCCCGAATTGCCCTGGTGGCAGAACAACAACGTGCTGATGGCAGGCGGCGCTGCGCTGCTCATCATCGGTCTGCTGGCATTGATGCGCTTCATGCGCAAGCCCCGAGTCGCGGTTGCGGACGTCTCTGCGGCACCCGCGGCCATGGAAGAACACGCCGATGCGATAGCCGGCGACGAGCAGCATCTGCTGGATCAACTGGCCCAGCATCCGGGCGACGCTGCCCTGTCGCTGCAGTTGCTCGATTTGTATTACGCTCACGGCGACGCGTCCCGGTTCGAGGCCGCTGCCGAAGCCATGTACGCGCATATTGCCGATCCGACCCAACCGGAATGGCAGCAGGTGCGCGCGATGGGCGAACACCTGTGTCCGCACAATCCGCTGTTCGGCGGCCACGAGGATCTGGCAGCGACCCTGCACGATACCCACGCGGCGGCCGAGCACGCCGAACACGACCTGGCGCATGCGGACGACCTGCACGCCGGACATTTCGATACGGGCGAATTCCACACCCAGGAAATGCCCAAGCCGGCCGAGGAAAGTTTCGATTTCGATCTGGCCGATCACGCGGCCTCCGTGCACTCAGAGCCTGCGCGTGCGGAACCGGCGCCGGCTTACGCGCCGCCGCCAGCGCCGATCCATGCCGAACCCGCGTCTGTCACGCCCGCCGCGCCCAAGCCTGCCGAGGATTTCTTTGCCGGCGAGGACGCGATCGGCACCAAGCTCGATCTCGCCAAGGCCTATCTCGACATGGGCGATCCGGAAGGCGCGCGCTCGATGCTCGACGAGGTGATGGCCGAAGGCAACGACGCGCAGAAGGTCGAAGCGCGCAAACTGCTGGCGGAAATCGGATAACGGCGTACTCTCCGACGCTCGGGCCGGGCTTGCCCGGCCTTTTTTTTGGAAACGCATGCGCATCGCCATCGGCATCGAATACGACGGCACCGATTTCCTCGGCTGGCAGCGTCTGGCGCACGGACCGACGGTGCAGGCTGCGGTCGAAACGGCGTTGTCGGAAATCGCCGCCGAACCCGTGCAGGTGATCTGCGCCGGGCGCACCGACGCCGGCGTGCACGCGCGCAATCAGGTAATCCACTTCGATACGCAGGCCCAGCGCACGCCGCGCGGGTGGACGCTCGGCACCAACTCGCGTCTGCCGGCCAGCGTGGCGGTGCGCTGGGCACGGGCGGTGGCCGACGACTTCCACGCCCGTTTTTCGGCGCGCGCGCGGCGTTACCGCTATATCATTCTGAATCGTTCTTCGCGTCCGGCGCTGGAAGCGCGCCATGTGTGCTGGGAGCGTGCGACTCTGGATGTCGCGTCGATGCATGCCGCCGCGCAGACTCTGGTCGGCGAGCACGATTTTTCGGCCTTCCGCACCGCTGCCTGCCAGGCGCGTTCGCCGCTGCGCTGCGTGCAAGCCATCACCGTCGTCCGCGAGGGCGATCGCGTGGTGCTCGATATCCAGGCGAATGCGTTCCTGCATCACATGGTGCGTAACATTGCCGGCAGTCTGCGTGTCGTCGGTCGCGGCGAGCAGCCGCCGCAGTGGATTCAAGAGCTTCTGGCCGGCCGCGACCGCACCAGGGCCGGGCCGACTTCCGCAGCGTCAGGACTCGTCTTTCTCGGTCCGTTGTATCCTGCACAGTTCGGGCTTCCCGCCGAGGCGACCCTGCCATGAACCGCGTCCGCATCAAGTTCTGCGGCATCACCCGCGTCGAGGATGCGGCGATGGCCTGCGCGCTCGGCGTGGACGCGATCGGACTCGTGCTCACCCGCCGCAGCTCGCGCTGCATTGCGCCGGCGCTGGCGCGCGAAATTCGCCGCGCGCTGCCGCCGTTCGTCGCGGCGGTCGCCTTGTTCATGGACGACGAACCCGGATTCATCGCCGACGCCGTGGCGACCGTGCAGCCGGACGTGCTGCAGTTCCACGGCCGCGAGACCCTGGACGAATGCCTGCGCTACGAGGTGCCTTACCTGAAAGCCATCGCGATGGACGGTGGCGATCCGGTGCGCGAGTTGCACGAACACGCGGCCGCCATCGGCTTCCTGTTCGACGCGCACGCGCCGGGTTCGCCCGGCGGCGGCGGACGCGCGTTCGACTGGAGGCGCGTTCCGCGCGACAGTCATTTTCCGTTGATCCTGGCCGGCGGCCTGACCTGCGATAATGTCGGGTCCGCGATCCGCGCGGTGCGCCCGTATGCCGTGGATGTGTCGAGTGGCATCGAATCGGCGCCCGGCATCAAGGACGCGGAAAAAATGCGGCGTTTTGTCGAAGAGGTCGAACGTGCTGGCAGCGACGAAAGATAAACGTATACAAGTACCGGACTTTACGAAGTATCCGGACGTGCACGGGCGCTTCGGCGACTACGGCGGTGCGTTTGTGGCCGAGACGCTGATGGCGCCGCTGGCGGAATTGACCGAGAACTATCTGCGCCTGCGCAACGATCCCGCCTTCGTCGCCGAACTCGATCGCGATCTGAAACATTACGTCGGCCGGCCTAGCCCGATTTACCACGCCGAACGCCTGTCGAAAAGGATCGGTGGTGCGCAGATCCTGCTCAAGCGCGAGGATCTCAACCACACCGGCGCGCACAAGATCAACAACACCGTCGGTCAGGCCCTGGTCGCGCGGCACATGGGCAAGACCCGCATCATCGCCGAGACCGGCGCCGGCCAGCACGGCGTGGCCAGCGCCACGGTGGCTGCGCGCCTGGGTCTGGAATGCGTCGTCTACATGGGCGCGACCGACATCGAGCGTCAGAAGATAAATGTATACAGGATGAAATTGCTCGGTGCGACCGTGGTGCCGGTAACCTCCGGATCGAAAACCTTGAAAGACGCGCTCAACGAGGCGCTGCGCGACTGGGTGACCAACGTCGCCGGCACGTTCTACATCATCGGCACCGTGGCCGGACCGCATCCGTATCCGATGATGGTGCGCGACTTCAACGCCGTGGTCGGCCGCGAGGCGCGCGCGCAGATGCTCGCCGAATACGGGCGCCTGCCGGATACGCTGGTCGCCTGCGTCGGCGGCGGTTCGAACGCGATCGGCCTGTTCCATGCCTTTCTCAACGACGCGAACGTCGCCATCGTCGGCGCGGAAGCGGCCGGCGATGGCATCGGCACGGGCCGCCACGCCGCATCCCTCGCCGCCGGGCGCCCGGGCGTGCTGCACGGCAACCGCACTTATGTGCTCTGCGACGACAACGGCCAGATCACCGAAACGCACTCGGTTTCGGCCGGTTTGGATTATCCCGGTGTCGGTCCCGAGCATGCCTTTCTCAAGGACACGGGCCGTGCCGAATACGTCGGCGTAACCGACGCCGAGGCGCTCGCCGCGTTCCACGAACTGGCGCGCACCGAAGGCATTCTCGCCGCGCTCGAATCCAGCCATGCCGTCGCGCAGGGCATCAAACTCGCGCGCGGGATGGAAAAAGATAAAATGATACTTGTGAACCTGTCCGGCCGCGGCGACAAGGACGTGCACACCATCGCGGCCAGGGAAGACATCGCGCTGTGAACCGCATCGACGCCCGCTTCGCCGAATTGAAATCTGCCGGCCGCACCGGTCTGATCCCGTTCGTCACCGCCGGCGATCCGTCGGCGGCGGCGATGGTGCCATTGCTGCATGCGCTGGTGGGTTCCGGCGCGGATCTGATCGAACTCGGCGTGCCGTTCTCCGATCCGATGGCCGACGGCCCAGTGATCCAGCACGCGAATGAACGCGCGCTGGCAAAGGGCGTGGGTCTCGTGCAAATCTTCGGCTGGATCGGCGAATTTCGCAAGACGGATTCCAAAACGCCGGTCGTGCTGATGGGGTATCTGAATCCGGTCGAGATCTACGGCTACACGCGCTTCGCGCGGGATGCCGTTGCTGCGGGCGTCGACGGCGTGCTGCTCGTGGATTGCCCGCTGGAGGAAGCGCAAACCGCGCAGGCGCTGGATGCCGCCGGACTGCGCCGGATTTACCTGAGCGCGCCGACCACGTCCGAATCGCGCCTGGCCGCGCTGTGCGAAGCCGCACGCGGCTTCTTGTACTATGTATCGTTTGCGGGAATTACCGGTGCGAACCGGCTGAGCCTGGACGCCGTTGGCGAACGCGTCTTGAAGATCAAGTCGCGCACGGCAACGCCGGTCGCGGTCGGTTTCGGCGTGCGCGACGCGGAATCCGCCGCGGCGATCGCGCGATTCGCCGAAGCGGTCGTGATCGGCAGCGCGCTGGTCGAAAGACTCGCCGCCGCCGATTCGGTCGAGGCGGCGTGCGCGACGGCGCGGGAGTTCCTCGCTCCGATTCGCGCAGCGCTGGATGCGGGAGCGCGGGCACATGCCGCGTGATCGTCGTTCACACGATGGGCACCTGGCGCAGAATTTGCCGGTGCCGGCCGAGGCCGTGGCACCGTTGCAAACGGGAGAAACCGACGACACGGATTTGGCGCGCACGGCCGTGGCGGCATCGCAGACAGGAGATGTTGACGATATGAGTTGGTTGCAGAAATTGATGTCCTCGCGCATCCGCACCGAGGGCACCGCGGCCAAGGGCAAGGTGCCGGAAGGCCTGTGGGAAAAATGCGATGGCTGCGGCGCGGTACTGTACCGTCCGGAACTCGAGCGCAATCTGGAGGTGTGTCCGAAGTGCGGGCATCACCACGCGATCGGCGCGCGCGGGCGCTTGGCGGCCCTGTTCGACGAGGGCAGCGGCGAGGAATTGTTCGCCGGGCTCGAACCCGTGGACGCACTCAAATTCCGCGACTCCAAGAAGTACAAGGATCGCCTCGCCGCCGCGCAAAAGCAGACCGGCGAGAAGGATTCGCTGGTCGCCATGCGCGGTCTGCTCAAGACGCGACCGCTGGTCGCCTGTGCGTTCGAGTTTGCCTTCATGGGCGGCTCGATGGCCTCGGTCGGCGGCGAGAAGTTCGCGCGCGCGGCGGAACTGGCCCTGGACGAGCGCATCCCGTTCGTGTGCTTTTCCGCCAGCGGCGGCATGCGCATGCAGGAAGGCCTGTTGTCACTGATGCAGATGGCCAAGGTTTCCGCGGCGCTGGCGCGGCTGCGCAGCGCCGGCATTCCGTATGTTTCGGTGCTGACGCATCCGACCACCGGCGGCGTGTCGGCGAGTCTGGGCATGCTCGGCGATCTCAACATCGGCGAGCCAAAGGCGCAGATCGGATTCGCCGGCCCGCGCGTGATCGAGCAGACCGTGCGCGAGACGCTGCCGGAAGGTTTCCAACGATCGGAATTCCTGCTCGACCACGGCGCCATCGACATGATCCTGGACCGGCGCGCGATGCGCGACAAACTTGCCGACGTGTTTGCGCTGCTGATGCGCCAGTCGAAGGCGGCGTAACAACGAGTGCACAGTTTCCGACCGTTCCGCAGACTGCCGAATAATTTTTCCTTGGACGTATCATCCGGCCCCAGCACAGGAAGGGTATTTCGGAATTGCTAAGCACGCTTTCTTCACACAGGCATCGCCCCTAACCCGCGTGTCACGAACGTCAGGTCTTCGGCGGCGCAATTTGAGGCGTGCCTTGCCGTGACGTTTCTCTATTCTTATCCGCGGCTTCCGGTGCGCCTCGAAGCCGCGATCCGTCTCCGTCACCAACTTCATCTGCTCGCGCATCGTTTATCAACCACGCGCCAGCTCAAGCCTTCGACAACGCAGCGAAATCAGACTTTCTCAAGCTGCTAGATTACTTGCGGCAACTCGATGGCAGGTATTCGTTCGGAACAGCGTTCGGAAACGACACCGACTTCGGCATACAATTCCAGGCTATGCTCCCCCCCTCGACGATGGGTGAGAGAATGAGTCTCTTGCCTTGTAGGGCCTGATTGGCTTTGCCGCCATATATCACACGGACACCGCCAGTTCCGGCTTGAACAGCGATGACATACGTTCCGATGATCGACGCTGCTTGTGGTAAACCTGCGGAAGTATTGTCCCACGGGAACCGACCAGTGTTGACGTAGAATTCTTCCATTGCTGTCTTGGCGCCATCCGTCAAGGACAGCCCCTCGGATACCTGCGAGCGAATCACGTAGTTCTGGTAGGCCGGGATGGCGATCGCGGCTAGGATCGCGATGATTGCAACCACGATCATCAGTTCGATAAGGGTGAAACCGACGGTAGTCTTGCGGATTGATTGGATACTCATGGTCGCAGGGTCTCTGGTTGGCGCGCGGCGCAGTGTCCGCCTGAAATGGCGCGTTTTTTTCGCCGGCGGAAACCAAGCAAATTCCATGCCACGCTAAATCGATGTGTTCGTTTGTTCAGGCCCCTGAGATCGGACGCGTTCTTGTCATGACCAGCCATCCCCGCGACATTCTACCGCACGATCTGGAAGCGATGGCGTCGTTGACGCCGTATCCACAATTGCTGCGCGAGATAGCGGACAAGGCACGCCGCACGATCGGGTTCTTTCCCGCGCACAACCCGCGCGCGCTGGAATATCCCTGGGTACTCGCCAGACTTTCGGGCGATTTACGCGGGCGGCGGATTCTCGATGTCGGAGCAGGCGTCAACCCGCTGCCCTTCGTGCTGGCCGATCGCGGCGCACGGATCACAACGATCGACAATCACCCGGTGACCCGCGACCCGGGCGCGCGCGAGCAGTGGAACGAATGGGGCTTCCTGGATTACGGAAAGTTCGATCCGCGCATTGCGTCGCTGTGGGCAGCGTACGAAGACTATGACCCGGCTGAAGGCTTCGATGTCATCTACAGCATCAGCGTGATCGAGCATCTCCCCGCCGGCGTGCGCCGTTCATGGATCGGGAACTTCGCCCGTCAGTTGACATCTGGTGGCATGCTGCTCCTCACGGTGGATCTGGTGCCCGGCACCAATGCGCTATGGAACCGCAGCGAAGGACAAGAAGTGGAACCGCAGCAGATGCACGGCGAATTTGCTACCTTGCTCGGCGAACTGCGGAAGGCCGGATTCGAGATCGGATTTACCGACATTCGGCGCGCGATTCCCGATTCGCGCGTCGACGTTGGATTCGTCATGGGTTGGAAACCGAACAGCGTCTCCGCGTCGGCTTGATGCAAGGTAAAGGGGTCCGAGAAGTGAGTTCCAGGACACTCGCCGACTGGCTGGATTACCAGCAGCGTACCCATCCGCGGTCGATCGAACTGGGGCTGGACCGCGTTCGCGAAGTGTGGCGTCGCTTAGGTACGCCGGCGCCCGCGCCGGTCGTCATCACCGTCGGCGGCACCAACGGCAAGGGTTCCACGGTGGCGTTTCTCGAGGCCATGCTCGCGACGATGGGCCGGCGCGTGGGCTGCTACACCTCGCCGCATCTGTTGCGCTACAACGAACGTATCCGCGTTGCCGGCGCGGACGCCGACGATGCGCTGCTGATCGATGCCTTCGCGCGCATCGAGGCGGCACGCGGCGCCGATTCGACGAATCCCGTTGCGCTCACCTATTTCGAGTTCGGCACGCTTGCCGCATTGTGGATATTTGCGCAAAGTGGACTCGACGCGGTCGTGCTCGAAGTCGGCCTCGGCGGGCGCCTGGACGCGGTCAACATCGTCGATGCGGACGCCGCCATCGTCGTCACCGTGGACCTGGATCATCAGGACTGGCTCGGCAATGACGTCGATGTCATCGGCCGCGAGAAGGCGGGTATCTTCCGCAAGGACCGCCCGGCCGTCGTCGGCATGCGCGCGCCGCCGCGCGGACTGCTCGACGAAGCCGCGCGCATCGGCGCGCACGTCGCATTGGCAGGCCGCGATTTCCGCGTGTCGCCACAGATCGATTCCTGGCGCTGGGATTGCGACGGCGAATCGCTGCTGCTGCCCCAGCCCGATCTGGCCGCGCCGTGCCAGATCGACAACGCCGCTGCCGCAATCATGGCCCTGCACGCGCTGCGCGACCGGATTGGCCGGGATGCCGCGGCGATCGCACGCGGCGTGCGCGCGGCGCGCGTCACGGCGCGTTTGCAGCGCCTGCACAAGAACGACGCCGGCGAACTGGTGATCGACGTCGGCCACAATCCGCAGGCGGCGCGCGTGCTCGCGCAGTGGCTGGCCGCGCATCCGCCGCGCGGGCGCAATCTGGCCGTTTTCGGCGCGCTCGCCGACAAGGACGTGGCCGGCATCGTTGCGCCGCTGTTGCCGCATATTGCGCACTGGTACCTGTGCGGCCTGGACGCCGAAAGTCCGCGCGGCTTGAGCGCGACGCACCTGCGCGAACGCATGCCGCCGGCGAAGTCGGACGCTCACGCCAGCGCCGCGGTCGCCCTCGACGCCGCCGCGCTGCGCGCCGGTGCGGAGGATCGTCTGCTCGCCTTCGGTTCGTTTTTCGTCGCCGCGCCGGCGCTGGAATGGGCGCAGCGCACGGGTTATGGGTGAAGCAAGCGGGTATAATCGCGCCGACGCGTTTACGCCGGTCGTCGAGGAGCCGCTCATGGATTCCGCCCTGAAACAACGCCTGATCGGCGCCGCCGTGCTGATCGCCCTGGCCGTGATCTTCGTGCCCATGTTTTTAAGCTCGAAGTCGCCGCAGCCGCAGAACTCGACGCTGAACCTCGATATTCCCAAACCGCCCGAACACGATTTCCAGACGCGGACCTTGCCGGTGACCGGCACCGAGTCGAGTCCGGCCCCCAACCCGGACAAGGTCGTCACCGTGGATACCAAGGCCGCGCCGAGAGTCGACGCGCGGCCGGAAGATGCCGCATCGGCCGCCGCCGCACCCGCCGCGCCGCCCGCCGCCGCGCCACTGCCGGCGCCCGCCCGGCCCGCAGTATCCAAGCCCGCGCCTGCAGCGGCCGCGCCAGCGACTGCGGCGACGAGCGAAGGCCGCTTTGCCGTGCATCTGGGCGTCTACGCTGACCGCGGTCACGCCGATGGGTTGGTCGCGGCGCTGAAAAAACGCGGGTTCGCCGCCTACGACGAGTCCACCGACTACCAGGGCAAGCCGGCGTTGCGTGTGCGTGTCGGCCCATACGCCGACCGGGCCGCGGCGGAAACTGCGCGCCTGAAGATCAAGCAGGCCGAACCGAAGGTGCCGAGCAGCGTGGTCGAGCTCGCGGCCGCGGCCCAGCCCACCGCCGATGCGCCGGCGAGCGCGTTGCCGGCCAATCGCGCCGGCGGCTGGGCGGTGCAACTGGGCGCGTTCAAGTCAGAAGCCGAGGCGAACAAGCTGCGTGACCGGCTGCGGGCCGCGGCGTTTGCCGGATTTGTCGAACGCGCCGGAAGTGGCGATGCAACTTTGTGGAAAGTCCGCGCCGGTCCGTACGCCGACCGTGGCGGCGCCGACAAGGCGCGCGGCGACATCGACGCAAAGCTCAAGCTGAAAGGCATCATCGTGACGCAGCCCTAGGACGATGCCTCCAATCCCCTTGAGTCAGACAGGCGCCGAGCCACTTGAATAGCAGGTGGCCCGACAGTGGTTGTGGGAAGTGGCGCGTGTTGCGCAAGTCATATGCGTGAGGAATCCGGGCCGTGAGCGTGAGATGAATTGGGCGGACTACTGCATCCTCGCCGCACTCGGCCTGTCCGTGTTGATGGGCCTGGCGCGCGGCTTCGTGGGCGAGGTGCTGGCACTGGCCGGCTGGGTGCTCGCGTTCTGGTTCGCCTGGCAGTTTGGTGATGCACTGGCGGCGCGGTTCACCGCGATCGGCGAGCCATCGATCCGACTGCTTCTGGGTTACGGGCTGTGTTTTCTCGCGGTGCTGCTGGTGAGCGGGGTAGTGGGTTTCCTGATGCGCAAACTCGTCGCCGGCGCCGGCCTTTCCGGCAACGATCGCCTGCTCGGCATGGTGTTCGGGCTGGTGCGGGGACTCGCGCTGGTCACGATCACCGTGCTGCTGCTCGGCTTCACGCCGCTGCCGCGCGATCCGTGGTGGCAGCAGTCGCGGCTGCTGCCCGCATTCCAGGGCTATGCGCGCTGGTTGTCGGCGCGGCTGCCGCCGGAAGCCTTGCGGTACCTTGATTTGCGCGGCATCGTGCCGCAGATTCCGGCGGTACCGCAGAAATTGCCGGACTCCCGCAACAAGTCTGCGACCTGATCCGAAAACGGCCACGACCCATGTGCGGAATCATCGGCATCGTTGGAAAATCCGAAGTCGCGGCCTCGCTCTACGACGCGCTGACCGTCCTGCAGCATCGCGGCCAGGACGCCGCCGGCATCGCCACCGTCGATGGCGAACGCCTGCGCCTGCACAAGGGCGCAGGGCTGGTGCGCGACGTATTCGGCACTGCCGACATGCTCAAACTGCGCGGCCGCATCGGCATCGGCCACTGCCGGTATCCGACCGCCGGGTCCGAATCCAGCGCCGAGGCCCAGCCCTTCTATGTCAATTCGCCCTACGGCATTGCGCTCGGCCACAACGGCAACCTGGTCAACACCGAAGCGCTGCGCCGCGAGATGTACGAGGACGACCGCCGCCACATCAACACCGATTCGGATTCGGAAATCCTGCTCAATATCCTCGCCCACGAATTGCAGATCCAGGAGCGCCACGCGCTCACCCCGGATCACATCTTCAAGGCCGTCGCCGGAGTCCACGCCCGCGCGCGTGGTGGCTACGCCATCGTCTCGCTGCTGCTCGGCTACGGCATCGTCGCGTTCCGCGATCCCTGCGGCATCCGTCCGCTCGTGCTCGGCGAGCGCGACGTCGACGGCGGCAAGGAATATGCGGTCGCGTCGGAATCCGTGGCGCTGGACATCCTCGGCTTCCGTCGTCTGCGCGACGTGGCGCCGGGCGAGGCGGTGCTGCTGACCCAGGACGGCAAACTGCACAGCCGGCATTGCGCCGAAGGGTATCCGCACGCGCCGTGCATCTTCGAATACGTCTATCTGGCGCGACCGGATTCGATGATCGAGGACGTCTCCGTATACAAGGCGCGCTTGCGCATGGGCGAGCGCCTGGCGGCGAAGATCGCGCGGATCAAGCCCGATTTCGCCATCGACGCCGTGATCCCGATTCCCGACACCGCGCGCACGGCGGCCAGCTCGCTTGCGCTGACGCTCGGCGTTCCGATGCGCGAAGGCTTCGTCAAGAACCGCTACATCGGGCGCACCTTCATCATGCCCGGGCAGAGCGAGCGCGTGAAATCGGTGCGCCGGAAATTGAATGCCATCGAACTCGAGTTCCGCAACAAGAACGTGCTGCTGGTCGACGATTCCATCGTGCGCGGCACCACGTCCAAGCAGATCATCCAGATGGCGCGCGACGCCGGTGCGACAAAAGTCTACTTCGCCTCGGCCGCGCCGCCGGTGCGCTTTCCCAACGTCTACGGCATCGACATGCCGGCGCCCGACGAGCTGGTCGCGCACGACCGCAGCGAGGAAGAAGTACAACGCCTGATCGGCGCCGATTGGCTGGTCTACCAGGATCTCGCCGATCTGGAGGCTGCGGTCGCCGAGGGCAATGAAAAGCTCACACGTTTCGACAGCTCCTGCTTCAACGGCGAATACGTCACCGGCGTGGAGCCGACCTACCTGCGCGATCTGGAATTCACGCGTTCGGATACCGCCAAGAGCCAGCGTCGCCAAGCCTGAGGTTGCCTGCCGCAAGGCAGAACGTCTCTGGCACAATAACCGTGCAGGGACGGAGACGAGTGTGGATACAACCGCGGCCACATGCCTGTTTGCCTCGGCGCAGCGCTGCCTTGAATTGGCCGATCCCGCGGCCAAACTGGCCGCGACCGCGTGCGCCGCGCAGGCCTTTGCCGCTGGCCGCTTGCGGATCGATGCCGATGCGCCGCCGCAGCCCATCGGCGCGCCCGGCCGTCCCGAGCGGCCCCGTCTGGTCTCGCCGCGGCAACTGCCGCGGCGCGGTCTTGGCACGCCGGAAGGGCGTCTGGCGCTGTTGCACGCCGTCGCGCATATCGAATTCAATGCCATCAATCTGGCCTGGGACGCGGTCTACCGTTTTCGCGGCATGCCCCGCGCGTATTACCGCGACTGGATAGTCGTGGCCGCCGACGAGGCAAGACATTTTTCCCTGCTGCAAGCGCGCCTGTGCGAACTCGGCGGCGCCTATGGCGATTTCGACGCCCACGACGGACTCTGGGAGATGGCGGTAAAGACGGCCGATTCGTGCCTGGCGCGCATGGCGCTGGTGCCGCGCGTGCTGGAGGCGCGCGGTCTCGACGTCACGCCGGGCATGATCGAGCGCCTGCGCGGCGTCGGCGACGCGGCGAGCGCGGCGATTCTGCACATCATCCTGCGCGAAGAGGTCGCGCACGTCGCCGCCGGCTCGCGCTGGTTCGGCTATTGCTGCGCGCGCGAAGGCCGCGATCCGGATGCTGCGTTCGCCGCGCTGATCGCCGAACACGCGCGCGGCGCGCTCAAGGGTCCGTTCAATGTCGACGCGCGCCTTGCCGCGGGATTTTCCGCCGCGGAACTGGCGCGCCTGGAAGCGGCCGCATGATCCGTCGCGTCGCGTGCGCCGTTGCGCTGGCGCTGGTATGGATTGTCGTGCTGGGCTGGGCGGCGGGCCTGTCGTGGCATACGCCGCTGATGCCGGCGCGGACGAAAGTCTTGCGTGGCGACACCTTCCGCGTCGTGCTCGGCGCGGGTGTGCAGGACGACGGCGCCTTGCGCGTCGGCGCGGTCGGCGACGACGGCAACGCCCTGCAATCGGCCGCGCTGGACGGCATCCATGCCGCCGATTATCCGATCCTGCGCTACCGCTTCGAGGAATTTCCGCGCACGCTCGAATTGTCGCTCGTGTTTCGCCGTGCCGACTCGCCGCGGGACGTGCACAGCATCACCATTCCCTGGCCGGGTGCGGGCTGGCGGACCGTGGATTTGCGCGGCTTGCCCGAATGGCGCGGCGACATCGTCGAACTGGGTTTCGCCGAATACGCCACCGCGCAACTGGTGCCGCCGAGCGCAGCGTTCGCGCCGTTCCGTTTCGACCGCGTGCAACTGGCCTCGCCGTCGTGGCGTGGCGGGCTTGCAGCATTGTATACATCGTGGTTCGCCTACGTGCCGTGGGCGCTGAATTCGATCAGTGCGCTGGTACCCGATCGCGCCACCTTCGGTACTGCTTCGCCCCTGCCGGCGCTGGCGCCGGGCATGCTGCTCAGCGTGCTGGTGCTGGCACTGCTCCTGCGCTGGCCGTGGCGGCGCTGCGCGCGGGGCGCCGCGGTCGCGGCCATCGTGCTGTGGATCTTCCTCGATGCGCGCTGGCTGCGCGATTTCGATGCCCGGCATGCGCTGACCGAACACCTGTACGCGGGCAAGAGCTGGGATGAGCGCCTGCACCTGCTGCCGGATCAGGACCTGGCCTTCATGGCCGCGCAGGTCGGCGGCTGGCTGGATTCGCAACCGCCGGGCCAGCGTCTGCTCGTCGCGGCAGACTCGAACTATGCGTTCCTGCGTCTGATCTATCTGCTGTTGCCGCACGATGTGGCGCTGCTGCAACTGGCCGGCGCCGCAGCGCTGCCGCCGGGCAGTCTTGTTCTGCTCTATGCCAGCACGCAATGGCGTTACGACGAAGCACGCGGCGCCATCGTCGGCCGCCGCCGCGATTATCCGGCCGATCCGGTATTCGAAAGCGGATTGGCGCACGTGTACCGCCTGCGGAGCGGTGCGCCGTGAGCCTGGGCATCGCCTGGCTGCTGCCGCTGCTTGCCGGAATCGCACTGTGGCTCGCGTTCGTGTCGCGTCGCGGCCCGGGCTGGCTGGCCGCGGCCGCCGGCTACGGCGGTGTATTCGGCATGCTGCTGGCGGCACTCGGCGCCAGCATGTTCGCGCGTGCCGACACCGTCCATGCCTGGATGCACGCGGCCTTGCCGCTGGCGGTCTGCGCCGGGCTGGCGGGGTGGGTGGCATGGCGGCGTTCGCGTCGCGACGTTTCCGTGCCGGTGCGCAAAGTGGAAAATGCAAACAAGTGGATTTGGGGATTGCTCGCCGCCGCGCTCGCCTCG
>JAGWXP010000040.1 GCA_018969845.1 Lysobacteraceae bacterium | reverse complement strand
TCCGACGCCGTCGCGCACGCCATCGGAATTGATGTGCACGATGAGCTCCATGCCGGTTTCCGCCGCGCGCCGGTCGCGGAATTCGATCATCTCGCGGAACTTCCAGGTCGTGTCCACGTGCAGCATCGGCATCGGCGGCTTGCCCGGCCGGAATGCCTTGAGCAGCAGGTGCAGCAGCACCGAGGAATCCTTGCCGATCGAGTACAGCAACACCGGCCGCTCGAACGCGGCGGCGACCTCGCGCAGGATGTGGATGCTCTCCGCCTCCAGACGGTCAAGCGTGGACAGGTGCGACATGCGCTGTTCCGGAACTCAAGGCCGGGGATGATGGCGGCGCCGGCGCGCCAGCGCAAGGGTACCGGAACGGATAAGCTTATGCCGATGACTGCACACGACCGCGCCGCTGCACGCCTGAATTTCATCCGTCGGCATTTATCCGGCGACACCCCTGACGTCGCGCCGGCCTCGGCCGATGCGAGTTTCCGCACTTACTGGCGCGTGCGTATGGGCGATGCCAGCTGGATCGTGATGGACGCACCGCCGGACCGGGAACCCATCGTACCCTGGCTCGACATCGGTGCGCGCCTGCGCGCGGCCGCACTGCATGCGCCGGAGGTTTTTGCGAGCGATGCGACGCAGGGGTTCGTGTTGATGGAGGATCTGGGCAATCGCACCTATCTGCCAGAACTCACCGATGCCAGCGCCGATGTGCTGTATGCCGATGCACTGGCGGCGCTGGCGCGCATGCAGGCGTTGGACACGACCGGATTGCCGGTTTACGACCGTGCGCAACTGGTCGCGGAACTGGAACTGATGCCGGAATGGTTCCTCAAACGGCATCTGGGCTTCATGCCAAACCGCGAGGAATGCGATGTGCTCGATGCGGCGTTCACGCAGCTGGTGCAGGCGGCGCGCGAGCAACCGCAATGCTTCGTGCACCGCGACTACCACAGCCGCAATCTTCTCATCGCCGAACACGACAATCCGGCAATCATCGATTTCCAGGACGCGATGCACGGCCCGATCGCGTACGACCTCGCCTCGCTGCTGCGCGACTGCTATATCGCCTGGCCCGGCGCGCGCGTGGATGCCTGGGCTGAAACGTACCGGCAGCGTGTCGCCGCCAACGTGGATGCCGCGACGTTCCGGATCTGGTTCGATCTCGTCGGTCTGCAACGCCATATCAAGGTGCTCGGCATTTTCTGTCGACTCCAGTACCGCGATGGCAAATCCGCTTATCTCGCCGATTTGCCGCGCGTGCTCGCCTACGTGCTCGATGTGGCGCGGCGCTATCCCGCGCTTCGCGGCCTGGCGGCATTATTGGAACGCGCAACGCGTGCACGCGACTTGCGTGTTCCGCTTCCCGCCTCCGCTCTACCGGCACGCGCATGCGCGCCCTGATCTTTGCCGCAGGCCGCGGCGAGCGCATGCGCCCGCTGACCGAGGCCACGCCCAAGCCGCTGCTCAAGGCCGGCGGCAAGCGCCTGATCGAATGGCATCTGGAAAATCTCGCGCGCGCGGACGTGCGCGACGTGGTGATCAACACCTCGCACCTGGGCGAGCAATTTCCCGCAGCGCTCGGCGACGGCGCGCGCTGGGGTCTGCGCATCGCCTACAGCCACGAAGGCCCCGAACCGCTTGAAACCGGCGGCGGCATGTTGCACGCCCTGCCCGTGCTTGGCGCCGATCCGTTCATCGCCGTGAATGGCGATATTTTTACAGATTTTGATTTTTCCACATTGCCGCAAAATCCAGCAGGACTTGCGCACCTCGTGCTGGTCAACAATCCGCCGCACTCTCCGCGCGGCGATTTCGCGCTGCGTGACGCACACGTGTTCGACGAGCCACGCCTGACCTTCGCCGGCATCGGCGTGTATCGCCCGGAGTTGCTGGACGGGCACCGGCCGGGGAAATTCGGCATCGTGCCGATCCTGCGTGCGGCGATGCGCGCAGGGAAAGTCAGTGGAGAACACTACCGCGGCGCGTGGAGCGACATCGGCACGCCGCAGCGCCTGGCCGAACTCGATGCCCGGTTACGCACCGCCGCCCAATAGATCACGCAGAAACGCTACGGTGACGCGCCGCTGCGCGGCAAGCGCGGCGCGGTCGACGCGCTCAAGCAGGGCGGCAAGGCTACCGAGGTCGCGCGCATGGTGCGCGAACAGCCAGTCGAGCACGGCATCGTCCAGTGCCAGCCCACGCGTGCGTGCGCGTTCGCGCAACCAATCGCGTCGGGCCGCGTCGTCGAGCGGCGTCAGCCGCGCCTGTGCGCAGGCCGACAGACGCGAAACCAGATCCGGCAGAGCCAGGCCGATCCGCGCGAGCGGCGCGGAAGCGGAAAACAGCAATGTGGATTTTGCAACGAAGCAACGATTGTACAGATCGAACAACGCGTGTTCGGCGCCTGCGTCGCCGGCGATTGCGTCAACGTCATCGAGCGCCAGCAGCTCGCTGCCGCCGAGCGCGCGGATCGATCCGGCGCGGTCGCCGTCCGCGCCGCGCAGCGGCACGTACTGCGCGCTGCGTCCGGCCGCACTGGCCGCGGCACAGGCGGCCAGCAACAGGTGCGTCTTGCCGCTGCCGGCGGGCCCGCCAAGGAAAACCCAGGCGGCGGCATTTATCGTCGCCGCCTCGCGCAGCAACGCGAGCACGACGCCATTCGCACCGGATACAAACGTCTCGAAACGCTGCTGCGCCGGCCAGCGCAGCAGCAACGGCAACTGCGCATTCATGGATCGGGCGGCGGCGATTCGCGAACCGGAGTTTCGGCGAGGGCAGTAGTCTCCGCGCGGCCGCTGCCATACAGCTCACTGGCGCGGTAGCGCTCGTGTGCATAGCGCAGCAACACCATCGCCACCGACGCGATCGGCAGGGCGAGCAGCACGCCGAGGAAGCCGAACAGCTCGCCGCCGGCGAGGATCGCGAAGATTACCGCCAGCGGATGCAGGCCGATCTTCTCGCCGACCAGACGCGGCACCAGCACGTAGCCTTCGATAAGGTGGCCGACGCCGAAGACGATCAGCACGCCGACGACGTGAAGCCAATCGTGATATTGCACGAGCGCAGCGATCATGCCCATGAGTACGCCGGTGATGGCGCCCAGATACGGCACGAAACTGATCAGTCCGGCGATGATGCCGATCAGTGGACCAACATCCAGACCGAGCGCGAACAGTCCGATGGCGTACATTACGCCGAGAGCTATCATCACCGACAACTGCCCGCGCAGGAATCCGCCGAGGGTTTCGTCGGATTCGCGCGCCAGACGCACGGCGACCGGTTCGATCGAGCGTGGTAGCAAGTCGTGCAGGCGCGCGATCATGCGACGCCAGTCGCGCAGCAGGTAGAAGAACGCGACCGGCACGATCAGTACGTGCACGCTCCACGTCACCAGCGCAAAACCGGATTTGGAGACGCTCGCCAACACCGTGGCCGCGAGTCCGCCGGCTTCCTTCCAGTGCTGTTGCAATACCGTCGAGAGCTGCTGCGCGTCGGGCATTTCCAGCCCCAGATCGAACTTCGCGTTGAGCCATGGCACCGCATCGGTCTGCAACCAGGCGATCCAGTCCGGAAGGCGCCGGATGAAGGTTGCGACCTGGTGTTGCAGGTAGGGAAGCAGCCACAGCAGGACGAGGATCAGGAGCAGGGTCAGGGTCAGAAACACGATTGCGGCAGCCGCGCCGCGGCCCAGACGCAAGCGCTGCAGGCGCGCAACCAGCGGGTCGAACAGATACGCGAACGTCGCCGCGATCGCGAACGGCGTGAGCACCGGCGCGAGCAGCCACAGCAACATGCCGATCAGCAGCGACAAGGCGAGCAATTGCCAGCGCAGCGCGACCGTCATGCGCCCGCCTTGCGCCAGCGCAGCGCCTTGCCGGACCACACCACGACGTATTGCAAGCCGCTGACTGCGGTGAGGACTGCGGTAAGCCCGATCATCACGTCAAGCAGGTGCGCCGGCAGATCGAGCCAACTGCTCAAATGCAGCAATTGCATCAACACATAGAGGATCTGCACGCAGGTCGTCAGCTTGGACAGGTGCGTGGGCTGCGCATGGATGCGCCCGATCAAGCCGTGCCAGGCCATCGCGCCGGCAACGATCACCACGTCGCGGCCGACCACCAGCCAAGTGAGCCAGGCCGGATGCGCGCCGACCAGACCGAGGGTGAGAAAACACGTCACCAGCATCAGCTTGTCGGCGATCGGATCGAGCAGGCCGCCGAGCCAGCTTTGCCAGCCGCAGCGCTTGGCGAGGAAGCCGTCCAGTGCATCGGTCAAGCCGGCAATCGCAGCGACGACAACTGCCCAATCGTAACGCGCATCGCGGATCAGCCAGGCCAGCGGCACGACCAGGGCCATGCGCAACACGGTCAGCGCGTTGGGCAGATGCCGCCATAGGGTCGCGGGCGCCGCAGCCGTCATGGGTTATTGCGGCCGCAGGCTCAGCAACGCATCGATGCCGTCGACCGGCGGCTTGGCGTTGTCCACCTGCAGCGACGAACCGGCCAGCGAATCGAGCAGACGTTGCAGGGGACCGGTGATGTCCAAACGCAGCTCCACGCCGTCGCCACGCGCCTGTTCGGCCTGCACGCTGCGCACCAGCTCGTTGCGCGACAAGGCGCCGACCGCGCGCGCGTAATCCGCGGCCGAGTGCAATCCGGCGATGCGGATGTGGAAGATTTGCGCTTGCGTATCGGCGGCCGCCTGAATCGCCTGTGCATCGCTGCCCGCCGGTGCAGTGCCCAGACCGAGGCTGGCGACGAGTTTGTCCACCGCGCTGCGGTCGAACTGCGCGACCAGGCTCAAACGCACCTGCGGCTTGCCGTCGGCAGCCGTGACCACGTCCTGCGCGTATTGATATTGCTGCACGTAGTTGGCCGCATCGGCTACCGCTTGCGCCACGCCGGGCCGCGCCAGCACCGCATTGTCGCCGCCGGTGAGCTTGACCACGACCTGCGCCAATGCGCTTTTCAGCGCCTCGACGCGCTCCGTGTCGGACTGCGTATTGACCGTTACCTGGCCGGTGTAGAGACCCTCGGCGTGCACGCACGGTGCCGACAGCGGCAGAACGAGCAACGGCCCGATCAGGGCCAATCGGCGCAACACGGCGACAAGGGTCATGGCATGGACTCTGGAAACCCGCCCAGTCTGCCCAATCGCGGCGCGAACGTCTATCATGCACGTCCCGTTTTCGCGATCCGGCCCATGTCGTCGTCGAAGCAAGCCCTCACCTACCGCGCCGCGGGCGTGGACATCGACGCCGGCGAGGAAGTCGTCGAGCGCATCAAGCCGCTGGTCGCGCGCACTTTCCGCAAGGAAGTGATGGCCGGCCTGGGCGGCTTCGGTGCGTTGTTCGAACTGGCCGGCCGCTACAAGGATCCGGTGCTGGTGTCCGGCACTGACGGCGTCGGCACCAAACTGAAACTGGCTCAGCAACTCGATCGCCACGACAGCATCGGCATCGACCTCGTCGCCATGTGCGTGAACGACGTGCTGGTGCAGGGTGCCGAGCCCCTGTTCTTTCTCGACTACTTCGCCACCGGCAAGCTCGAGGTGGCAACGACCGTCGCGGTGATCGGCGGCATCGCCCGCGGCTGCGAGCAGGCAGGCTGCGCGTTGATCGGCGGTGAAACCGCCGAAATGCCCGACATGTATCCGCCGGGCGAATACGACCTCGCGGGATTCAATGTCGGCGCGGTGGAAAAATCCGCGCTGATCGATGGCGCGAAAATCCGCGCCGGCGACGCCATCGTCGGCATCGCTTCCAGCGGCCCGCATTCCAACGGCTATTCGCTTATCCGCAAGATTCTCGCCCGCGCCGGCAACCCGTTCGATCTGGATCTGGGCGGCGTGAAACTCGCCGACGCGCTGCTGGCGCCGACCACGATCTACGTCAGGCCGATCCTGCAGATGCTCGGTCAACACGACATCCACGGCATGGCGCATATCACCGGCGGCGGCCTTACCGAAAACATCATCCGCGTGGTGCCCGATGCACTCGGTATCGCGCTCGACAGCAGTGCGTGGAAATTACCCGTGGTGTTCGACTGGCTGCAGCGCGAGGGCAATGTCGCCCAACCCGAAATGTGGCGCACGTTCAACTGCGGCATCGGCTACACGCTGATCGTTGCGCGCGAATCGGCGGCCACCACGATCGATGCGCTGGCCAAGCTCGGCTTGTGCGCATGGACGATCGGCGAGATCGTGCCGGCGCGCGGCGACGAGCGCGTGCATATCGCCTGATCCACCGTGCTCGACGTTGTCGTCCTTGCCTCCGGCCGTGGCAGCAACTTTGCCGCCCTGCTCGCCGCGCAGCGGCGCGGCGAGCTGCCGATCCGCATCCGTGCGCTGCTTTCGGACAAGACCGCCGCGCCGGCGCTGGACATCGCGCGCGACGCCGGCATTCCCGCGATCGCGCTTGCGCCCGCCGACTTCGCCGATCGTGCCGCGTTCGACCACGCCTTGTTCGCACGCGCCGCCATATTCGAACCTGGATTGATCGTGCTCGCCGGCTACATGCGCGTGATCGACGACTCCGTGATCGAGGACTGGCGCGGCAGGATCGTCAACATCCATCCGTCGCTGCTACCGAAATATCCCGGCTTGCGCACGCACGTGCGCGCCCTCGAGGCCGGCGACCCGACCCACGGCGCAAGCGTGCATTTCGTCACCGCGCAACTCGATGGCGGCCCGGTGATCGCGCGGGTGGAAATGCCGATACTCCCCGGCGACACGCCGCGCGCGCTGGCCGCACGTCTGCTGCCGCTGGAACACCGTCTGCTCGTCGCCAGCGTCGATCTGATTGCACGTCAACGCATTACCCTTGGCGAGGATGGCGTCAAATTCGATGGCGAGCCACTGGCCGCGCCGTTGCAATTGCAAGCCGACGGCACCTGGCGCGCGGTCGGATAGCGTTCAGGCAGGCGCCCCCAGACTGACGCGCGATTCGTGCGAGCGATACATGCCATGCGTAACCGCTTCTTCGCCGTCTGCCTGCTGGCCGCTCCCGCTCTTGTCCTTGCTGCTACCCTGAAGCCCGAGCAGGCAAATTACGCCGTCTCGCGCGACGGCAAAATCATCGGTACGGCTTCGTATGCGCTCGGCGCCAATGCCGACGGCAGCTGGACCCTGCACAGCGAAACCCGCGGCACCGGCGGCATGGCCAGATTGCTCGGCCTGGATGTACGCGAGGACTCCACGTTCGCACTGCGCGAGGGTCAATTGCAGGGGCTGCGTTATTCCTACGAACAGGATGCCGCGATCAGGCACAAGCGGCGGCGCATCGATTTCGACTGGAATGCCCAGCAGATTCGTGTGCACGACAACGGCAAGGATTTCCGCTACGCGCCACGGCCCGGCACGATCGACCGCAGCACCGTGGCTGTCGCGCTGGGAATCGCACTGGCCAACGGCGAAACATCCATCACGCTTCCGGTCGCCGTGCGCGATCGCGTGGAGATGCAGCGGTATGCCGCGTCAGGCACCGCTCCGATCAGTCTGCCCGCCGGAAAATTCGACGCCATCGAAATCGACCGTACCGATACGCCCGGCAAAGTAATGAAATCCTGGTACGCCGCGGATACGGGTCTGCTACCGGTGCGCGTGGAGCAGGTCCAGCACGACGGTTCGATCATCGTGATGCAGTTGCGGAAATAGCCTGGTTCGTCATCCCGGCATGGATTGCCGGGATCCAGGCTGCACGGACGCCGCTCTTCACGCATGTCTTGGATTATGGGATACGCCATCCATGGCCTCTGGATTCCGGCATTCCATGCCGGAATGACAAATCAAGACGGCAAACGCCGGATCTTCGCGCCCAGCGCCCCGAGTTTTTCCTCGATGCACTCGTAGCCGCGGTCGATGTGATAGATGCGGTCGACCGTGGTGTCGCCCTTGGCGACCAGGCCCGCAAGCACCAGACACGCCGAAGCGCGCAGGTCGGTTGCCATCAGCGGCGCTCCGGACATTTCGCGCACGCCCTTGACCACGGCGGTGTTGCCTTCCAGGCGAATGTCGGCGCCCAGGCGCTCGAGCTCATGCACGTGCATGAAGCGGTTCTCGAACACGTTTTCGGTGATCGTGCCAACGCCCTCGGCCACCGTGTTGAGCGCGGTGAACTGCGCCTGCATGTCGGTCGGAAACGCCGGATACGGCGCCGTGGTGACATCGACCGCACGCGGCCGCTTGCCACGCATGTCCACCTCGATCCAGTCTGCGCCGGTAGCGATGTGCGCGCCGGCCTCCTCGAGTTTGTGCAGCACGGCGTCGAGCGTGCGCGGGCGCGCGCGCTTGGCCATCACGCGGCCACCGGTGATCGCTCCGGCAATGAGGAACGTGCCGGTCTCGATGCGGTCCGGCAGCACGTCGTATTGGGTGCCGTGCAAACGATCCACGCCGTCGACGACGATGGTGGCGGTGCCGGCGCCCGAGACCTTTCCGCCCATCGCGTTGATGCAATGCGCCAGATCGACCACTTCGGGTTCCTGGGCCGCGTTTTCGATGACCGTGGTGCCCTGTGCGAGTGCTGCGGCCATCATGATGTTTTCGGTGCCGGTGACGGTGACGAGGTCCATGACGATGCGTGCGCCGCGCAGGCGCTTGGCGCGGGCCTTGATGTAGCCGTTCTCGACCGTGACCGTGGCGCCGAGCGCTTGCAGGCCGCGAATGTGCTGGTCCACCGGACGCGAGCCGATCGCGCAACCGCCGGGCAGGGACACGTCGGCCTCGCCGAAGCGCGCCACCAGCGGTCCCAGCACGAGGATCGACGCACGCATGGTCTTGACCAGATCGTAGGGCGCGAAATAGCGCTTGGCCGGCCGCGGATCGACGTGGATGCGCATGCGCTCGTCGATGGTCAATTGCACGCCCATCTGGCCGAGCAGTTCCATCGTCGTGGTCACGTCGTGCAGATGCGGCACGTTGCCGATCGTGACCGGCGCGTCGGCCAGCAGGGTCGCGGCGAGAATGGGCAGCACCGCATTCTTGGCACCGGAAATCCAAACGTCGCCGTTGAGGGGTTCTCCACCCGAAATTACTATTTTCGCCACGATTCCTCCGAACCATCCCTGGTGCGCAATTCCGGTCTCACCATCCTTGGCGAGCCGCTCGCCGGGCCGCGCCTCCTGTGGTCGGCGCGACATGTCCCGGCTCGCCCACCCGATATCACGATCTTTGCCACATATCCTCCGAACGCGCTTGCCTTGCCGCTTCCTCCGGCGTGAGTGTGCGCAGCGACAACGCATGAATCTCGCCGCCCATCAGCTCGCCCAGGGTGGCGTACACCATGCGATGCCGGGCTAGCGGAAGCTTGCCGGCGAATGCGGCGCAAATCACGGTCGCCTCGAAGTGCACGCCGTCGTCGCCGACCACCCGCGCCATGCCCCCGGGCAAGCCCTGCTCGATCAAAGTCTGGATGGTGCGGGTGTCCATGCGCGGCTCGGATTGTGGCGGAATGCGGACGGCTGCGACGCGGCGCAGCCGTGGATCGTCTACGCCGGAACGCGGTTCGTCGGTTACAATAGGGTTGCGCATGGTACTCAAAATCCCTGGTCGCAGATACCCGCAGCGGGACGATCCCGCCGTTTCCCTGCTCCACCCCGCCCTCCTGCCCGGTTGCCACGTCATGAACGCCCGCCTGCTGTCCGTCGCCGACCAGCCGCTGAGCAACCCGCTGCTCGATGCCGCCGCGCTCAAGCGCAGCGCCGTGAACGTGATCGAGACCGAAGCGCGCGCAATCGCCGCGCTGCGCTCGCGTATTGACGACAATTTCCTGCGCGCCTGCCAGCTCATGTTCGACTGCCCCGGACGCGTGGTCGTCTCCGGCATGGGCAAGTCGGGCCACATCGCGCGCAAGATCGCCGCCACGCTCGCCTCGACCGGCACGCCGGCGTTCTTCGTGCACCCGGGCGAAGCCAGCCACGGCGACCTGGGCATGATCACGCACAAGGACGTGGTGCTGGCGTTGTCCAATTCCGGCGAAACCGACGAACTGTTGACCATCCTGCCGGTGATCAAGCGCCAGGGCATTCCGCTGCTGGCGATGACCGGCAATCCCGCCTCGTCGCTGGCCGCGATGAGCGACGTGCATCTGGATGTCAGCGTCCCGGCCGAGGCCTGTCCGCTGAATCTCGCCCCCACCGCCAGCACCACCGCGGCACTGGTGATGGGCGACGCGCTCGCCATCGCCCTGCTCGAAGCGCGCGGCTTCACCGACGAGGACTTCGCGCGCTCGCATCCGGCCGGCAGTCTGGGACGGCGCCTGCTACTGCATATCGCCGACGTCATGCACGCCGGCGAAGCGGTGCCGCGCATCGGCGCCCAGGCGAGTTTGTCCGAAGCCTTGATGGAAATGACCCGCAAGGGCCTTGGCATGACCGCGATTGTCGATGATGCCGGTGGCCTGCTCGGCGTGTTCACCGACGGCGACTTGCGCCGCGCGGTCGACAACCAGACCATCGACCTGCGCACCACGCCGGTCACGGCGCTGATGACCGCACAGCCCAAGACCATCGGCGCCGACAAGCTCGCGGTCGAGGCCGCGCGCCTGATGGAGGCGCACAAGATCCATGCCCTGCTCGTCGTGAATGCGGACAACCGCGTCGTCGGCGCGCTCAACATTCACGACCTGCTGCGCGCGCGCGTGGTCTGAAGCCGCAGGAGCCGCATGTCGTATTCGCATCTCAACGACCTGCCTGCCGATATCCGCGAGCGCGCCGCGAAAATCCGTCTCGCCTTGTTCGACGTCGACGGCGTGTTGACCGACGGCCGACTGCACTACAGCGACGACGGCCGCGAAGCCAAGGCCTTCCACGTCCACGACGGCTTCGGCTTGAAACGCCTGATGGCAAACGGCATCGAGGTCGGCATCATTACCGCGCGCCTGAGCCACATGGTCACCGAGCGCACTGCGGAACTGGGCATCGCGCACGTCTACCAGGCCCAGGACGACAAGCTGGCCTGCTACGAACAACTGATCCACGCGCTCAAGCTCACGCCGGAGCAGTGCGCGTATTGCGGTGACGACCTGCCGGACTTGCCGATCCTGCAGCGCGTGGGGCTTGCCATCGCCGTGGCCAACGCCCATCCGTGGGTGCGCGAACGCGCGCGCTGGCGCACGCAGGCGCGCGGCGGCGAAGGCGCGGTGCGCGAGGTCTGCGACTTGCTGCTCGCCGCGCACGGCAAGGCCGAGTCCGAGTTGGCACGGTTCAGCTGATGGAACGCCGGCTGATCCTGATCATCGCGGCGCTGGCCGCGCTCGCACTCTCCACGCAGATTCTGGTGTGGGTGTTCGCGCCGCGCGAGGCCATACCGGCCTTTATCGGGCCGCCGCGCTCGGATTACACGCTCAGCGATTTCTCCATCGATGCGCTCGACGCCCAGGGCCGGCACAGTTTCAGCATCGCCGGTCCGCGCCTGGTGCGCCGCGCCGAAGACGGCTCGATCTTCGTGACCGCGCCGGATTACACCATCCTCGACGATGGCCGGCACACATGGAAAGGCACTTCCGATTCGGCCTGGGTCAACAAGAACGGTACGCTGATGAAGCTCGAAGGCAAGGTCGAGATGCACCGGCTGCCCGGTCCCGGCACGGCGCCGGCGCAATTGCTCACCTCCGATCTCACCGTGACTTCCCCGGGCAAGGGCCAGGTCTTATCCTCGGCGCAGGGAAAGACCATGCAGACCCAGGCTCTGGCCACGATCACCGAACCCGGCCGCGTCGTCCGCGGCATCGGCATGCAGGCTGACCTGGGATTGAAAACCCTGCAATTGCTGTCCGCTGTTCACTGGACCTTACTGCCCGCCAACCATGTCAAGCCATAATCCGATTCGTCTTGCCGCCGTCTGCGCCGCGCTCGTTCTGGCGCAGTCCGCGTTCGCATTGAGCACCGACCGCAGCCAGCCGATGAACGTCGATGCGAACTACCAGAAATCCACGCAAAGCCGCACCGGAAAAGCGGACGATCCGGACATCACGCGCATGGACGGCAACGTGGTGATGACGCAGGGTTCGATGCAGGCGCACGCCGATCACGCCATCATCTACAAGAATCCGAGCGGCGTGGCCGACGCGAACGGCAATTACGGCAGCCTGACCCGGGTCGTGCTTACCGGCAAACCCGCGCACCTGCAGCAGTTGCACGACGGCGATTGCAGCCTGATGACCGCCGACGCCGATACCATCGACTACGACAACCTCAGCGGCGTGGCCGTGCTCAGCGGCAACGTCAGCGTGATCGAGCACGGCAAGGGCGAGTTCCACGGCCAGCGCATGCGCTACAACACCAATACCGGCGAGATGGAGAGCGGCGACGCGTCGGCGTCCAGCCGCGTACACATGGTGATGCTGCCCAAGAGCGGGCAACCCAAGCCCGTGCCTGGCGGCGACTGCACGAAGGCGGCCGGCGCGCACTGATGCTGGCCGCCACCGGGTTGCAAAAGAGCTTTCGCGGTCGCGCCGTCGTGCGCGACTTCGCGTTCTCGCTGGAACAAGGCGAGGTCGTCGGCCTGCTTGGCCCGAACGGCGCCGGCAAAACCACCACGTTCTACATGGTGGTCGGCCTGATCGGCGCCGACGCCGGCCGCATCAGTCTGGACAAACACGACATCACGCAGATGCCGATGCACGCACGCGCGCGCCTGGGCGTGGGCTACCTGCCGCAGGAGCCGTCCGTGTTCCGGCGCCTGACCGTGGCCGAGAACGTGCTGGCGATCCTGGAATTGCGCGAGGACCTGGACGCCGCCGGTCGCCGCGCCGAACTCGAGTCCCTGCTCGACGAACTGCAGATCGCGCACATCGCCGATAGCCGCGGCGTGAGCCTGTCCGGCGGCGAGCGCCGGCGTGTGGAAATCACCCGCGCGCTTGCAGCCAAGCCGCGTTTCATGCTGCTCGACGAACCCTTCGCCGGCATCGATCCGATTTCGGTGGTCGAAATCCAACGTATCGTGAAGCAGCTCCGTGCGCGAGGCATCGGCATCCTGATCACCGATCACAACGTGCGCGAGACGCTGGGCATCTGCGACCGCGCCTACATCATGAGCGATGGCGGTGTGCTGGCCAAGGGCGCGCCGGCCGAGGTGCTGGCCAATGATCGGGTGCGCGAGGTCTACCTGGGCAAGGAATTCAGGATGTAACGGGTCAGCGCTGTAACTGGGCTGGCGTTGCGCGAACCCACCCAGTATAGCGCGTTTGCGGGCATTGACGGACAGCCCCGCTGCGGGGCTATGCTCAGGTTTCGGGCGCAGGCCGCGCCCGCCCGGAAGTCGCTGTGAAGCCCGCGTTACAGCTCAGAATAAACCAGCAGCTCGCGTTGACGCCGCAATTGCAGCAGGCGATCCGGTTGCTGCAGTTGTCCAGCGTCGAGCTGGAGATGGAGCTGCGCGAGGCCCTGGAATCAAACCCCCTGCTCGAGCTGGCCGAATCCGACAGCGGCGATGGTGAGGCCGAAGCGCAGACCGATGGCGAAGCCATCAGCGACCTCGCGCGCGACGGCGAAGCGGCAACGACCGGATCCGAAGAGCCCGGCTACGACGAGCCGATGGATTTCGAGCTCGAACGCAGCAATTTCGCTGCGCCCGCGCCGGAAGACGCCGACGGATTCGAGGCGCAGGACAGCGAGCCGGAAGATCTGCGCGATCACTTGTTGTGGCAGCTCAATCTCACCTCGCTGTCGGCACGCGACCGCGCCATCGGTGTGACCATCATCGAGGCGGTCGACGACGATGGCTACCTGCACGAAAGCAACGAAACCCTGCAATCCAATCTCGCCGGCCTGTACCGCGTGGATGCCGACGAAATCGATGCCGTGCGCCACCGTATCCAGCAATTCGATCCGCTCGGCGTCGGCAGCCGCTCCTTGAGCGAATGCCTGCGCGTGCAATTGGATGCCTGCGCGGCTGAAACCCCCGGCAGGAGCGTGGCCTTGGCGCTGGCTGCCGAGCATCTGGAAGCATTGGCGCGCAACGACCGTGCGCGCCTGTGCCGGCAGTTGCACGCCGATGCCGAGGCGCTGGACGCCGCCATCGCCCTGATCCGTTCACTGGATCCCAAACCCGGCGCGCAGGTCGGCGCCGGCAAGACCGAATACGTCGCACCCGACGCCTACGCGTTCAAACACAATGGCCGCTGGAGCGTGGGCCTGAGCCCGAACTGCCAGCCGAAACTGGCCATTAACCAGCAATACGCCGCGTTGATCGCGCGCGCGCGCCGCGACGATGCCTCGTATCTGCGCGGCCAGTTGCAGGAAGCGCGTTGGCTGATCAAGAGCCTGGAAACCCGCGCCGACACCGTGCTCAAGGTTGCCGGCGCGATCGTGCGTGCGCAAAGCGCGTTCCTCGATTTCGGTCCCGAGGCAATGCGTCCGCTGGTGTTGCGCGAGATTGCCGAGGAAATCGGCATGCACGAATCCACCGTCTCGCGCGTGACCACACGCAAGTACCTGCATACGCCGCGCGGTACATTCGAGTTCAAGTATTTCTTCTCCTCGGGCGTGGCCACCGTCGACGGCGGCGCGGCATCGGCGACCGCAATCCAGGCGATGATCCGCAAACTCATCGGCGAGGAGACTCCGGCGCGGCCGTTGTCGGACCAGACACTGGCCGCGGAACTGAACCGGCGTGGCATCGAAGTGGCGCGGCGCACCGTGGCCAAGTACCGCGAGGCACTGCATATACCGTCGTCCAACGAACGCAGCCGATTGGGCTGAAAGGAGTGCGCCGGAACCCAGGCGAAAACCGCAGGTCTGAACCCGTGTCCCGCCGCGGCGGGGCAACATCGTATCCGTTTATTTCTGGAGGCAGGTTATGCAGATCAACGTCAGCGGTCACCAGGTTGCCATCACCCCCGCCCTGCACGATTATGCGGCCGGCAAGCTCGAACGCGTCGTCCGCCATTTCGACCATCTGCACGACGTTACCGTCACCCTGAGCGTGGAAAAGCTGCTGCAAAAGGCAGAAGCCACGCTGCATTGTGCGAACAGCAAGATCATCCACGCCGATGCCCAGGCCGCCGATCTGTACGCCGCGATCGACGCGCTGGCCGACAAACTTGATCGTCAGGTCAAGAAGCACAAGGAAAAGCTCACCCGCCATCATCGCGACAGCGTGCGCCTGGCGCGTTCCGGCTGACCGCCTTCGCCGTTCGCTCTTAGCGTGGCTCGCGCCGCATGCGGAAACGAAGTGCCGTGCCCATGTCCTTCGCCTCCGGCGCTTCGCGCCGCAGCCGGTTCCGAGCCTGGACGAAACGCTCAGGTCGGGCGGTCTACACCTTGATGCGATAACACGGCACGTACGCTCTACCCGGCAGCTTCATGCGT
>JAGWXP010000039.1 GCA_018969845.1 Lysobacteraceae bacterium | reverse complement strand
ATCCGGACAAGGCTTACGACTACGCCGGCGACAAGCTGGCCAAGGCGTGGAAGACCCTGCACGCGGGCGATCAGGAACCTTTCCCGGATGAAAAGCACGTCGCTGGACTGCTCAAGGCCAATCCCCTGCTCTCGAAAGGGATAAACGGCAAGGACGCGGGCAAGATCGCCGCGCAATTGCAGGACGCCTGGCGCGCCTTCCATCGCGGCGATTTCCAGGAAGCTCACGACGCCGGCGTGGCATTGAAGGCGCTGGGCGCTTCCGTCGCGATCAAGGCCGGCGGCATCCACGCCGCGTATCTGCTCAAATCCGACAAGGACAAACTCGCCCGTTACGCGGCGCTGGCAGAACTTGCCGAACACGCGATCGTTGCGCTGCCGGGCGAAGCCAACAGTCATTATCGTCGCGCCTTCGCGCTGGGCCGCTACAGCCAGTGCCTGTCGATCGCGCAGGCATTGGCGCAAGGCATCGCGGGCAAGGTGCGAGCATCCCTGGACGCCGCGCTCGAACTGGAGTCGCAGCACGCCGAAGCGCGCACCGCACTCGGGTTGTATCACGCCGAGATCGTCGGCAAAGTCGGAGGGATGCTGGCCAAGCTCACCTACGGCGCCAGCGCCGGCGAAGCGGAGAAACAACTCAAGGATGCGCTCAGGCTCACGCCGGACTCGCCCATCGCCTGGATCGAATACGGCAACGCGCTGCTGCTGTTGTACGGCGACAGAAAAGAAGACGAGGCCGCCGCTGCCTACGCGAAAGCCGCCGCGCTCAAGCCGCGCGATGCGATGGAGCGGCTGGACACCGGGTGGGCGAAAGCTCAGCTCGCATAAAGCCGTCGTCGGTATAGTGTGCGGCCGATGGACGCTCCAATCGCCGCAACGACTCGAGATATCGCCGCCGCCCCTGTGTTGGACGCACCCGCCAAGCGTGCCCTGCTCTGGCTGGTTGCATTCTCGTTCTTCATGCAGATGCTCGACTCGACCATCGTCAACACGGCGACGCCGAGCATTGCGCAAAGCATGGGCATCGCGCCGCTCGACCTGCGTACGGCCCTGACCAGCTATACCCTCGCGCTGGCGGTGTTCATTCCGCTGAGCGCATGGCTTGCCGACCGTCGCGGCACGCGCGAAATTTTCTGGTGGGCGATCCTCGTGTTCACGCTCGGTTCGCTGGCCTGCGGCCTCGCCCAGAACCTGTGGATGCTGGTCGCCGCACGCATCGTGCAGGGCTTCGGCGGCGCCATGATGATGCCGGTCGGACGGCTGGCCCTGGTGCGCGCGTTCGACAAATCCGAATTCGTCCACGCCATGAGCGTGGCGACCATTCCCGGCCTGATCGGCCCGGCCATCGGTCCGCTGCTCGGCGGATTCTTCGCCATGTATGTGTCGTGGCGCATGATCTTTTTCGTCAACATTCCGTTCGGCATCGTCGGACTAATCCTCGCGCGCCGCGCCATGCCGGATTACCGCGGTGCGCGCGCGCCGCTCGATATCGCGGGATTTGCGCTGTTCGCGCTCGGTGCGGGCGGCTTGTCATGGGCACTGGAACAGTTGAGCGAAGCCGTCTACGCGCAGGGATTCGCATGCGGCATCGCCGCGATTGCCGCATTGGCGCTGTACTGGCGGCGCGGCACGCGCGTGACCGCACCCATCGTCGATCTGCGCCTGCTGCGCATCCGCAGCTTCCGCGTTGCCTTCAACGGCGGCTTCGCCACGCGCCTGGGCGTGGGCGGCATCTACTTCCTGCTCACCCTGCTGTTCCAGGTCGGCTTCGGCTATTCGGCCATCGCCGCCGGCCTGCTGCAGGTCCCGCAGGCGCTGGCCATGCTGTTGATGCGCTTCTTCGTCGGTCCGATTCTGAAATACCAGGGCTACCGTCGCGTGCTGCTCTGCAACACCGCACTGGCGGGCGTGCTGGTGATGGCGTTCGCGACGCTGAGCGCGGCCACACCGGTCTGGCTGATTTGTATACAAGTATTCATCTACGGGTTCGTGATGTCCCTGCAATACGCGGCGATGAACACGCTCGGATTCGTCGATCTGACGCCAGCGCAGGCCAGCATGGGCGCGAGCATGACCAGCACCGTGCAGAACCTGTCGATGAGCTTCGGCGTAGCGTTCGCTTCGCTGCTGATGACGCTGTCCCTCGGCGACGCGCACGACGGCGCGCCCTATATCGCCGCGTTCCGCGCCACCACCCTCATCCTGGGCGCCATCACCGTACTCTCGTCGCTGATGTTCCTGCGGCTGCCGCGCCGGGGCGCGAGTTAGATGCGGGAAACGGGGCCCGCGATGAACCCACCCGGCAAACGCCTAGGCCCGGAGCGCGCAAACCCGCCCGGGCGAAACTGGCTATTGCCGACCGGGCGCTGAAACAAGCGCCAAGAGCGCAAGCAGCGTGCCCAGCGCGAGCAACATCCATGGCCTCAGCATTGTGGTCGGCGTGATCGCCACCTGTGCGCTGTCATAACACAGCAATACAAGCCCATTTCCGGCCTGCACACCATTGGTAATCGTTGCCGAAGTCAGGCTGATGTTGCTCGAGGTACCGCCGGCACCGCCGCCGCCGCCGCCATTGTCGTTGTTCTGACAGGCTGTCGTACCGACGCCTGCGCCGCCACCGCCAGGCCCCACGGCGGCCCCGCCGCCGCCACCGCCGCCGCCGCCGGCACCTGCGCAAGAGAAGAAGCTCGTCGCCGTTCCACCATCGCCTGCAATCGAACCTGCCGTGGCCGGAAAACCGCCACAACCGGCCCCGGCCGCGCCTCCTGTTCCGGTTGCGCCGCCAGATCCGCCAAATGGGCCATCGATATTCGTATCGTTGGCGCCATTGCCGCCCGATCCACCTCCGCCGATGCCACCGGCACCACCGAAGATATTGGATGCACCGCCGGCGCCGTCCTGGAAGCAGCCGGACATACCACCGCCACCGCCACCGCCCGCGACGGCTACGCGATTGCCGATCGCATTGCCGCCAACGCGTACATCCGTGGCGCCACCGCCGATTCCAGCAGCACCACCGCCGGCGCCCCCCGCATTGATCACTTGGGATCCTTGCCCGCCGACCCAAATCGACAGCGTCGCGCCGGGTGTCACAGCCAGGGTTCCGCTGACTCCACCGCCGAGGCCGCCGGCGCCGCCGATGGAGCCATTCACATTGCCCCCACCGCCACCTTGCGCACCCAACAGGTACATCGTGACTGAAGTGACTCCCGCGGGCACTACCGATGTCTGTTCGGCCCCTGTGAAAGCGAACGAGGCTGGCGTCTGCCCGGGCCCGCAGGCGGGCTGTGCGTTGAGGGGAGTGGCGGCACTCATGCCCAAGGCCAAAAACGCCGACCACACAAGTGCATTGACCATCGCATACTGTTTCATTTCACCTCCCGGTTAACGAAACAAATTGCAGCACTCACTTTGTCAAAGGCCGAAGTATAAAAATACCTTATTTCAGACGGCGCAAAAGCACCCTTCTTCAAAGCCAGTTCATTTCAACCTCGCGTACATCCGAGGGTACCCGTTATCGCAAATAGCTTCACTCCGGCCGACGACCGCAATACCGCATCAGGGTCGCCGCGGCGTCGCCCGCGGCGATTGTGCCACCCCAGTCTTCCATCAGGGTAAGCAGGGTGAGCTTTTCCACTTCGTCAGCGAAGCGCTGCGCGATGGCATCGGGATCGGCGACCCGGCGCTGATCGGCGATCAGGCCGAAGTGCACGCGGCCGTTGTAGGACAGGATCGATACGCCCATGCCGATGCTGCCGTTTTGCGGCACCCAGAACATCAGTTCCTTGACTTCCACACCGGCCAGATACAACGGTTTTTTCGGGCCGGGCACGTTGGTGGCGACGGTGCTGGCCTTGCGGCTGAACAGATCCAGCGCCAGGTGTTGCAGCGCCGCCGGCGCCATGCCGACGGCGGCGAGCAGGCCGAAGGTGAGCGCGGCCTGCTTGCTGCGCTTGAGCTCGCGCATTGACGCGGCCACGCGTTCCAGGCGCCGCAGCGGATTGGCCTCACCCACCGGCAGATCAAGAAATACCAGACCGAAATGGTTGCCGAGTTGCCTGGCGTGTTCCAGCGGTCGCAAATTCACCGGCACCGTGGCACGCAGGGTGACGCCATCGACCGGTTCGCCCAGATCGCGCAGATAACCGCGCAACGCGCCGGCGGCGCAGGCGAGCAGGATGTCGTTGACCGTGCAGCGCAGGAGTCGGCTCAGCGCCTTGACGTCGGCGAGGGGCAAGGGCTCGGCCCAGGCGCAGCGCTTGCGTGCGCCGAGCGCGCCATTTTTGAACGCGGTCGGCGGATCATCCGCGAGATTGAGGGCAATGGCGAGTTCGCGCGCGATTTCCGAACCTTCGCGCGCCATCGTCGCGGCCAGCACCGGATTGCGCATCAGGGCGCTGCCTTGGGCCAAAGCCTTGGAAATCCCCGTGCGCGCCGGCGCCAGCAAGCGTGCGATCACGCCGCCGCGCTCACGCGGTAGCCAGGGTTTCTTCAGTTCCGCGCGCGCCGCGGCGTCAGCCGCGGCGTCGGTGAGCGAGAGCATCACCTGCACCAGGGCCAGGCCATCCGCATAGCAATGGTGGATGCGCGCGACCAGCACACTGCCGCCCTGATAGTTTTCGATCAGATGGAACTGCCACAGCGGCCGGGCCTGGTCCAGCGGCGTCGAGGCCAGCTCGCTGACGAATTTTTCCAGTGCGAGCTTGTCGGCTTTGCGCGGCAGCTTCGCCGCGCGCACATGCCAGCGCAGATCCGGTTTGGGCACGGTCTCCCAGAATGCCGCGGCACCGGTGTCGACCGGCTTCTGACCGAAACGGCGATACGCCAGGAAGCGGCTGGCGATCAGTTCGCGCAGACTTTTCAGATCCAGCGGCGCGGCGAACGTGAGCACGCCGGTGATCATCATTAAATTGGTCGGGCTTTCCATGCGCAACCAGGCGGTATCGACCTTGGCCATCGGTTCGCGCTGGTCGCTTGCGGGTTTGCCCATGATCCGCCCCCATCCGTCCCGGTGTCGTGTAGCATCCGGATTCGCCGGCAAAAACGCAACGATCGAGGCGCCATGCCCCACGGCAGCGACATCCTGCTCAGCCTGTTCATCGTGTTCGTCGCCGCGCAAGTCGGCGCGGAAATCGCACAGCGCCTGAAACTGCCGGGCGTGGTCGGCGAGATTGCGGTCGGCTGCGTGATCGGTCCCTCCGTGCTCGGCTGGGTGCAGCCATCCGCGGCGCTGGACGTGCTCGCCGAAATCGGCGTCGTGCTGCTGCTGTTCTCGGTCGGCCTGGAAACGCGGCTGGACGAGATGAAGCGCCTCGGCCGCAGCGCGTTCGCCGTCGGCGTGCTCGGCGTGATCGTGCCGTTCGCGTTCGGCTCGCTGTGGGCCCACGGCTCCGGATTCGACTGGGCCAAGTCGCTGTTCGTCGCTGCCGCGTTCGTCGCCACTTCGGCCGGCATCACCGCACGTGTCCTGCAGGAGCTCGGCGCGCTGCAGCGCGAGGAAAGCCGCGTGATCCTCGGCGCGGCGGTGATCGACGACATCCTCGCCATGCTCCTGCTCGGCATCGTGACCGCACTGCAATCCGGCGCAGAACTGCGCCTGTCGCACCTGCTCGTCGTGCTCGGCGAAGCGGTCGGCTTTGTCGTCGTGATCGGTTTTGTCGGTGCGCGTGTGATGCGGCGCGCCTCGAACCTGCTGGAAGCGCCGATCAATCCGCTGTCGCCGTTCACCATCGTACTGGCGCTTTGCCTTGGCCTGGCATTCCTGTCGACCGAGTTCGGTCTGGCCGCGATCATCGGCGCCTTCCTCGCCGGCATGATCGCTTCGGAAACGCGCCAGCGCGAGGCGCTGGAACATCAGACCCAGCCCCTGCTTGCATTGATGACGCCATTCTTCTTCGTGATGACAGGTACCAAAGTGGAACTGGCACAACTCGCCAATGCCGACGCGCTGCTCGCATTGACCTTGATCACCGTCATCGCGATCGCATCCAAACTCATCGGCGGCTTTCTGGGCGCGCTCCCGCTGGGCAAACGCGGCGCCCTGATCGTCGGCATCGGCATGATCCCGCGCGGCGAAGTCGGCGTGGTCGTGGCCAGCCTCGGCCTTGCCGCGGGTGTGTTTCCGCCGCGCATCTATGCGCTGATCGTGGCCATGTCGCTGCTCACTTCAATCGTCACGCCGCCGGCATTGGCCATCCTGTTGCGGGAAAAGAGCCGGCCGGTGCCGCCAGGATAATGTCCGTACAACCCGTACCGCAGTGCAAAATGACTGAACCCGCGGAACGCGTATGCTGCGCACGGCACTTTCAGGGTACAGGGGTAACGGAAGAAAGCATTGTTCCGGATTGCGGGCTCGCACCCGCGCGAATCCGGTGTATGCGTGCAAGCGGATTGCGGGAAGGAACCGGCCCGAGCGTCGAAATGGCGCTCGCGACAACGCCCTCATGGCAATGAGGGGACATTTCCGGAAGCTGGCATGCTTCCTTACGGGAGTTCATCGATGAAACGTTCGAGTCTCGCAATCGCAATATTCGCCGGCGTCTGTGTGGCGACGGCCGCCGGCGCGGCGCAGCGCAACCAGACATTGTTTATCCAGCACAATACCGACGGCAGCCAGTTGCGCGCCGGCGACGTGCTCGTTGCCGATGGCAACGGGCAAGCAGCCCTGTACCAAGGCAACGTCTTCGTGCGCATGGTGCAGGATCCGGAAAACCTCGTCGCGACCCACGGCAGCGGCAAACCCGTCTATATCACCGATGCCGACGGTGCCATGGTCCGCGGCAACCTCGCCAATTTTGGCGGCGATGTGTTCATTTCGGAGGATGCACCGGAGATCGTCTACTACCGCAGGGAATTCGTGCAGGCGCGCGGCGCCAAATTTGCCGGATACGGTCAGGCGCACGGCGGTGGCGGTTCTTCCGGCAGCGCCGACATGACCCTGCACGGCGGCAACGTGCTGATAACACCGACCAGTTATTCGATTTTCTGGGGTTCGTACGGCACGGATATCCAGTCCGGCATGGCCACGTTCTTCAACGGCTTCAGCGCCAGCAGCATTGCCAACGCTTCTACCGAATACTACGGAACCACGAATGGATACGTCAGCGGAAAAACTAGCAACGGCGCGGTGTATTTCGATACCAACCCACCCAAGCGCGCGCTGAGTACCTCCAGCGCCGTCGCTGAAGCTTGCAAGATATCGAACAACAATCCGGACCCGAACGCCGTGTATTTCATCTTCACCTCCACCGGCGCCGGCCACGTCAGCTACTGCGCGTGGCACAGCTGGGGTTCGTGCTCGAACGGCGCGCCAGTACAAGTGGCGTACATGCCGAACATTTCCGGAGTTTCCGGCTGCAATCCGAACAGCACCGTGAGCGGCCAATCCGAAGGCCTGGCGGCGCTTGCCAACGTGACTTCGCACGAGTACTCCGAAGCAATCACCGACCCGCGCGGCACCGGCTGGACCGATTCCAGCGGCGCCGAAAACGGCGACAAGTGCGCGTGGTCGTTCCACAACAACGTGACTTTCTCCAACGGCAGCGTGTGGAAACTGCAAATGGAGTGGTCGAACAACGCCTACAACAGCGGTACCGGCTACGCGAACACCAGCGGTCAGCTCGGCTGCCTGCAATGATCTGAAGATTTCCGGCTTGACGCCGGAGCCCTGGCGGGAATCCCGCCGGGGCGTTTTTTTGTCCGTATCGCGGTTGCCGCCTTACCCGTCGCGCGATTTACGGTAGGCGGCAAGCGCGGCTTCGCGCGATTGCCGCAAGTCCACGATCGGAGCGGGATAGCCGGTTGCGCGCAAGAGGCTTTCGTCGCGCCAGGGCTGCTGGATCAGCGCCGCCGGCGCAGAGCGCAATTCCGGCACCCAGCGCCGCACATAGGTGCCGTCCGGATCGAAACGCTCGCCCTGCGTCACCGGATTGAAGACGCGGAAATACGGCGCTGCGTCGGCGCCGCAGCCGGCCGTCCATTGCCAGCCTTGCGTGTTGTTCGCCAGATCCGCGTCGACCAGGGTATCCCAGAACCAGCGTGCGCCGATGCGCCAGTGTTGACGCAGGTTTTTGGTGAGAAAACTTGCCACGATCATGCGTACGCGGTTGTGCATCCAGCCGGTCGACCACAATTGGCGCATGCCCGCGTCCACGATGGGGATGCCGGTACTGCCGCGTTGCCAGCGCCGGATCGCCTGCCCGTTTTCGGGCGCCCAGGGAAAACGGTCGAACTGCGGATTGAGGTTGGACTGCGGCGTTTGCGGGAAATGGTAAAGCAGGTGATGCGAAAACTCGCGCCAGCCCAGCTCACGCACATAGTGTTCGCCGGCTTCGCGCGCCGCCGTATCGTGTGCGCGTTCGTGAATGCGCCAGAAAATCTGGCGCGGACCGATCTCGCCAAAATGCAGATGCGGCGAAAGCATCGAGGTATCGTCGCGATCCGGACGATCGCGGCCAGTCCGATAACTGTCAATGCAATCATCCAGAAACCGCCGCAGACGCGACTGCGCACCGGCTTCGCCCGGCTGCCAGACAGCGTGAAACCCGGCGTCCCACGGCAGTCTCGGCAGCAGACGCAGCGACTCCGGCGCGACGGCAGTCTCCAGTCGCGCCGCATCGATGCGTGCAGGCGCGGGAATCGGCGGCGACGGCACGAGTTGCGCGCGTACGTTGCGCCAGAACGGCGTGAACACCTTGTAAGGCCCGCCCTGCCCGGTCTGCGCCTGACACGGTTCGCAGAGCAGGTTGGCGTTGAAACTGCGCACGTCGAGCCCGCGGTCGCGCAATTCGCGCTTGATCGCCGCGTCGCGTGCGAGGATCGCCGGCTCGTAAAGGCGGTTCCAGTAGACCGCCTGCGCACCACAGGCATCGATCGCGCATTTCAATGCGGCCAGCGTAGGGCCGCGCAGCAGCGTCAATGCGCCGCCGCGACGGCGCAACTGCCCGTCCAGCGCCACCAGCGAATGATGCAGCCACCAGCGGCTGGCCGCGCCAGGCGCCCACGGCGCTTGCTCCTCGGGCGCATGGATATAGACGCAGGCGATGCGCTCGTGTGCGCGCAACGCCGCATCCAGTGCGGGATTGTCCTCGAGGCGCAGATCGCGGCGAAAGCAGACGATGGCCGTGCTCATGTTGCCAGACTAGCCCGCCGCGGCGTGCAGGCGCGGTGAAGACTCAAAGCACGCCGAAACGCCGGATCATGCGCGACTTGACGAACTGCGTCAGGCCCATATAGATCACCAGCACCACGGCAAGGAACAGCCAGTAGATGCCGGGCAGCGGTACGAAACCGAACCACGTCGCGATCGGTGAAAACGGCAAGACCATGCCGGCGAGGCAGATCGCCGTGCTGGTGACGGTGAGCGGCAGACTGGCGCGGCTTTCCACGAACGGAATCCTGCCCGTGCGGATGACGTGCACGATCAGGGTCTGCGTGAGCAGCGACTCGACGAACCACGCCGTCTGGAACAATTGCTGGTGCGCCGCGGTGTTCGCGCCGAGCACGAACCACATGAAGCCGAACGTGCAATAGTCGAAGATCGAGCTGATCGGCCCGATGAAGACCATGAAGCGCGCGATCGCTTTCAGGTCCCATTGCCGCGGTTTGGCCAGATATTCCGCGTCCACGTCGTCGGACGCGACTGCGGTCTGCGAAAAATCGTACATCAGGTTGTTGAGCAGCACCTGCACCGGCATCATCGGCAGGAACGGCAGCAACGCGCTCGCACCGATCATGCTGAACATGTTGCCGAAGTTGGAACTGGCCGTCATCTTGATGTACTTGAGCACGTTACCGAACACCTTGCGGCCTTCGAGCACGCCTTCCTCCAGCACGAGCAGGCTCTTCTCGAGCAGGATGATATCGGCCGATTCCTTGGCGATGTCGACCGCCGTGTCGACCGAGATGCCGACGTCGGCGGCGCGCAGCGCCGGGCCGTCGTTGATACCGTCGCCGAGGAAGCCGACGACGTGGCCGTCGCGGTGCAGGGCCTGGATCACACGCACTTTCTGCTGCGGATTCAGGCGCGCAAATACCTGCGTGGTGCGTGTGGCCTCGGTCAATTCCTCCTCGTTCATCGCCTCGATCTGCGGGCCGGTGAGGAATTTCTCCACTTTTATACCGACCTGGCGGCAGACGTTGCGCGTGACCACGTCGTTGTCGCCGGTCAGGATCTTCACCGCCACGCCGTTCGCGTTGAGCGCGCCGATCGCGTCCGCCGCGCTGTCCTTGGGCGGATCGAGGAAGGCAATGAAGCCCATCAGGATCAGATCCTTCTCGTCGTCGCGCGAATAGCTCGGCTTCACTTCGATCTCGCGCATGCCGAGCGCGAGAACGCGGAAGCCGTCGTCGTTCATGTCGCGCGACACCGCACGGATCTCGGCCAATTTGTCCGGCGTCATCGGCACGGTTTCGCCGCCGTCGCGCGCAAATCCACATACACCGACGGTTTCCGCCACCGCCCCCTTGGAGATCAGGAAATGCCGGCCGGCCTCGTCGCGCACCACCACCGACATGCGCCGGCGCGAAAAATCGAACGGCACTTCGTCAACCAGCGAGTAGGCGGATTTCAGGCGTGCCGCGGCATCCGCTGCGGCGCCTTCGAGCACGGCGACATCGAGCAGGTTCTTCAGCCCGGTCTGGTGATAGCTGTTGAGCCAGGCAAAGTCGAGTACGGCATCGTCCTCGTCGCCGCGGATATCGGTATGGCGCTCGAGGATGACGCGATCCTGGGTCAGCGTACCGGTCTTGTCCGTGCACAACACGTCGATCGCGCCGAAATTCTGGATCGCGTTCAAGCGCTTGACGATCACGTCCTTGCGCGCCATTTTCAGCGCGCCCTTGGCGAGATTGATCGCCACGATCATCGGCAACATTTCCGGCGTCAGGCCGACTGCCACCGCGACCGCGAACATGAAGGCCTCGAACCAGTCGTGCTTGGTCACGCCGTTGATCAGGAACACGACCGGCACCATCACCGCCATGAAACGCAGCATCAGCCAGGCAAAACGCGATACCCCCTTGTCGAAACTGGTTTCCACGCGCTGGCCGACCAGCGATCCGGCAAGCGCGCCGAAATAGGTACCGGCACCGGTCGCGGCGATCACGCCGGTGGCACTGCCGCTGACCACGTTCGAGCCCATGAAGCACAGACAGCGCGCCTCCAGCGCGGTCTTCGCCTCGGCATCGGCGGCCGCGAACTTCTCCACCGGCATGGACTCGCCGGTCAGTGCGGCCTGATTGACGAACAGGTCCTTGGCGTGGAGCAGGCGCAGATCCGCGGGCACCATGTCGCCGGCGGACAAAAACACAATGTCGCCGGGCACGAGACCGTCGATCGGCACCTCGAGCTTCTTCGCGACGCGTCGCGGCTGCGCTTCTTCGTCTTCGCCGGGTTCTTCGACTTCGCGGCGCACCGTCGCCGTGTTGCTGACCATGCGTCGCAACTGCTCGACCGCGCGGCCGGAGCGCGCCTCCTGGAAGTGCGCGACAAATACCGCCATCACCACCATCGCGAACATGATGATCGCGCCGATCTTGTCGCTCAGCTCCGAGCCCGTGACCCAGGTGATGGTCGCGAGCACCGTAAGCAGGATATTGATCGGGTTGGTGATGAAGCGCTCGAGCAGTTGCAGCAGGACGGGCCGTTTCTTTTCCTGCGCCACGACGTTCGGACCGAACCGGGCGGTAAATTCCGCCACTTGTTCGCCGCTCAGCCCGTCGGCCGTGCTGCCGAGCCGCGCCAGCACTTCAGTCCCATCCAAGCGCGCGAACGCGCTCAACTGTGCCGCGGCGCGCGCGGCAGCCTCGCCCTTGCCGCGCTCGCGCGCGCCATTGGGGATCAACATGGCGAAATTGAACAAATCCAGCATGACGACTCCGATCGATCGGGCAGCCGGCCATGCGAGCGATTCGGATGAGTGCTGGATCGCCGGGTGGCGATTCCGGCGCGTCACCGCCTCAAGCGGAAACACGCCTCAGATACGGGTTTCCGCGGACTACGTTGGCTTGGCTGCAGTGTTGCGACTACTGCAAGGGTCCACGGAAGGACGCCCCCGTGCAATGAAGGTGCGCGCACGGTAGTCGTGTACCGCGTGGTTGTCAACGGAAATCTGCCGCATGTCCCGCCGCAATGACACGCGCCGCCACCGCATCGAGGAATTCGTCGGGCAGATGCGCGCGTACCGGAACGCTCCACCAGTGCGCTTGGGCGATGGCGGCACATTTGACCGCGTCCTTTTCTGTCATCAACACGGGTACGACGTCGCCGAAATCCAGATCGGCCGCGGCAAAGACATGGTGATCGGGGAACGCATGCTCGACCACGTCAATGCGGGCATTGCGCAACGTGGCGAAGAATCGCGACGGATTGCCGATGCCGGCCACCGCATGAACGCGCCGACCGGCGAATTCACGCAGCGGGCGCCGCCGCGCCGGATCGGCCAGGCACACGGCAGCATCGCCGATGAGTGCCATCGGCACTTCGCCGGTTTGCGGCGTGCCGCCGTTGCAGATGCGGAAATCCACGCACGTGAGTCGTGATACCGCTTCCCGCAGCGGTCCGGCCGGCAGCAGATACCCGTTGCCGAAGCGGCGCTCGCCGTCGATCACGCAGATTTCCACATCGCGGCAAAGTGGATAATGTTGCAAGCCATCATCGGCGATCAGCACGTCGATATCGCCGCTTCGCAGCAACAGCCGGCCGGCCGCGGCACGTTTGCGCGCGACCGCCACCGGTGCGTCGGTGGCATCGAAAATCATTCGCGCCTCGTCGCCGACCACGGCCGGATCCGAATGTGCTTCGACCCGCAGCGCATTCCCGGCACTGCCGCCGTAGCCGCGACTGATCACGGCGGGCTTGAATCCGCGTCCGCGCAGCGACTCGACCAGTGCGATGGTCAGCGGCGTCTTGCCGGTGCCGCCCACATTGATGTTGCCGACGACGATCACCGGAACCGACAAGCGCGCGCGTGGCAGCAAACCCGCGGCGTACAACCGGCGACGCAACCTGCTGACGACGGCGAATACGCCCGACAGCAGGCGCAACCACATCGATGGCTTGCGCTCGCCGTACCAGATCTCCCGCAAGCGCGCCTCGTCAAACATCGGCTCGAGTGCAACACGCACGTTCGGTTTGCACCGGCGGACAAGGCACCGAGCCGTACGAACAAAACACACAGCAATCCCCGGGCTTGGGTTTCAACAGCGCGCCGCAGCCGCGGCATTCGTGGAAATACATGCAGGCATTGAGCGGCATCAACTCGATCGACCTGTGCCCGCACTGCGGGCAGACCAACTCGGATTCGAGAACGACTGCCGCGGCCATGGCTCAGTTGCCGTTTTCGTGAAACTGCATCCGGTGCAGCAGCGCATACTGACCGTCGCGCGCGAGCAACTGCGCGTGCGTTCCCGTTTCCACGATGCGGCCGGCGTCGAGCACGGCGATGCGGTCGGCATGTTCGATGGTCGACAAGCGATGCGCGATCACGATGACGGTACGCTGGCGCAGCAGGCGCTTGAGCGCATCCTGGATCAGGTTTTCGCTTTCGCTGTCGAGCGCGCTGGTCGCTTCGTCCAGAATCAGGATCGGCGCATCCTTGAGAATCGCACGCGCGATCGCGATCCGTTGACGCTGACCGCCGGACAGCAGCGCTCCGCCCTCGCCCACGCGGCTGTCTAGGCCCTGCGGCAACGCCTCGATGAAATCCAGTGCGTTCGCTGCGCGCGCCGCTTCGACGATGGCCTCGCGCGATGCGCCGCCGAGTTCGCCGTAGGCAATGTTGCGTGCCACGGTATCATCGAAGATCACGACCTGCTGACCGACCCAGGCAATCTGCGCGCGCAGGTTGTCCAGCGCGTAATCCGTCAGTGGCCTGCCGTCGAGCAGGATTTGTCCCGCGCTCGGGTCGTGGAAGCGCGGAATCAGGCTCGCCAGCGTGGATTTGCCGCTGCCCGAACGTCCGACCAGGGCGGTGACACTGCCGGCCGGGCAGTCCAGGTCGATGCCGTGCAGCGCCGGCATGAACGCGTCCGGATAGCGGAAACCGACGTCGCGCAGCGCAATCTCGCCGCGCGCGCGCGTCAGCCGCACACTGCCGGTGTCGCGCTCCTCGTGCGCATCCAGTACCGCGAACAGATCCTGCGCCGCAACCACGCCGCGCTGCATTGCCGCCTGCACCGTGGTCAGACGCTTGAGCGAAGGCAGCATCACCAGCATCGCCGTTATCAGCGACATGAAGGTGCCGGGGCTCATCTGGTGCAGGATGACGCCGGGACGCGTGGCAAGAAAGATCACCAGGGCGAGCGCAAATGCGGCGACAAACTGGACCACGGCATTGGCCAGCGAATTGGTCGTGGCAATTTTCAGGTTGAGGCGGCGGATCGCGTCATTGACCGCGGCGAAGCGGCTGCGCTCGTAGTCGCGGCCGCCGTAGACCTTCACTTCGCGCTGTCCGTTGACCACCTCGTCGACCATGCCGGTGATGGAACCCACCGAATCCTGGATGCGGTGGCTGATGCGCCGGTAGCGGCGGCCCACATACCAGACCACCGTGGCGATCGCCGGAGCCAGAACCAGCAGGGCCACGGTCAGGCGCGCGCTGTTGTACAGCATTACCGCAATCTGACCGACGATCATCAAGCCGTCCAGCACCAGAATCTTCACACCGTCGGTACTGGCATTGGCGACCTGCTCCACGGTAAAGGTCATGCGCGAAATCTGCACGCTCGAGGATTCACGCTGGAAATACGCGGCCGGCAGCGCAAGGTATTTGGCGAAAATCTCGGCGCGCAGGGTTCGGATCACTTCGCGCGCGATGCGCGCCATGCTGTAGCCGGCGGTGAACGTGGCGGCGCCACGCACCAGAAACAGACCGACAATGAGCAGCGGCATCCAGAAGATCGTCGCCTTGTCCTTGCTCACGAACAGTCCGTCAAGCATCGGCTTGATGATCAGGGTGAACGCCGAGCCGCAGGCCGCATCGAAGACCATGCCGATCATCGCCAGCACGGCGATCGGCCAGTATCGCGAGGAATAGCCGAGCAGGCGCCGCCAGGTCACCCAGGGCGATGCGGCAGAATCCGGCGCGGCCGCGGCGCTCACTGCTTGCCGGCGTTCTTGCTGCGCACGGTGGCAATGGACAAATGCGTGAAGCCGGCCTGGCCGAGCGCATCCATCGCCGTGACCACGGCCTGATGCGGCGTCATCGCGTCCGCGCGCAGGATCACGGGTTGGTCGCGGTTGTCGCCGGCGATATGCTCGATCGCCTGCTTGAGCGTGACGACGTCGGGATTGAGCACTTCGTTGTTGTCGACGTAGAAGCGGCTGTCCGCGCCGATCATCACGATCAGCGGATTCTTCGGCGCTTCCTCCAGCGTCTCCGAGGCTTGAGGCAAGGTGATTTTCAACGCCGAATGCTGCACGAAC
>JAGWXP010000197.1 GCA_018969845.1 Lysobacteraceae bacterium | reverse complement strand
TTTGAAAAATGCGGCCAGGGATGGTCGCTTCCTGATTTTCGCGATCAGGGACGAGCGCAAGAATACTTGCAGTGTGGCCAGGGATGGTCGCTTCTTGATTTTCGCGATCAGGGACGAGCGCAAGAATGATGGAGCGCGAGATGACTATCACCAACAAACTCGGCCTGCACGCGCGCGCCTCGGCGAAACTCGTGCAACTGCTGCAGGGTTTCAAGAGCAACGCCTGGCTGATCCACCGCGGCCGCGAGATCAACGCGAAAAGCATCATGGGCGTGATGATGCTCGCCGCCGGCATCGGCCAGACCATCACGCTGCGCACCGACGGACCGGACGAAGCCGCCGCGCTCGATGCGATGGCCGATCTGTTCGCGCGCAAGTTCGACGAGGGCGCATGATGAGCACTGTCAAATTTCCGTTCGCCCTGAACGTAGCGCCAGAGGCGCGAAGTCGAAGGGCATTCATTCCTCGACCCTGGCGTGTTTCGACTACGATGGGCTTCAGCCCGCTACGCTCAACACGAATGGGGTGTACCAAAGGCGCATGAGTAGCCGCATTGTCATCGGCGGGACTGCCGCGGCGCGAGGCATGGCGCTGGGCCGCGCGCGCCTCGTGCAGCCCAGCCAGATCCGCATCGACGAACGCCCGCTCGCGGAAAACGAGATCGAACCCGAGGTCGAGCGCCTGCGTGCGGCCTTGCAGCATGCACGCGATGACCTGAATGTCCTGCGCGAGAAACTGCACGGCGCGCTGGCGCGCGAGGTCGGCGAATTCATCGACGCGCACAGTCTGATCCTCGACGATCCGGAATTGACCGAGGGCCTGTACGCGCTGATCCGCAAGGGCCGCTACCGCGCCGGCGCCGCGCTGAAGATGCAACGCGATCGTCTCGCCGCCGCGTTCGACGCGATCGACGATCCGTATTTCCGCAGCCGCCGGGAGGACATCGATCACGTCATCGGCCGCGTGCAGGCCGTGCTCAACCGCGACACCACGCCGGCCGAACGCCAGATCGCCGCGCGCGTGGGCACCATCCTGGTCGGCGACACGATTGCGCCGGCGGAAGTCGCACATCTGACCGAACACGGCGTGCTCGGACTCGTCACCACCGGCGGCAGTGCGCTCTCGCACAGCGCGATCCTGGCGCGCAGCCTGCGCCTGCCGATGGTGGTCGGCGCGCGCGAGGCACTGGAACGCCTGACCGACGACGACCTGCTGCTGATCGACGGCGGCTCCGGCGAGATCGTGGCCCATCCGACCGCGCAGGATCTGGCGCATTATCGCCAATTCCAACGCGAGCAGGCGCGCAGCCAGGACCTGCTCGCGCGCTTCACGCATGCGCCGTCGCTAACCGGCGATGGTATACATATCCACTTGTACGCCAATGCGGAAATGCCCGCCGATCTCGCCCAGGCGCACGCCTGCGGCGCCGAGGGCGTGGGCCTGTACCGCACCGAATTCCTGTTCCTGCAGCGTCGCGAACTGCCGGACGAGGATGAGCAATTCAACGCCTACCGCGACGTGGTCATGGCCATGGCCGGCGCGCCGGTGACGATCCGCACGCTCGATCTCGGCGCCGACAAGGCCGACGCCACGGGCCTGGCGCTTGCGGCCGAACCGAATCCCGCGCTCGGCGTGCGCGGCGTGCGCTTGACGCTGCGCCGGCCGGCCGTGTTCGCCGCGCAATTGCGCGCGATCCTGCGCGCCGGTGCATTCGGCCCCGTGCGCGTTCTCGTGCCGATGGTCACGATCGCGGAGGAAATCCGCGCCGTGCGCGCCTTGATCGAGGACTGCGCGCGCGAACTGCGCAGCTCCGGCCACGAGATCGCCGACCATTACGAACTCGGGGCGATGATCGAGGTGCCGGCCGCGGCAATCGCGTTGCCCACATTAATCCGACATGTGGACTTCGTCGCCATCGGCACCAACGACCTGACCCAGTACCTGCTCGCCGCCGACCGCAACAACGACGCGCTCGGCGAGCTGTACGATCCGTTGCATCCGGCCGTGCTCAAGCTGCTCGCGCAGATCATCGCCATCGGCGCGCGCGCGCAGAAGCCGGTCACGCTATGCGGCGAGATGGCCGCCGACACGCGCTGCACACCGTTGCTGCTGGCACTCGGTCTGACCGGATTCTCCATGCATCCGAGTTCGCTGCTGGAAGTGCGCCAGGCGGTTGCATCCTGCGATCACGCACGCCTGCGCAAGCTCGCCTCGCGCCTGCTGCGCGCGCAGACGCGCGCGGGAATAGAGCGGGTGCTGGCCAGCGCCGTCTGACAACCTATTGCCATAAAACCAGCTTTATGGGATTATGGCTAGCATGAAAACCACGCTCGATCTGCCCGACGATCTCATGCACCGCGTCAAACTGCGCGCCGTGCACGCACACCGGAAACTCAAGGACGAAGTCGCCGATCTGATCGAGCGCGGAATTCGCAGCGCACCGAAGAAAACCGTGCTGCCGTTCGTGCCCAAACCCACCCGGCTTCGTGGCGGCTTTCAACCCGACATCGACGACATCGAAGCAGCGATTGCCTGCGGCCGGGACGACTGACGACGCTTCCGCATGATCGTCGTCGACACGAATATCCTCGTGCCGTTGTTCATACAGGGCCCGCGCTTGCGCGATGCCGTCGCCTTGCTCGAACGCGACAGCGCGTGGTGTACGGAACCCTACGCGCTCGTCGAACTTGCCAATGTGTTCAGCACTTACATGCGCGCAAACATGCTGGCGCTGGAAGCGGCGCATCGGCACATCGCCGAGGCAGAAGCGCTGCTCACGCCGCATCTCTATCGCGTGCCGCGCAAGACCGTGCTCGACGTCGCGATGCGTTACAAGATCAGCGCCTACGACGCGCACTTCCTCGCCGTCGCCGACGCCAAAGGTCAGCGCTTGATTACGGAAGACGCGAAGCTGCGCGCCGCCGCGCCGCGA
>JAGWXP010000196.1 GCA_018969845.1 Lysobacteraceae bacterium | reverse complement strand
CCGCAGGGCGGGCGCAAGCATCCGCAGCAGGAATTCCTGCAGGTCGATACCAAAAATATACTTTTCATCTGCGGCGGCGCGTTTTCCGGGCTGGAAAAAGTCATCCAGCAGCGCTCCGAGTCCACCGGCATCGGCTTTGCCGCCGAGGTGCGCAGCAAGAGCAAGCAGACCAATGTCGGCAAGGTGTTGGCCGACGTCGAGCCGGGCGATCTGGTCAAGTACGGCCTGATTCCGGAATTCGTCGGCCGCCTGCCGGTCGTGGCCACGCTCGAGGAACTCGACGAGGCCGCGCTGATCAAGATCCTGACCGAGCCGAAGAACGCCATCGTCAAGCAGTTCAAGCGCATGTTCGAGCTGGAAGGCGCCGAACTCGAGTTCCGCAACGACGCGCTCTCCGCGGTTGCGCGCAAGGCGCTCAAACGCAAGACCGGCGCGCGCGGGCTGCGCACGATCCTCGAGCAGGTGTTGCTCGACACCATGTACGAACTGCCCACGCTTGAGCACGTCTCGAAAGTCGTCGTCGATGAGGCCGTGATCAACGGCCAGGCCGAGCCGTACCTGATCTATCGCGGGATGCAGGCGCGGGCTGCCTCCGAGTAACCCGCTTTCCCCCTCTCCCGCTGGCGGGAGAGGGATGGGGTGAGGGTGGCTCACCCAACCCGTTCGTCCTGAGCGTAGCGCCGCAGGCGCGAAGTCGAAGGGCATTCGTTCGAGTATCATGACCGCAACGGAGGCTACGCAAATGCGTCAAACCTACACTGCTGTCGTCAAGCACGATGCTGGCATTTGGATCGGTTGGGTCGAGGAAGTGCCGGGAGTGAATTGCCAGGAAACCACGCGCGAAGAGCTCCTTGCGTCGTTGCGTACTACACTCGCCGAGGCAATCGAGTTCAATCGCGCCGAGGCTCGCGGCGCTGCCGGCAAGGGTTACGAAGAGCTGCCGCTGGCAGTATGAAGCGACGCGAGTTCCTCGCGCACTTGGAAAGTCACGGCTGCAAGCTCCTGCGCGAAGGCGGAAGTCACTCCTGGTGGACGCACGTCGCAACCGGCAAGCGCAGCGCCGTTCCACGCCACAACGAAGTCAACAACCACCTCGCTCGCAAAATCTGTCGCGATCTGGGTGTTCCCCAACCCATGCGGTTCTGACTATCGCACTGAGCACTGCCCAAGCGCGAAATTCGGCGTCGTCGCTCGCCGGATTCGCTAGAATGCGCTAGTGCCGCGCATCCACCCGTTATCCCCCGAACTCGTCAATCAGATCGCCGCCGGCGAGGTGGTGGAGCGGCCCGCGTCGGTGGTCAAGGAGCTGGTCGAGAACAGTCTCGACGCGGGTGCCACACGACTGGAGATCGACATCGAGGATGGCGGCGCGCGCCTGATCCGGGTGCGCGACGACGGTGCCGGAATTCCCGCCGACGAGTTGCCGCTCGCGCTCGCCCAGCACGCGACCAGCAAGATCGCCACGCTGGAAGACCTGGAGCACGTGCGTACGCTCGGCTTCCGCGGCGAGGCGCTGGCTTCGATCGCCTCGGTTTCGCGTTTCGCCCTGACCTCGCGCGCCGCCGGCGCGGATACGGCCTGGCGGATCGCGCGCGAAGGCGGACGGCTCGACCCGGCGCGACCGGCGCAACATCCGCAGGGAACCACGATCGAGGTGCGGGATCTGTTCCACAACGTGCCGGCGCGGCGCAAGTTTTTGCGCGCCGAGCGCACGGAATTCGGCCACATCGACGAACTCGTCAAGGCGATCGCGTTGGCGCGCCCGGATGTGGATATCCGCCTGTCGCACAACGCCAGACCGCTGCGCCTGCTGCGGCCGGCGAAGGACGAAACCGCGCTCGGTGCACGCGTGGGCGACATCCTCGGCGAGCAGTTTCCGGCCGACAGCCTGCGCGTGGATCACGCTGCCGCCGGTCTGCGCCTGTCGGGCTGGCTCGGCCAGCCGACCGCCTCGCGCAGCCAGCCGGATCAGCAGTTCTTCTACGTGAACGGACGTCTCGTGCGCGACCGCGTGGTCACCCATGCGGTGCGCCAGGCCTATGCCGACGTGCTGTTCCACGGCCGCCATCCGGCCTATGTCCTGTTCCTGGAATTGCCGCCCGAGGGCGTGGACGTGAACGTGCATCCGGCCAAGTCCGAAGTGCGTTTTCGCGAGAGCCGTCTCGTGCACGATTTCCTGTATCGCACGCTCAACGAGGCGCTGGCGCAGACCCGGGCGGGCAGAGCCGGTGATTTGGCGAGTGGCGTTGAAACGCGGCTTGCGCCGGCGAGCGACGCGATGGGGATGTCGAGACCGGCACCACGCACCCTGGACGGTTCCTGGAATCGACCCGATCAACAGGGTCTGGGACTTGGCGTGCGCGAACCTCTCGCCGATTATGCGGCGCTGTTCGGCGCAGCGTCGGCAAGCGTGTCGAACTCTGCGCTGCCGGATGCGACGCTGTCTGCAGCGGACGTGCCGCCACTCGGTTTCGCGCTCGCCCAACTCGCTGGCGTATACGTGCTGGCGGAAAATGTGCACGGTCTGGTGCTTGTGGACATGCACGCCGCGCACGAGCGTATCACCTATGAAAAGCTCAAGACCGCGCGCGCCTGCGATGGCATCCATGCGCAACCGCTGCTGGTGCCGTTGAGTCTGGCGCTGAGCGAACGCGAGGCCGCCGCCGCGCAGGAGCATGCCGAGGAACTCGCCGCACTCGGCTTCGAGATTGCGCGCAGCGGGCCGCAGAGCGTGATCGTCAAGCGCTATCCGGGAATTCTCGACGGCGCCGATGTCGCGGGACTGGCGCGCGACGTGCTCGGCGATCTGGCCGCGCACGGCAATTCGCGCCGGTTGCAGGAAACGCAGAATGAAATCCTCGCGACGATGGCCTGTCACGGTTCGATCCGTGCCAATCGGCGCTTGACATTGCCGGAAATGAACGCACTCTTGCGCGAGATGGAAGCGACCGAGCGTTCGGGCCAGTGCAACCA
>JAGWXP010000038.1 GCA_018969845.1 Lysobacteraceae bacterium | reverse complement strand
GATCGATGGCATAAACCGCGGTGCCGTCGCCGTTGTCCTTGAACACGCTCACATTGTCGATGCCGGCGCCGCGCGCGATATCCCGCTTGCCCGCGGCCGAAGTGAAGACGATGGGTCCGACGGTTTTCACTTTCGCGAAGCGCCAGTTGCGATCGTTGCCATACTGCGCGCGCGTGATCTCGCGCGCAGCGCGCACGTAGTCGATCAGCACGTCGCGGTTCGCGTCCGGCGCCGACAGCACGGTGTTGCTGCCGTCGAGTCCGGGGAATCCGCCGCCGCCGCTGGCGCGGTAGTTGTTGGTCACGACGATGAAGGCCTGGCCGGGCGCCACGGGCTTGCCGCGGTAGCGCAGAGCCTCGATGCGTCCGCCTGCCTGTTTCGTCACGTCGATGGCATAGGTCAGGCCGCCCCCGATTGAATCGGCCTGCAGCACGTCGAAATTGTAGGTCGGGAAACGGCGGTTGATGAGTTCCTGCGGCTTTGCATCGCGCGGATCGATGCGGTTGAACCACTGCGCGGATTTTTCCAGCCAGACCTTGACCCCGGCGCCATCGATCTTCACGGCGGTGAGCGTGTTCGGATACAGATACAGGTCGGCGGCGTTGTTGATCGCGAGCGGACCTGCGGGCACGTCGGTGTAGTCGTTCGGGCCGCCGAAGCCGGCCTTGAACGGGGCGGCGGCGGACAGCACCGGCACGCCGGCGTATTGCGGCAAATTGGTTTTTATGTACTTTTCCACATAATCGCGTTGTGCGGCGTTGACCAGCGTCAGTGCCGACGTGTCGCCCGCGGCGACGAAATACGTGGTCATGGCAAAATCGCTGCGGCCGATCGGCGTCTTCACATAGGCGATGGTGGCCGCGTGTTCGGGTGCGGCGATGCGGGCGATTCCCTCATCCGGCGCAACGGGACGGCCCCCGCGCGGTTCGACCAGGCGCACTTGCGAATGCGTGGCCTGGCGATCGACTTGCCAGCGACCATCCGCGTAGCGCAAGCGCAGATCGATCACGCCGATGGCCTTGCCGAAATAATCGCCCATCACCGCGGGTACGCCGTTGACGAAGCCGCGCTGGTTATCGACATCGCGCATATGCGCGTAGCGTGACCTCAGGTTATGCGGGTCGGGAAAGATCGCGTGCGAATGGCCGGTGAGCATTGCGTCGATGCCGGGCACCTGCGCCAGATACCAGTCGGCGTTTTCCATGTCCGACGTGTAGGGCGCGGTGTTGATGCCGCCGTGGACCAGGGCGACGACGATGTCGGCCCCGGCCTCGCGCATTTCCGGCACGTATTTCTTCGCCGCCTCGACCACGCCCGTCACCGTGACCTTGCCGTCGAGATTGCGCTTGTCCCATTCCAGGATCGGCGGCGGCGTGAAGCCGATCACGCCGACGCGGATCGTGGCCTCGCGTTCGCTGCCGTCGCGCGCGCGCGCGCGGATCGTGCGCGTGAGGATGCGCCACGGTGCGTACAGCGGACGGCCGGTCCTGGCGCTGAACACGTTTGCTAGCACGAGGGGAAAATCCGGACCCTTGCAGTGTTCGACCGGAACGCCGGATGCATCGAACGGCGTGCCGGTGACCCGGCTGAGGAATGTCAGACCGTAATTGAATTCGTGATTGCCGATGGTGCCGGCATCGTAATGCAGCGTATCCATCGCCTTGTAAATTGCCAGTTCCTGTTTGCAGGCCGGTTGCTTGACCAGCGCCTGATAGTCGGCCAGCGCCGTGCCCTGGATGGTGTCGCCGTCGTCGAACAGCAGTGTGTTGGGAAATTCCTTGCGCGCCTGTCCGATCAGGGTCGCCGCGCGCTCCAGACCCAGGCTGTCGTCGGGCGCGAGCTTGTAGTAGTCGTAGCTCATCACGTTGGAATGCAGGTCGGTCGTTTCCAGCACGCCGATCCGCGCACGCGTGCCGTCGGCGGGGTGTTGCGAGATCGACGTGCAGGCGGCAAGGGCCAGCGTGCAGAAAAGCGGCGGGGCGAAACGATTCATGACGCATCCGAAAATGTTATCGACCGCGATTATCGCGCATCTGCTAACCTTGCAGACCATTACGCGATTTTCGTCATGCAATGACCGTACGCACCCGTTTCGCTCCCAGTCCTACTGGTTTCCTGCACATCGGCGGCGCGCGCACCGCGCTGTACTGCTGGCTGGAGGCGCGCCATCGCGGTGGGCAATTCATCCTGCGCATCGAGGACACGGATCGTGAGCGTTCCACCGACGCGGCGGTCGAGGCCATCCTCGACGGCATGAATTGGCTCGGTTTGGGTTACGACGAGGGTCCGTTCTACCAGACCCTGCGCATGGATCGCTACCGCTACGTTGCCGAGGAACTGGTGCGCGTGGGCAAGGCGTACTACGCCTACGAGACCAAAGACGAACTCGATGCGATGCGCACCGAGCAGATGGCGCGGAACCTGAAGCCGCGCTACGCCGGTGTCTATCGTGAGCAGAACGCGCCGCTGCGCGAGGATCCGAACCGGGTGATCCGTTTCCGTAATCCGGCGTACGGATCGGTCGTGTTCAACGACAAGGTCAAGGGCCGCATCGAGTGGCGCAATGACGAGCTTGACGATCTCGTCATGGTGCGCTCGGACGGCTTTCCGACCTACAACTTCGCCGTGGTCGTGGACGACATCGACATGCGCGTGTCGGAAGTGATTCGCGGTGACGATCACGTCAACAACACGCCGCGCCAGATCAACATCTACAACGCGCTGGAAGCTGAAATCCCCGAGTTCGCGCATCTGCCGATGATTCTCGGTCCGGACGGGCAGAAGCTGTCCAAGCGCCACGGCGCGGTGAGCGTCATGCAATATCGCGACGACGGTTTCCTGGCACATGCCGTGCTCAATTATCTGGTGCGTCTGGGCTGGTCGCACGGTGACCAGGAAATATTCTCGATCGAGCAGATGATTGGCTTGTTCGACGTGGCCGACGTCAACACGGCGGCGTCGCGTTTCGACGTGGAGAAGCTTTCCTGGCTCAACCAGCATTACCTCAAGACCGGCGATCCGCAGGCCCTGGCGCCAGAACTGGAATGGCAGTTGCGCCAGCAGGGCTATGATCCGGCGCACGGCCCGAACGCGGCCGACGTGATCGTCGCCTTGCGCGACCGCGCCAGGACGCTCAAGGAAATGGCCGACAAGGCCAGCATCTGGTACGGCCCGGTTACGCAGTGGGACGAGGCCGCGGTGGCCAGGCACCTGAAGACGGCGAAAGCCGCCGCCGCGCTCACCGCCGCGCACGAGCAACTCGCGATCGTTCCGGAATGGAACGTGGAAAGCGTGCACAGGGCCATCGAAGCTGCCGCTGCCGCGATCGGCGAAGGCATGGGCAAGGTGGCGCAACCCTTGCGTGTGGCCATGACCGGTACGCAGGTGTCGCCATCCATCGACCATACCGTGTATCTCGCCGGGCGCGAACGCGCGCTCAAGCGCATCGAGGATGCGCTGGCCAGGGCCGGTGCCTGATCATGGCTTGCGACCTGTCTGCGCTGTCGAACCTGGATCCGACCGATCCGGAGGCGGCGCAGCGTCTGCTCGATCAATGCACGGCGGCGCTGACCGATCCGTCGCTGTGGATCTGGGCGATCGTTTTCACCGTGGTCTGCGCTGCGGTCGGGGCGCTGATCGGCAAGTACAAGAATGCCGTCGCGCGCGATGCGCTGCTCGGCGCCGCGCTCGGTCCCATCGGCTGGATCATTTCGCTGCTGCTGCCTGCGCACAAACCCGCGCCGAAATGCGCCGCTTGCGGCAAAACGGTGGATGCGGGCGACAAGCATTGCCGGCATTGCGGCGCGAGGCTCTGAGCTGTCATCCCGGCATGGAGTGCCGGGATCCGGGAGCCACGGATGGCAGACGTCCGATTCCGTATACCCACATCCCTGGGTTCTGGATTCCGGCAGTCTCTGCCGGATTGACGCGAATTGGCGGTACTATGCTGCAAACGGTCAAGCCTTGAAGCGGCACCGCGCCGCCACGATCTGGTACACATGTCGGCCAAGCCCGCCCACGCCACGCACCACCATCACACGCACAATGCGAAGGGGTTCGTGCGCGAAGTGGCAGCCGCCTGTACGCAGCGCGGTCTGCGCCTGACCGAAATCCGCCTGCAGGTACTCGAACTCATCGCCGCCTCCGACAAGCCGGTCAAGGCCTACGATCTGCTCGACCGGCTCAAGGATGCGCGCAGCAATGCCGCTCCGCCGACCGTGTACCGCGCGCTGGACTTCCTGATCGACAACGGCTTCATCCACAAACTGCAGTCGATCAACGCCTATGTGAGCTGCCACCATCCCAGCGTCGTGCACCAGGTGCCGTTCCTGATCTGCGACGTGTGCGAATCCGCGACGGAAATCTGCGATGAACGCGTTTCCGGGATGCTCGCCGATCAGGCCAGGAGCCTGGGTTTCCGCGCGCGCGCGCAGACGCTGGAAGTACACGGCGTCTGCAGGCATTGCTCGACTCATTAGAACGTCGACTGAGCGGCTGCGCAGATTTATGGCGCACGGCCCGTTCCGTTATGTTATATTGTATCCATGTCGACGATCCACCAGCGCCCACTTCCACCCGCTGCCGGGTTGACCGGCGCGGCCGACCGGCTCGGCGCGGCAGCCTCGCTGCTGTGCGCCGTGCATTGCGCGGCGCTGCCTTTCCTGTTGGCCTTGCTGCCGGCGTTGGGTCTGGGATTTCTCGCCAGCCATGGCTTCGAGCGCGTATTCATCGCCTGTGCCAGCGCGTTGGCCGTGACCATGGCCGTGCACGGCTACCGCCGCCACCGCACGGCCTGGGTGTTCGGGTTGCTCGTTCCCGGGCTGGTCCTGCTCTGGCTCGGCGGTTTCGCCTTCGATTTCGGTTCGGCGCTGTTCTGGCATTCGATCTTCGTGGTCGCCGGCGGCACCTGCGTCGCGCTTGCGCATGTCGCCAATCTGCATCTGTCCCGTACGCAACCTTCCTGCGATTGTGTAACGCCGGCCTGAACGCCTAGGATTCGCGCGTTCACAGCTACCCGAGCGCGCATGCCGCACGCGCATTCCCACCATTCGCATTCCGATCACGATCACGAACGCGGCGCTTCGCGCGGTGGCGAACGACGTCTTCTGGCCGCCTTCGTGCTCACGGCCATGGCCATGCTTGTCGAGGCGGGCGGCGGCTGGTTGTCCGGATCGCTGGCCTTGCTTGCCGATGCCGGCCACATGCTGGTGGATGCGCTCGCGTTGCTGTTGGCGTGGGGCGGCGCGCGCATTGCGCGGCGTCCTGCCGATGCGCGACGCAGTTTCGGTTATGCGCGCATGGAAGTGCTGGCCGGCTACAGCAATGCGCTGGCGCAATTCGCGCTGACCGCCTGGATTGCCTACGAAGCCATGATCCGGCTGGCCCAGCCGTTGCCGATCCGCAGCGGGCTGATGCTGATCGTCGCCGCCGCCGGTCTTGCGGTCAACCTGCTTGTCCTGCGCGTCATCGGCGGACACCATCATGACGATGTGAACGCGGCCGGTGCACGCCTGCACGTGCTCGGCGATCTGCTCGGATCGATTGCCGCGGTGACCGCGGCGCTGCTCATCCGCTATTTCGGCTGGATCGCAACCGATCCGATCCTGTCGGTTTTCGTGGCGCTGCTGATTCTCGGCAACGCGTGGCAACTGTTGCGCCGTTGCGCGCACATTCTGCTCGAAGGCACGCCGGACGACGTGGAATCCGCAGATGTCGCGGCGGCAATCGAACGCGAAACCGGCATCGGTGGCGTGCACCATGTGCATGTCTGGCAGATCGGTGGTGGTCGCCGCATTGCCACGCTGCATGCACATGTGACCGACGATGCCGAATCGGGCGCGGCGTTGGCCGCAATCCAGAACGTGCTGCGCGCGCGCTTCGGCATCGCGCATGCGACGATCCAGATCGAGTCCGATGCCGCATGCTCCGGCGGTGGATGCCGCGAACACGAGCACTGAGCCGTGCTAAGCTACGCGCCAGCAATTCATCCACTTTCGGAGTACCCACGATGGGCAGAGGCGACCGCAAGACACGCAAGGGCAAGATCGCGATCCGCAGCTACGGCAACGTGCGCCCGCACAAGCCGGCCAAGAAGGCCGCCGCAGGCGCGGTGAAGAAGGTCGCTCCGGCCAAGGCCGCAGTGAAGAAGGCCGCGCCGGTCGCGAAGAAGGCGGCGCCGAAAAAGTCCGCGTAAGGCACCCGCAAACAGTCGACGAAACCCCGCCTCGCGCGGGGTTTTTGCGTCTCAGATTTCGCGTCCTTCGATGAATGTACGGCGCAACGGATTTCCGCCGATCCAGTAGCTCAGTTCGGCCGGATGATCCACGTCCCAGACGACAAAGTCCGCGCGCTTGCCGGCTTGCAGGGTTCCGCGGTCGGCCAGCCCCAGCGCGCGCGCGGCATTGACGGTGGCGCCGCGCAGGGCTTCTTCCGGCGTCATCCGGAACAGGGTGCAGGCCATGTTCATCGCCGTGCGCAGCGACAGAACCGGCGAGGTGCCGGGATTGACGTCGCTGGCCACCGCCACGGGCACGCCGTGTTCGCGGAGCAGCCTGATCGGCGGAAGTTTACTTTCGCGCAAAGTATAAAATGCGGCGGGAAGCATCGTTGCCACCGTGCAGGCGGCGGCCAGCGCACGCACGCCGGCTTCGCTGGTGTATTCCAGATGATCGGCCGACAGCGCAGCGAATTCCGCCGCCAGCGCCGCGCCGCCCAGATCGGACAACTGATCGGCGTGCAGCTTGACGCGCAGGCCGAGCGCACGCGCTGCCTCGAACACCCGCCGCACCTCGGAAGGCGCGAAGGCGATGCCCTCGCAGAACGCATCCACGGCGTCGGCAAGTTTCGCGTGCGCAATCGCCGGAAGCATGCGCACGCAGATTTCGTCGACATAGTCGGCCTGGCGCCCGGCGAATTCCGGCGGCAGCGCATGCGCGCCCAGAAACGTGGTACGAACCGATATGCCGAGTTCCGCGCCTATGCGCCGCGCGACACGCAGCATTTTCGTTTCGGATTCGAGATTCAGGCCGTAGCCGGACTTGATCTCCAGCGTGGTGACGCCGTCGTTCAGCAACGCTTGCGCGCGGGGTAACGATTGCGTGAAGAGTTCGTCTTCGCTCGCGGTGCGTGTTTTCGTCACCGTGGACACGATGCCGCCGCCGCGGCGCGCGATTTCCTCGTAGCTGGTTCCGCTCAGGCGATGCGCGAATTCCTCGGCGCGATTGCCGGCGAAAACCAGATGCGTGTGGCAATCGATCAGGCCCGGGGTGATCCAGGCGTTGCCGGCAGAATCGACCTGCGCCGCCAATTCCGCCGGCTTGCCGGGCAATCCGGATTGCGGGCCGGCATAGGTGATGACACCGGCCTTCCAGCCCAGCGCCGCGTTTTCAACTGCGCCATAGGCCTGACCAGTTTCGGCCATGGTGGCGAGGCGGCAGTCGAGCAGCAAGTGGTCCCAGAGCGGCATGCAATGTCGGCAGGCGAAAGTTCACGCCACCTTAGCATGCACCACGGATACTGTGCGACGGCGTTGGGGATTTCGCGTTTGCCGCCGACACTCTTGGGGTAATGTCATGCGCCGTCTGCCTTTCCTGCCTGTTGCCGTACTGTTCGCCACCGTGTCCGTGCAGGCGGCCGACCATATCTTCCTTGACGACTTTGAGACGCCGGTTTTCGCCGGCACCAATCTCGCCGGCATGGAAATGAACTACGCCGACTATTCCCAAGCCGGCGGTCCCGTCGCCGATACGAATTATCCGACCTACGACACGCGCGTGATCGACTACTTCGCGGCCAAGGGCATGACCGCGGTACGTTTCCTGTTTTCGTGGGAGGCTATGCAGGCGAATCTGCTGGGGCCAATCCCAACTCCGGACACGCCGAGCAGCGGCACCGACTACCAGGACTATTTCGTCAACTACAAGCGCATCGTCGATTACGCCACCGACGCGAAGAACCTGCGCGTCGTCATCGAGCCGTGGCAGGCGGATGCATCCGGCGGTGCGGGCGGGGCGCGCTGGCGCGGACAACTGGTGGGTGTGGATATTCCCGCGTCCGCGTTCGCCGATTTCTGGGGCAAGATGGCGGCACAGTTCAAGGACAACTATCTGGTGTCCTATGGCCTCGTCAACGAACCGAACAACATGTCCACGCTGACCTGGTTCGCCGACGCGCAGGCCGCGATCACGGCGATCCGTGCGGCGGGTTCGACACAGACGATTTTCGTGCCCGGCAACGGCTACACCGCGGCCAGCGCCTGGACCGCGTACTACTATGACATCGGCAACCCGCAATACTCGAATGCGGATGGCTGGATGAATGCCAACGGCGCGGGACAGCCGCTGTCCGATCCGCTGAACAACATCGCGATCGAGGTGCATACCTATCTGGATCCGGATCAATGCGGCTGCGATGTCGGTGACCCGATCACTGCGGTTACCGCCGCGCGCGACCAGATATCGAATACGCTGGGTTGGGCGACGGCGAACGGTTACAAAATGTATCTCGGCGAGATCGGCATGTATGCGGGAACAACAACCAATGACGGTCACCCGGCGTCCGACGCATGGGCCGATTACGCGAGTTACTTCAACGCCAATCGCGGCCCCTTCGTCGGCTTCACCTGGTGGGCGGGCGGCATGCCGTTATGGTGGAACGATATCCACGGTCCGCATTTTGCGATTTCGCCGACGAGCAACGCGACTTTCACCGGCGACACGGTAAACCTGCTGATGATCCAGGGGAGTTTCCCGTTCTATTGACGCGGTTTCAATTCGCTTTCGCGCTCGCGCAGCAGGCGTTCGGCCAACGCGCGGTAGACCGGCGTCTTGCACAGCAGTGTGGAGCAGGTGCGCGCGATCAGGCAGGACGCCATGATCGGCAAAACGAAATTCGGGTTGTCGGTCAGCTCCATCGAAATCACCGCCGAGGTCAGCGGCGCCTGGGTCACTCCGGCGAGGTAGGCCGACATGCCGAGCAGGATCACGGCGGTCGCGCTGGTATGCGGCAGCAGTGGCGCCAGATTCGCGCCGAGTCCGGCGCCGACCGCAAGCGCCGGCGAAAAAATCCCGCCGGGAATGCCGGCCGCATAGGACACGACATTGGCCAGCCATTTGTCCAGTCCGTACAAGGCACCGATGGTGTGGTGGCCTGCAATGATCTCGCGGGCCTGGGCATAGCCGGTGCCGTACACCGTACCGTGACTGGCGAGACCCAGCAGTGCCAGGATCAATCCGCACACGGCGGCAAAGCCGATCGGCGTAAGCCCCCGGCGCAAAGGGCCGACCAGGCGCGCCGTGCTGTCGGTCGTGTACAGAATGGCGCGGGAGAACGCGCCACCGGCGAGGCCGCCCGCGATGCCCATCACCGGTACCGCCAGCCAGGCTGCACCCAGCGGCAATGCGGTGGTCATCTTGCCGAAATACGCATAATCGCCGACCAGCCCGAGCGAGACGACGCCGCCGATCATCACCGTGGTAAGCAGGGCGCCGCTGAAGCGGTGCTCGAATGCCCCCGCCAATTCCTCGATCGCGAACATGACGCCCGCGAGTGGGGCGTTGAAAGCGGCGGCGATACCGGCTGCGCCGCCGGCGAGGGCGAAGCGCGACACCGAGGCGGAATCGCGAAAGCCGGAACGGCGGGCGAACCAGGCCATCAAGCCCGCACCGACATGCACGGACGGTCCCTCGCGGCCGACGGACGCGCCGACGAGCATGGCAAACAAGGTCAGGGCCAGTTTGCCCAGAGCGACCGGCAGCGACAGCAGGCGTTCGCGGAACGGCGCGTCGTCCTCGCGCGCGACCGCAGCGATTACTTGCGGAATGCCGCTCCCGCGCGTGGCGCGCAGCGCACCGGAGGTCAGCCAGGCCAGCAACGCGAAGCCGAGCGGAGTGATCAGCAGAGGCCAGTAGCGCGAATGCGCCAGCAGACGCGTGAACAGCGAATACGTCCAGTCAGTGCCGCGGGCAAACAGCATCGCGACCAGCGCCACCACGATGGCGCCGGTCCACAGGGCGATGCGCCGCTGCCATTGGCGTGAAGAGAATAAAGGGTTGCCGTCGCTGAGGGGCAGGCGAGAACCGGATTCCATGTACTATTGTCGCCGTTTGCACGAGCTGTTGGAAGCCTGCCGCATGGCATACTGCGCCGAATCCTGGACGCATCCCAATGGTCGAATATTTTACCGAGCGCGCCTGGTTGCCTGAAGGGTGGTGTGCGGATACGCGCTTGCGCATCGCGGAGGGAAATTTCGCCGAGGCGGGATTCGGCTCGACGCAAGCCGACGCAGAACACCTGGGTCGTTTCGTGTTGCCTGGCATGCCGAACCTGCATTCGCACGCGTTCCAGCGCGCCATGGCGGGATTGGCAGAAAGGCAGACGAACCCCGATGATTCGTTCTGGACGTGGCGCGAAACCATGTACGCCTTCGCCGGCCGCATCGGGCCGGACGAATTGCGCGCGATCGCTGCGCAGTTGTATGTGGAGATGCTCAAGGCCGGTTACACCCACGTCTGCGAATTCCACTACCTGCATCACCGGCCCGACGGCAAACCCTATGCCGATCCGGCGGCGATGTCGCTCGCCCTTATCGAAGCCGCGCGCGAGACCGGCATCGGCCTGACCTTGCTGCCGGTGCTGTACAGGACCGGCGGTTTCGATGGCCGGCCATTGTCCGAGCGCCAGCGCCGCTTCGGTTTCGACGTCGATGGCTATCTGCGTCTGGTCGAAAAACTGCGCCAAATGGAAAATTCCAGATTGCGCGTCGGCATCGCCCTGCATTCCCTGCGCGCGGTGCCGGCGGAGGCAATCCGTGCCGTACTGGAATCCCCGCTCGCCGCCGGGCCGCTGCATGTCCATGTCGCCGAGCAGACAGTGGAGGTGGAAGAGTGCGTGACGATGCGCGGCGCGAGGCCGGTCGAATGGCTGCTGGACAATGCGCCAGTCGATGCGCGCTGGTGCTTGGTGCATGCCACCCACATGACGCCCGAGGAAACGCGGCGGCTGGCCGAATCCAGTGCGGTGGCGGGCCTGTGCCCGACGACGGAGGCGAATCTCGGCGACGGCCTGTTTCCGCTGCAAGCGTATCGCGATGCCGGCGGAGTTTTCGGCATCGGTTCGGATTCGCATATTTCCGTATCCCCGATAGAGGAACTGCGCTGGCTCGAGTATGGCCAGCGTCTGATCTCGCGCCGGCGCAACATCGCCGTTTCCGAATCCAGCGCCAGCGTCGGCGAGAATCTGTGGGGCGATGCGCTGTTTGGCGGTGCGCAGGCCTCCGGTACCGGCATCGGCGCGATCGAGCAGGGCGCGCGTGCCGATCTGATCGTGCTTGACGAAGCTTCGCCGCTGCTCGCCGGCCGGGATGCCGGCAACGTGCTGGACACGTTCCTTTTTGCCGGCAACGCCAACCTCGTGCGCCATGTGATGGTGGCCGGCGAATGGGTGGTCTGCGATGGCCGTCACCGCGATGAGGAAAACATCGCTAGTCGCTACCGCGAAGCGGTCGCTCGAATCGCTCAGGATTAGCGGTCAGGATGCGCGAGCAAATCGCGCACCGCATCGAAATCGCCATCGTTCGGTTCTGGCCGGATGCCGAGAATGCGCGCGAGCAGGGGGTATACATCCACATTGTCGAATTCCGGCACCACAATTCCGCGCCGGAACGCCGGGCCTTCGGCGACGAACAGCGCGCGCATGGCCGGATCGTTGTTGTCGTAGCCGTGTTCACCGTTGGAAATATGGTGATTCGGGCGGTCGAGATATTTCCGCGTCTCGATCAACCAGCCGTCGTCGGCCAGACACAGGATCGGCGGGATGCGGACATTGCTGCCGTAATGCAATCGCGCCGGCACCTGCGACTTGTTCCAGCAGCGCATGTGCGCGTGCGGACGCAGCAGAGCGGCATCGACTTCGCGCTCATGGCCGGGTTTTGCGGCGAGGTCGGCGAGCACGCCCGCGGTGATCACGTCCGCATCGCGCATGTCGAGGATACTGTCCAGCACGACGAGACGGTCGGGACTGGTTGCGGTCATGCCGTGATCGGAAACGACGACGATGTTTGCGGAAGCGAACAGGCCGCGCCGCTTGAGTCCGGCGATCAGCCGCCCTAGCGCGGCGTCGATCTCGCGCAGCGCGGCGTTCACCTGCGGCGAATCCGGTCCGTAGCCGTGGCCGGCGTGATCGACCTGCTCGAAATACAGGGTGGCGAAATCCGGACGTTGGCCCCGCGGCAGATCCAGCCAATGCAGCAACTGGTCCACGCGCTGATCCGGAGTGACTGTACCGTCGAATGGACGCCAGTGTTCCGGGCGTACGCCGTCGATGGCCACGTCCGAACCCGGCCAGAACATGGTCGCCGCCTGTTTACCCTGACGCTCCACACTCACCCACAGCGGTTCGCCGCCCCACCAGTGCGGATCATCCGTGGTGCGCGGATCGTTGTAGACGAACTTCGCGCCGGTGACCGGATCGAGGAAACGGTTGTCGATGATGCCGTGATGATCCGGATACAGGCCGGTGACGAGCGTGTAGTGATTCGGAAACGTGAGTGTGGGAAACGCCGGTTTCATCGCGGTGGCGCGCACGCCATTGCGCGCGAGCGTGGCAAGATTCGGCGACAGGCCGCGCTCGATGTAGTCGGCACGGTAGCCGTCGATGGAGATCAGGATCAGCGGTGAATACGGGTGCCGGGACTGCACCGGTTCGCGCACGCAGCCGGAAAGGATGAACAACAGGGCCAGCAAGGGCGCCCCTAGCGGGTGGCGCCGGACTGTCATGGTTGCCATCACGGATTACTGATCAGAGTGCCGCGGCATTGAAGGTGTCGCAATTGCGGATGTCGCCGGACTGGAATCCCGCCTTGAACCAGCGCGAGCGCTGCGCCGAAGTGCCGTGGGTGAACGAATCCGGTACGGCGTAACCGCGCGATTCCTTCTGCAGCGTGTCGTCGCCGACTTGCGCGGCGGCGTTCAGCGCGGCGTCGATGTCGCTGGCCTGCAGCCAGTCCAGTTGCGCTTGCGACTTGTTGCCCCACACGCCGGCGAAACAGCCGGCCTGCAATTCGAGACGCACCGAGGTGCCGCTGGCACGTTCCGTCGGTCGGCCGACCTGCTGCATGATGCCAAGCAAATCCTGCACGTGATGGCCGACCTTTCTGCCAATCCATGTGTCCTCCCGCCTTCAGCCAACGCCGGTAACACTACTCTGGGGCGCGTGCGCCGCGCAAGGGTGCCGCCGCGTTGGACGCTGCCCTCGCTTCGCGTATACTGCGCGCCCTGCCTGCGGCGCCGCTCTGCGCGCCGATCAACACACGAGCCGGTGTGGCGGAATTGGTAGACGCGCTGGACTCAAAATCCAGTTCTGGCAACAGAGTGTGGGTTCGATTCCCTCCACCGGCACCAAAACATCGTTTCATACCTTCCACAATAGTCCAGTGAAGACGCACAAACGGCTTTACAAAGCCATTCGCTTGTTCATTTTCGTCTTCGACTATCCCCTTGCATCGCGCTCTGTGAGTGAGTAAGTTAGCGAGTAACAGCCGTGTTACTCGCTGACTCCGATTCCTTTTACTCACACGGGGATTGCCATGCTTACAGCGGTACAGCTTTCCGTGTTGAAACCTCGCGCCACGATCTACCGCGTTGCCGACGCCGCCGGGTTGTGCATCGAAGTCCGACCCGACGGCGGGCGCTCTTGGCGCTACCGCTATCGGTTCGCCGGCAACGCTCGGATGTTGTCGCTCGGTGCGTATCCGCAAATCTCGTTGGCGGATGCACGCAAGCGCCGCGACGAAGCACGCAACGTTCTGCAATCCGGCCGCGATCCGTCGTCGGAGCGCAAGGCCGACAAGCTGCGCGTCAAATTGTCGGTCGGGAACACGTTTGGCGCGATCGCGCTGGAGTGGCTCGAACAGCAGCGCGGCAAGCTCGCCAACATCACGTATCGCAAAAGCGAATGGCTGTTCTCGTTTGTGTTGCCGGCGCTCGGGGCACGCCCGATTGCCGACATTACGGCGCCGGAGATTCTCGCCATCCTGCGCGGCATCGAAGCGCGTGGCGCCCACGAAACCGCCCACCGCGTCAAACAACGCATCGGGCAAGTTTTCCGTTATGCCATCGCCACCGGGCGCGCCGAGCGCGATCCAAGCAACGACCTTCGCGGCGCTCTCGCGCCGGTTGTTACCTCGCCTCGATCGGCGGTAACCGATCCTAAAGAGGTGTCCGAACTGCTGTGTGCAATCGACGGCTATGAGGGTCAGCCGGTGACGATGGCCGCACTTAAATTGGCCCCGCTGGTCTTCGCCCGCCCCGGCAATCTGCGCGCGATGGAATGGTCGGAACTCGATTTGGATTCGCGCGAGTGGCGTATCCCTGCGCACAAGATGAAGGTGCGCGAGGCGCACGTAATTCCCTTGGCCAAGCAAGCCGTGTCCATCCTGCGCGGATTACAATCCCTCACCGGCAACGGTAGCTACGTGTTCCCGAGTCTGCGTACCGGTCGGCGCCCGATGAGTGAGAACACGATCAATGCCGCGCTGCGCCGGTTGGGCTACGACAAAGACACGATGACCGGGCACGGATTCCGCGCACTCGCGAGCACGCGGCTCAATGAATTGGGATGGGCACCGGATGTCATCGAACGGCAACTGGCGCACGCCGAACGCAACAAGGTCCGGGCTGCTTACAACCGCGCCAGCTACATGGCCGAGCGCCGCAAGATGATGCAAGCGTGGGCCGACTATCTGGACTCGCTGCGGGTACGGGGCAACGTCGTCAAGCTCGCCCGAGGCACCCCTCACGCACGCGGTTCGAGCTCCACCCCGCGCGCGCAATCGGCACCCGCGAGGCGCGCGCACCGCTGACCAGCCGGTTGCAATGATGTGCCCTGGCTGAGCACAAACCTGTCTGCTCGTGGCCGCCGAAAAGTGCGCGCACGCTGCCTCGTTTCGTCTGCCGCAATTGCACGCGCCCGGCACCCCAATTCGTGTTCAATGGCGCAAGCATTGGCGCTCGGAACGCGGCGCGATCGGCTCCCGAAGTGCGGCAAGGCCAGCGCGAAATCACGCGCTTCGTGACAACGCGAAAACGCGACGACAGTGGACGCCCGGAGACAGATGTTCCTCAGAAATCCGCGTCCTTATGCGGTTTTTGCACGCGTGAGGAACATACCCGCAAAGCGATGTTCCTCGAAAATCCGCATGGCGCTTGGGTTTGCGGCATGCCATGTACACACCCTTTTATCTTGTGTTCCGCGTTAAGAGTGCCCTTATGCATCAATCCATACTGTACAAATCTACAGGTTGATCTGACCATCCTTATCGGGGATGATCTTGACAACGCTGCAGCATGAGCGGCGAGCAACCAAAGACAATTTTTCCGCCATAGCTTCAAATGGCGGCAGGGGAGAACGTATGTCAGCAATGGGGACATTGCGCAGGGTGCATGGCGCGTTTTTCTCGTTGCGCCAAGTTACCTTGCACTTGGCTTGGTCTGCTTTGTATTTGGTCTCGCCCACTTGGGCAGCGGCGCCAACGATTTCGAGCTTGGCTCCTTCCAGCGGTCCGGTCGGGACCTCGGTCACGATAACGGGCACGAATTTCAGTGCGACGAAGACCAGCGATACGGTCAAGTTCAACG
>JAGWXP010000195.1 GCA_018969845.1 Lysobacteraceae bacterium | reverse complement strand
AGAAAGCAAAACGCCTGATCCTGAAGATTCCGGAACGCCCTGCCGATTGCGTGCGCGTCTATACCCTGCGCGTTCCCGGCAAAGCGGCGCTGGTGCACAAGGCGTTTCCGACCCGCCTGGCCAATTTGCTGATCATGCGCAGATATCGCCGTCGATTTCAGGATGCACCGTGAGACGCAACGCTCGGAGATGACGCCTCATGAACACCGGCAGCGCCGCATCAATAGCGATTCAGCACAATGGTCGCCTTGGGCAAGGTTCTCGCCAGTGCCTCGCGCATGCGCAATTCGACATCGCGAGTATCCAAATTCCTGACCGGGCCGAACAACGAATAGGTATGCGCGGCAAGCCCCATGACGCTGCCGGATTCCACGCGACTCACGGCAACATCGCTGGAGCGACAGGCGGCGGACCACAATTTCAGGAGTTCAAGGCGCCCGATGCCGTGGCCGCCACTCAGCCGAAAGTGAAACATTGCTGCGGGGCGGATGGCGGGGTGTTGCATACGTGGGAACGGAGTATGCGCCTTTTCTCGCAGGAACGATGTTCCCATCTGGCGCATCCAATCCCTGCGCGCTGCACGGAGTCGGAGTGAACACGTCACTGGACAGAGCAATCGCCGAGCAAGCCTGCGTGTTCAACCGCACGTCACACGCTTCGGATGGGAACGAAATCCCGGATTCCGGCACACGCATGCCGGTGCCGCTGTCGGCGCGGCTGATGCAATATCAAACGCCGAGGCTGTCGCGCGGGATTGTCGAACTCGCCATTACGCTCATTCCGTTCACGCTGATCTGGTATGCCATGTACTGGTCGGTGACGCACGGCCACCCCTGGGTTTACGTTGCGCTGCTGCCCTTGGCGGTCGGTTTCCTGGTCCGCCTTTTCCTGATCCAGCACGATTGCGGCCATCGCGCATTCCTCCCCACCCGCAGGGCCAACGACTGGCTCGGCCGATGTCTGGGCGTGCTGACGCTGACGGCATACGAGCACTGGAAGCGCGCGCACGCGCTTCACCACGCCACGTCCGGCAACCTCGACCGCCGGGGTGTCGGCGACATCGATACGCTCACGGTCTGCGAATACCAGGCGCGATCGCCACTGCTGCGATGGCGTTATCGGCTGTACCGAAATCCCTTGCTCATGTTCTGCATCGGCCCCGCGTTTGTCTTCTTGTTGCAAAATCGCATACCCGCCGGATTTTTTCGCGCGGGTTGGCGGCATTGGGCAAGCACGCTCGGCACCGACATCTTCATTGCGCTCGGCGTCGTGATCTTGAGTTCGCGCATAGGCTTCTTGCCGTTCCTGCTCGTCCACGGCCCGATCATGCTGGTCAGCGCGTCTGTCGGCGGCTGGCTGTTCTACGTGCAGCATCAGTTCGAAAATACGTACTGGACGCGCGCGGACCAGTGGAACCCTCGCGAGGCGGCGATGCGCGGAAGCTCGCACTATCACCTGCCCGCGATCCTGCGCTGGTTCACCGCGAACATCGGCATCCACCACGCGCATCATCTGTGCAGTCGCATTCCTTTCTATCGTTTGCCGCTGGCACTCAGAGGACAGCCGGAACTGCAACGTGCTCCCCGAATCACGTTATGGCAAGGCTTTCGCTCGATCCCGCTGGCGCTGTGGGATGAAAAATCGCAGCGCCTGGTGTCTTTTCGGCAAGCAGCGCTCGTCGGTGCAGTGATTGCGCGCGGATCGTGATCCGCGATGCGCGAGGCCGCCACGACTCGGAGCGAACGTATTCGTCGCAATCGAAAGGCGCTCGGACCGGAAGCGTGGTATGCTTGAACCACTGTGTTTGCCGGGCTCACAGCAGTGTGTGACCCGATGCCGCTGATCCGGCATTCCGGCCCATCGCCTCCCTCCCCGCGTTTTCCTCGCACACCAGTACACGGCCGGAAAGGCCTGCAAGCGGAGAACGTCGGCGCGGCTTGACGCGTACTCCGCATCACCCGCGCGGCACTCGATACGGCCGCGCAATCTGGAGTCAAAAATGCTCACTCTCGACGTGCGCGGGTTGCCGCGCTCCATGACGGAAACCTCGTTACAGCAATTGTTCGCCACTCACGGCCGCGTTTTTGACCTGCGCATGGCCAAGGATCTGTTCAACGGCGAGTGCAAGGGATTCGCGGAGTTGAAGATGGAAGGTCACGAAGCGCGCAATGCGATTGCTGCCCTCGACGGCTCCACGCAGAACGGCGCGATGATCCGCGTCGCACTGCACGTTGACCGCAAACACCGCAACGGGCGTCGCTGACAGTTCGCCGCGGCGTGAGCAATGCAGCCGCCGGAGATCTGCGGCTAAACCCCGAAACCATCCCGCGTACGGCTTGCGCGTGCGCCAAGCGCACTGAACACGCCCATTCTTCCCGTTTGAGGGAGGCAAATATGTGGCCGCGTCCTCGGTGCGCGGCCCGTTGCAGAACGACCAGCACTCGTCGCATCGTCAAGCGAAAATGGCGCTAGACTGACGGCTCGGCATTTCAAGCCGCCGCCAAGGGGAAGCTGGACCTTCATGCGACTGTTGAAGACATTGTGTCTGGCCGCGGCGCTGCTTGCGCCAGCGGCGGCGCCTGCGCAGCACATCAACATCGCCGCCGCCGCCGATCTGAAATTCTGTCTCGACGCCATCATCGCTTCGTTCAAGCAGGCTCATCCCGGATCGACGATCAGCGTGAGTTACGGATCGTCCGGCACCTTCGCAACCCAGATCCGCGAGAACGCCCCCTTTGATCTGTTCTTCTCGGCCGATATCGAATACCCGCGTCAATTGCACAAGGACGGCCTCACGGCATCCGCGGTGACGCCTTATGCCGTGGGCCGCATCGTGTTGTGGAGCGCCACCGTCGATGCGAGCAGATTGACGCTCGCCGATCTTGCCCGCGACGACATCGGCAAGATCGCGATCGCCAATCCGCGGCATGCGCCGTACGGAAAGCGCGCCGAGGAAGCGTTGCGCGCAAGCGGCGTCTGGAACCAGGTTCGGGCCAAG
>JAGWXP010000194.1 GCA_018969845.1 Lysobacteraceae bacterium | reverse complement strand
TTCGAGCATCGTCAATGCGGGCCAGTATTCGCGCCTTAAAGGTTATCTCGACCAGGCCCACGCCGCCGGCGCGAAGATCGTCGAACTCGCCGCGGGCGACGCCGGCCAGCGCGTGCTGCCGCCGACCCTGGTGCTGGACGCGCGCGAGGATCTGGCGCTGATGCAGGACGAGATCTTCGGCCCGATCCTGCCGCTGGTCGGCGTGGATTCGGTGGACGCGGCGATCGACTATGTCAATGCGCGGCCGCGGCCTCTGGCGCTGTACCACTTCGACCGCGACCGCGCACGCACGCGGCGCGTGCTCGAGCGCACCATCGCCGGTGGCGTGAGCGTGAACGACACGGTGATGCACTTCGCGCAAAGCGCGCTGCCGTTCGGCGGCATCGGCCCGTCCGGCATGGGCGCCTATCACGGCCGCGCCGGCTTTCTCGCCCTGAGCAAGGCCAAGCCGGTGCTGTATCAGGCGCGCTGGACCAGCATGAAATTGATGCGGCCGCCGTATCGCGGAGTCGCCGATTTCATCCTCAAATTCCTCACCCGTTAGTGCGGTGCGGCGCTGTCGTAGAACTTCGCCAGATCCTTCTTGAATTGCTTCAGCGCATCCACGTTCAGATACACCATGTGCCCGGAAGGATAGTAGGTGATCGTCAGGTTGTTGCGCAGCTTCGCATCGATGCCGAGGTGCGCCAGATCGTATTCGGTGGCGAAGAACGGCGTGGCCAGATCGAACCAGCCGTTAGCCGAGAGCACCTTCAGATGCGGGTTTTCGCGCATCGTCGTGCCGAGGTCGTTCACCATGATCGGCAGCGGCACCGGCCAGTTCGAGCCGGGCACCTTGTGCTTCCAGTCCCAGGAACGGATCGCCGACGACATTACCTTGTACGGCACGTCGCTCGGATAGTGCAGCTCGCGCACCAGGTAATCGTTGAACGCCGCGGTGAACGCGCCGGAAATTCCCGTATCCGACGGATCGGTTTCCGGATTCTCGCCGGCCGCATCCGAATCCACGCCTTCGAAGCGCGCATCGTAGCGGCCCATGGTCAGGCGCTCGCCGCGCAGCAATTCCTTGCGGAAGCGGCTCGGGTTCACGCGCAGATTCGCCTCCTTCAGGTAGCGCACGCTGAGGCCGGTATACATGTGCAATTTTTCCGCGATCGCGTCGCGTTCGGCGTCGGACAGTGCCGCGCCTTTGGAAAGTGCGACCTGATAATCGCCGCGCGCGAAGTCGCGCACCTGGGTCAGGAACGGCTCCAGCGTCGCCGGCTTGTTCGGCAGCTTGTCGTGATACCAGGCGATCGCCGCGTACGACGGCAGGTAATTCACGTAGTTGATGTCCAGCCCCGGCAGGTGTTCGGCGTAATTGAGGATGGAGGAAAGCAGCACCACGCCGTTGCAGGCGATGCCGTTGTCCTGCAACCACTTGACCAGGCCCGCCGAGCGCGGCGTGCCGTAGGATTCGCCGAAGAGGAATTTGGGTGAATTCCAGCGGTTGTACTTGGTGATGTAGCGCTGCACGAAGCGGCCGAAGGCGTCGATGTCCTCATCGGTTCCCCAGAAGCGCTTGTCGGGATTGGCGTCCTTGTCCTTCTTGTCCTTCGCGTTCGGAAAACCGTGCGAGAAACCCGTGCCGATCGCATCGACGAAAACGAGGTCGGTCTTGTCCAGCAGGCTGTCGGCGTTCGGCACGAGGTGATACGGCGCGGGCGGTGTCGCGTCGGGACTCGCGGTTTCAATGCGCTCCGGCGCGAACGAACCCATGTGCAGCCAGATGCTGGACGAGCCCGGCCCGCCGTTGTACAGGAACGTGACCGGGCGCTTTCCCGCGTCCTTGTCGTCGCCGACCGTGTAGGCGACATAAAACATGCTCGCATCCGGTTCGCCTTTTTCGTTGCGGATGATCAGCGTGCCGGCGGTGGCCTTGTAGGCATAGCTGCGGCCATTGATCGAAACACTATGCTCGGTGACGACGGATTTTTCCTGCGGCGCGGGTGCGGCTTTGGCCTCTGCGGCAGGCTTCGCGTCGGACTTGTCGTGATCGGCGGCGAAGACCGGAGCGGTCAATGCGAGAGCGAGGAGCAAGGCGGCGAACGGACGCAGGATCATCGGAAATTCTCCATCAAGACGGCTGGATGCCCAAATCGGGAACGGTCAAAGATGCCGTCATGTTGCCATGCGGGCCTGTGCCGAAAGTGCCGATCGGCCGTCGCGAGATGTTAAAACTTGTAACCGCGGTGGATCGCGACGATGCCGGCGGAAAGGTTGCGCACGTCCACGCGCGCGAAGCCGGCTGTTTCCATCATCGCCTTGAGCGTGGCCTGATCCGGGTGCTTGCGGATGGATTCGGCGAGGTATTGGTAGCTTTCCGCGTCGTTCGCGATCAGGCGGCCAAGCAACGGCAGCACCTTGAACGAATGGAAGTCGTAGAGTTTATCAAGCAGCGGCTCGCGCAGCGCGGAGAATTCGAGGATCAACGCGCGGCCGCCGGGCTTGAGCACACGGAACATTTCGCGCAATGCGGCGTCCTTGTCGGTCACGTTGCGCAGACCGAAGGCAATGGTTACGGCATCGAAACTCGCGTCCGGAAATGGCAAGGCTTCGGCATTGAGCTGCGCGTAGGCAAGATTGCGCACGAATCCGTCATTCAACAAACGGTCGCGTCCGGCGTGCAACATTGCGTCATTGATGTCGCCGAGCACGACGCTGCCCTTTTCGCCGACTCGCGGCAACAACAGCGCAGCAATATCGCCGGTGCCGCCGGCGAGATCGAGCACCGCGTCGCCCGCGCGCACGCCCGAAGTCGCCGCAAACCAGCGCTTCCAGAGCCGGTGCACGCCGAACGACATCAAATCGTTCATCAGATCGTACTTGCCGGCGACCGAGGTAAACACGCGGCCGACGAGTTTTTCCTTCTCCGCGACGGGCACGTCGCGGAAGCCGAAATGGGTAGTGCCTGGATTGCTCATATCAGATCGTGAACGCCCAGGCGAACAGGCCGCCGCCCGCGAGGCCGAGCAGAACCGATCCCGCCCAGACAATGCGCTTGCGCGTCA
>JAGWXP010000037.1 GCA_018969845.1 Lysobacteraceae bacterium | reverse complement strand
CGAACTGCGGCTCTTCGCCATCGAGGTGCAGCGCGATCAGCTCGCCGCCCCACACGCAGCCGCCGTCGATGGCGTACACGCCCATGCCCTGAAAGCGGCCGAGCGCGGACCAGTGTCCGCAGACGATGCGGATTTCGCGCGCCACATGGCCGGGCACCGCGAACCAGGGATACAGCCCGGGCTTCTGTGTGCCGGGCGCGCCTTTTTCGCGATAGGCAATGCGCCCGCGCAGGTCGCAGAAACGCAGGCGCGTGAACACATTGATCGCCGCGCGCAGACGATCCAGGCCTTGCAGACGGGTGTGCCAGCGGTCCGGCTTGTTGCCGAACATCGACAGCAGCAACTGGCGCGCGCCGTCACCGCGCAAGCGCTGTTCGACTTCGCGCGCGGCGCTTTCGGCATGAGCGAGTGTCCACTGCGGCGCGAGCCCGGCATGGACGAGCAGGAAGTTCAGGCCGCGGTCCGCGTGCAGCAGCGGCCGTGCGCGCAGCCAGTCGAGCAACGCATCGCGATCCGGCGCGAACAGGATTTCGCGCAGCTCGGAATTCACCTTGGCCTGGTCCGCCTCGTCGCGCTCGGCGATGGCCAGCAGCGACAGATCGTGATTGCCGAGCACCACGATGGCGCGCTCGCCGAAAGACTTCACCAGGCGCAGCACCTGCAGCGATTGCCCGCCGCGGTTGACCAGATCGCCGCAGAACCACAGCGTGTCCTGTGCCGGATCGAAGCGGAGCTTTTCCAGCAAACGCGAAAGTTCGTCGTGGCAACCCTGCACGTCGCCAATGGCGTAGGTCGCCATCAGCGGGCTCCCGTCCGCCACGCTGGCTTTGGCCCCTTCGCGTCAAGGGAGCGATTGCGCGTGCAGCGCGCAATCGGGGTTGTGGATGTGCGCAGAACGCGGTCGCAGCCGGGGCCTTTGCACTCTGGCATGATCAATGGATCGTTCGAGGAATCGACAAGGTGAACGGCGCGATGGCCGCGTCGAAGCGTCGGCCGTCGTCGGCCAGCATCTGATAGCTGCCGCGCATGGTGCCGACCGCGGTTTCCAGGATGGCGCCGGAGGTGTATTCGAATCCCTCGCCGGGCTTGAGACGCGGCTGTTCGCCGACCACGCCGTCGCCACGCACTTCCTGCACGCGGCCGTTGGCGTCGGTGATGATCCAGTGACGGGTCAGCAGTTTCGCCGGCATGCTGCCGGTGTTGGCGATGTTGATCGTGTAGGCGAACGCGTAACGGTTGTTCGCTGGCTCGGACTGATCGTCCAGGAAACGCGTGGTCACGCTGACGCGTATGGAGTAGGCACGTTCGTCGCTCATGTCGGGATTGTCCGGCACGCGCCGCGGCAGGGCAAGTTTCCCGACCTACGCGCGAACGTGTTTTGCCAGTGCGACGAACGCTGCCGGCGGCAATTGCTCGGCTCGGACGCGGGGATCGATGCCGGCGGCGGTGATGGCTCCCGTGTCCATTACGTTGGACAAGGCATTGCCCAGTGTCTTGCGGCGCTGGCCGAAGGCGGCGCGCACGATGCGTTCGATGGTGGCGAAATCGACATCGGGAAGCTGTCCCGACGGCAGCGGGGCCAGCCGCACCACGGCCGAATCGACTTGCGGCGGCGGCCGGAATGCGCCCGGCGGCACGCGCAGCAACGGCTCGACCGCGCAGCGCAGTTGCAGCATAACCGACAGGCGGCCGTAGGTCTTGCTGCCGGGCGCCGCGGCCATGCGCTCGACGACTTCCTTCTGCAGCATGAAGTGCATGTCGGCGATGGCCGTGGCGTGTTCCAGGCAATGAAAAAGTATAGGCGTCGAGATGTTGTACGGCAGATTGCCGACGAGCCGGATCTTCATGCCTTGCGCCAGCGTGGAAAAATCCACGGTCAGTACATCGGCATTGACGATGGTCAGATCGCCGACACTGCGAGATTTTTCGCGCAGCGGCTCGATCAGGTCGCGGTCGAGTTCGATGGCCGTGAGCGCTTCGGCGGCGCGCAGCAGCGGCAGCGTCAGCGCGCCTTCGCCGGGGCCGATCTCGATGATGCGCTGTCCCGGCTGCGGTGCGATGGCGTCGACGATGCGGCGCAAGATGCCGGGATCGTGCAGGAAATGCTGGCCGAATCTTTTCCGCGGACGATGCGCGGGCGTGTTCATGCGCGCGCGGCCAGTTCCATCGCCAGCTTCGCCGCGGCGATCAAACTCGACGCATCGGCCTTGCCCATTCCGGCAACATCCAGCGCCGTGCCGTGATCGACCGACGTGCGCACGAAGGGCAGGCCGAGCGTGACGTTGACCGACTCGCCGAAACCCAGCGCCTTGAGCACCGGCAGGCCCTGATCGTGGTACATGGCCAGATACGCATCCAAGCGCGCGCGTTGCGACGGCACGAAGGCGGTGTCGGCCGACAGCGGGCCTTCCAGGCGCATGCCGTCGGCGCGCAGGGCGGCAAGCGCCGGGGCGATGACGTCGATTTCCTCGTGTCCCAGATGGCCGCCTTCGCCGGCGTGCGGATTCAAGGCCAGTACGCCGATGCACGGATTTTCGATGCCAAAGCGGTGGCGCAAATCGTTGTATACAATGCGCAAAATGCGCACAAGCGCGGCGGCGGTGACCGCGCCGGGAACGTCGGCCAGCGGCAGATGCGTGGTCGCCAGCGCGACGCGTAATCCGGGCGCGGCCAGCAGCATGGCGACATCGCACCTGGCGCGTTCGGCGAAGAACTCCGTATGCCCGGTGAAGGCGATGCCGGCATCGTTGACGATGCCCTTGTGCACCGGCGCGGTGACCAGTGCGTCGAATTCGCCTTCGAGGCAGCCATCGGCGGCGCGCGCGAGCATCTCGATGACGTAGGGCGCATTGCGCACATCGAGTCGGCCGGGTACGACCGGTGCCGGCGCAGGAACGTGCACGTAGCGCAGCGATCCGGGCGCGCGTTTGCGTCGCCACCGGCCGTCGTCGGCTTCCAGTTCGAGCGCGATGCCGCGCACTTGCGCGGCGAGCAGCAGTAAATCCTTATCGCCGATGGCGATCAGGTCGGCGGAAATGCCGGTCGCCGCAAGCGCAGCGACGATTTCGGATCCGATTCCAGCGGGTTCACCGAGCGATATCGCCAGACGCGGCAGGAAGGACCGGTCGTTCACGGCTTCGTTCAGGGCGCAGGTTTTTCCGTTTCCGGCTTGTTCTCCGCGCCAGGCAGGCGGATTTCGACGAACGACTCCGAGCGCAACTGGCGCAGGAAATCCTCGTAGGCCTGTTCGGCCTTGCGGTTGCGGATGACGTCGCGCGCCTGTTCGCGCTTCATTTCCTTGGTGCGATCCTGTTCACGCGTGGCTTCGAGCTGCAGGATATGCCAGCCGAGGTCGCTCTGGAACGGCTGCGAAATCTCGCCAGCCTTGAGCGTGGCGAGCTGGGAAGCGACGGCCGGGCCGTATTGATCGATCGGGAACCAGCCCATGTCGCCGCCGGCGCTGGCGGTGTTCTGGTCCTGCGAGTCCTTTTTCGCCAGCGCGGCGAAATCCTCGTGGCCGTCGACGATGCGATGGCGGATATCCTCGATCGTCTTCTTCGCCTCGGCGCTGCTGGTCAGTTCGCCGACTTTTATCAGGATATGGCGCGCGTGGTACTCGGTGACGACCTGCTTGCCCTCGGCGCGTTTGTCCACCACCTTGACGATGTGGAAGCCGCTCGGGCCACGCAGCGGCTGCGAAACCTCGCCGGGCTTCATGCCCTCGACGAGATTGGCGAACGCCTCCGGCACCTCGTCATAGCGGCGCCAGCCGAGGTCGCCGCCCTGCAGCGCGTCCTGCGCGCTGGAGTACTGGATCGCGGCGGTGGTGAAGTCCATGCCGCCGTCGATCTTGGCCTTGACCTCGTCGGCCTTGGCGCGTGCCGCCGCGATTTGCGACGCGTCGGCGCCGTTGGGCAGGCCGATCAGGATGTGTTGCAGGTGCACTTCGCCGGATTTGAGGCTGTTGCCGGCCAGCAGGATGTCGATTTCGGAATCGCTGACGTTGGACTGACTCTGCACGACGCGCTGCTGCAGGCGCTGCACCATGATCTGGTCGCGCAGATGATTGCGGAAATCCTCGTAGCTCATGTTGTCGCGGGCGAGCGAGCTGCGCAGTTGATCCACGCTTATCTTGTTGTTTTCGGCCACGCGCTGCACGGCCTGATCGACGTCGGCATCGCTGACGCGGATGCCGGTGTCCTTGGCGCGCTGCACCTGCAGGCGCAGCATGATCAGGCTCTCCAGCACCTGGCGCTCAAGCACATTGCGCGGCGGCAACTGCTGCGGGTTGGCGCGGTACTGGTTGAGGACGTTGGCCACGGCCGCGTCGAGCTCGCTCTGCAGGATGACATTGTCGTCGGCCACGGCGACGATGCGGTCCAGCGGCTGGGTCGGCAGCAGGGCCTGCGCCGGCAGGCCTGACCAGGCGCCGAGCGCGGAAACCAGGAAACACAGGCAAAGCACGATTCGGTTCATCGGAGTGAGGCTTCGATAAGGGAAATGTTGCGCGGAAACCGCGCAATTATGCGGATCGCGGAGTAATAAATCCGTTACGCGGACGGACGTTTACTGGTAGCCAAGGATAGCACGCCTCAGGAAATTCTCGGTGCGCGTGCCGGTGCTGCCCAGGCCCTTGAACTCCAATTCGAAGTACACGCCGTTGCTCGGTTTGAGCTGGCCGATGACGTTGATGTAGCGCCGCACCAGCACGCGCATGGCCACGCAGCAACTGTCGTATTGTGCGCCGGCGAAGGCCTCCAGCAACTGGTTGTGCAGCAGCGAATAGTAGTAGCGGCCGACCAGGCTCCAGTTCGCGTTGAGCGGGAACAGGGCCGAGGTGTCGACCTGTTCGAGCAGGCCGCGGCGGAAGCGGTAGGAGAAATTCACGGTGCCTTCCGCGCCGAAGCGGTGCTCGACGCTGATCGCGGACAGATCGGTAGGGTGCAGGTTCTCGACCAGCATTTGCGTCTGCGGATCGAGAATGCGCGAGTTCGGGTTGTACTGCTGGTCCCACTTCAATTCCCAGTTGTCATTCAGGCGCAGGTCGAGTTCGCCGACGATGTCCGAGCCGGAATAATCGACTTCCGGCACGCCCGGCAATTGCACGCGCTGCGGCGAGAAATAATGGATCTGGCCGATGCTGGCGCTGAGCAGTTCGTCGCCGTTGCCGGCGTCGATCAGGCGCGAGGTCAGCGCCAGGGTCAGGTTATCGGCATTGCTCTGGCGATCGGCGCCGACGAAACTGTTGCTGCGGAACAGGCTCGGGAAATCGAAGCTCGGCAACTGCGTGTCGAAGAGCGGCAGATCGGCCTGGTTGCGATACGGCACGCGCAGGTAGTAAAGACGCGGTTCCAGAGTCTGCGTCAGCGCCGTGCCGAACAGGGTCAGCGGACGCTCGAAGACCATGCCCGCATCGAGGTCGAAGATCGGCGTGCTGCGCGATGGCGACGTTTGGGAAAAGGCCGGCGTGCCCGGTTGCGCAGTATTGTAAGCGGCCAGATCGTTCAGTTCGTAAGCGGTGTAGCGCAGTCCGAGTTCCGGGCGGATGAAATAACCGGCGGTTTCGATCGGATAGGCCAGGTACGGATACAGGTCCACGCGCTGGCCTTCGAGCGAAGCCTGGCTCTGCACGCTGCCCGGCGTCGAGCCGACCAGTTCGAACGGACCGCGGCGGAAATCCACGTATTCGGAATTCACGCCCCAGACCAGGCCGCCGGCGAGCGCATGCTCGCCCTGGAAAGTCGCGCGCGGCAGGCGCATGTAGGGCTGGGCGGCGTTGGACAACGTGGTCTGCGTGATTTGCAGTGCATCCGCGCCGAAGCTCGCGTTCCACCAGGTACCACGGCCGTTGAGGTAGGCGCTGGAACCGAGCAGGGCGGTCGCGCTCGTCGTCAGCGAATCGCCGTAATCCTGGAAGTACTGCTTGTCGGATACGCGTTCGATGTCGACCGCCGCGCCCCAATTGTCCGAAATCCGGCTCCAATCCTTGATCCGGAAAGCGTAGCGCTGATCCGGCACATCCACCGGCGAAGCCGGACCCTGGAATACCGGCGGCGTGGCGGCGTATTGCGCGCGTTCGTCGGCGGCCTGATTGTCGTGCGGCACGAAATTGAAATCGAGCTGGGCCTTGTCGGCGGCGTCGAGATAGCGGAACTGGCCCTGCAGCATGGCGCCGCGCTCGGTCGACACGCGCGGCTCCAGCGTGGCATCGTAGTTCGGCGCCAGATTCAGGTAATACGGCGCGCCGAGCACCAGACCGCGATGGCTGGAATAGGCGATATGCGGCGCGAGGAATCCGGACTGGCGGTCGTTGCTCAGCGGGAAACTCAGGTAGGGAAACCAGAAGAAAGGCACATCGGCGTAGTACACGGTGACGCCGTGTGCGTAGCCTCTGTCGGCCACCTTGTCCGTGTCCAGTTCGCCGGCATGCAGATGCCAGCGCACATCGTCCGGATCGCAGGTGGAATAGGTGCCGTCGAACAGCCTGCCGTGGTCGGCGTCGCTCATGTCGGCACTGGCCGCGCTGCCGTTGCCGCGCTGCTGCAACAACTGGTAGCGAACATCCTTCAGGTGCGTCGTGCGTGGCGAGTCGGTGCCGCTCGCGGATGCGGCCGTCATCAGCATGCTGCGATCCTGCATGATCACGTGGCCGCCGGCGCTATACGCCGTGGTGTCGGTATCGTAGGTGAGAAAATCCGAACGCAGCAATTGGTCCAGGCGCTGCATGCGCACGTCGTCCTCGAGACGGTAGTGCGAGCTGTCCGTGGATACGACCTTGCGTGCGCTGACATCGGCCGCGACCTGGGTGCGGTCGCCTTGCGTGGGCAGCCCCGGCGTGTAGGCATCCAGCAATGCGTTGCGTCTGCACATGGCGAAAAGGTTCGCATGTGCCGGCTGCGGACAGACCAGCACGCCGACCGGGCAGGCGGGCGGCGCGGCGGATTCTGCGGCATTGGCGGCGTGGACCGCAGCCAGCGCCAGGGCGATTGCCGGCAGGCGCGGTAGACTCAAGCGGCGAGCGTGTGACACGGGCGATCCATCGGCGCTATTCAAGACCGCAAAGCTTGCCTGAATCGCTGCACCGGGGCAATGCGCCGGCGCAATATCCGCGCCTGCGCGCCGGTCTTGTCGCCATCGAGGGAGCTTGCGATGAACGCGAAAATCGAAAAGACAGACGCGCAATGGCGCGATGAACTGGGTCCGGAACAGTACGCCGTGTGCCGCTGCTCGGCGACCGAGCCACCGTTTACCGGCAAATACTGGGATCACCACGCATCGGGCAATTATCTTTGCGCGGCTTGTGGCGCGACGTTGTTCTCTTCGGCCGACAAATTCGATTCCGGCAGCGGCTGGCCAAGCTACTTTCAGTCCATTGCCAAAGATGCCGTGAGCGAACACGCCGATGAATCCCACGGCATGCGCCGCGTCGAGGTGCGCTGCGCGCGCTGCGATTCGCACCTGGGTCACGTTTTCCCCGATGGTCCGCGTCCGACGGGGCTGCGCTATTGCATCAATTCGGCGGCACTGGATTTCAAACCAGCGTGAATCATTCCATCAGCGCGGCCACGTGTGCCGCCGTCGATTCGCGCAGCGCGGTCAGACTGTAGCCGCCTTCGAGGCTGGAGATGACCCGGCCTTGCGCGAACGCGTTCGCAATGGCGACAAGTTCGCGCGTAACCCAGGCGTAGTCATCCGCGTCCAGATTCAGACTGGCCAATGGATCGAGCCGGTGCGCATCGAAGCCGGCCGAGATCATCAGCAGTTGCGGCCGGAATTCGTGCAATCGCGGCAGCACGGTTGCCTGCATTGCCGTGCGAAATTGCGCCGATCCGGCTCCGGCAGGCAGCGGCGCGTTGACCATGTTGCCCGCGCCGGTTTCGCCACGCGCACCAGTGCCCGGATACAGCGGCCACTGGTGCGTTGAGGCATACAGCAGATGCGGCTCGTTGCAGAAAATGTCCTGCGTGCCGTTGCCGTGGTGCACGTCGAAATCGACGATCGCCACGCGTTCGAGGCCGCGCGCCAGCGCCAGCGCCGCGCCGACGGCGACGTTGTTGAACAGACAGAATCCCATCGCTGTCCTGCGGGTAGCGTGATGACCGGGCGGACGCACCGCGCAAAACGCGCGTGTGTCGCCGCCCTCGAGCAGCGCGTCCACGGCGGCGCAGACCGCGCCGGCCGCGCGCAAGGCGGCTTCCAGCGAATCCGGCGACATGACGGTGTCGGCGTCGAGTTGCGCATAGCCTGCACTCGGCGCACTCGCGAACACGCGGTCGATCAGGGTGGCATCGTGTACGCGTTCGAGTTGCGCACGCGTAGCGCGCGGGGCCAGCACCCGTTCGAGCAGGACAAAACGCGGATCATCGAGTGCATCCAGAACCGCGCGCAACCGCGCCGGCGCTTCCGGATGGCCCGGGCCGGGATCGTGCAAAAGACAGCTTGGATGGGAGTAGATAAGCAGAAACGAATCCCTGAAGAACCGTCGCGAGCGAAGACAGGTCGCGCGTCGCCAGCGCGCAGAAACCGGAGTTTACTTGGATGTAAATGAGGATTTCGAGCACTGCCGGCGCGCGAGACGTCAAGCGCAGCAGGTTATTCAGGGATTCCGTTTGCGACGCTCGTGCTGCCACAGCACTTCGCCATGCCCGCAAGCGCGGGCGAGCACGCGTGCCAGCACGAACAGCAGGTCGGATAGCCGATTCAGGTAATGGATCGCTTCGGGGCGCACGGTTTCGCTGCGTGCCAGCGCGACCGTCTCGCGTTCGGCGCGCCGGCAAACGGTGCGCGCCAGATGGCAGCATGCCGCTGCCATGCCGCCGCCGGGCAGGATGAATTCCTTGAGCTTGGGCAGGTCGGCATTGAAGCCGTCGAGCGCGGATTCCAGCCGCGTCACGTCGGCCGCGTGAACCATCGCCAAGCCCGGAATGCACAGCTCGCCGCCGAGATCGAACAGGTCGTGCTGGATTTGCGTCAATGTCTCCGCCACATCGGCGGGAATTTTCTGAGCCAGCACCATGCCGATCGCACTGTTGAGTTCGTCGACCGTGCCGTAGGCGGTTACGCGCGGCGAGTCCTTGTTTGTGCGCGTGCCGTCGCCGAGACCGGTGGTGCCATCATCCCCGGTCTTCGTATAGATTTTCGAGAGGCGGTTGCCCACCGCGAGGATCAGGCCGTCGCGGCGCCGAGCACGCTCCAGCGGCGGCGCATCAGCTCGAATCCGCCGAACAGGATCGCGCTCCACAGCAAGGTGCCGACCAGGGTTCCGCGGAAGAACGGAATGCCGGCGACGAAGCACGAAGCGAGGCTTTGCGTGCAGGCCGTGCCCGCGCCCGTGTGGGCCGTGAGCCAGGTGGCGAAATTGGTGACAAGGAAGAACAACACGGCGCTGACGAAGGCATAACCGGTCACGCGGAACGCGCTGATGCGCCGCGACAGGCGCAGGCCACCGGCGACGGTAAGCGCGATGCAGCCATACACTGCCGGCAGGGTGCCGAGCCAGTCGCCGATCCACGCGCGCGGCAGGCTGGTGGCGATGATCAGATCGGCGCACAGCATCGCGATCAACGGCACGGCGAAGGCGAGACGCCGGTTGGCGAAATAGGCGCCGCCGAACAGGGCGATGGCTTCGACCGGCGTGAAGTTATACGGCAACAGGCCCGGTACAAAATTGATGACGAGGCGCACCGTCACGGCGAAGACGATCATCGCGGCGAGGATCCCGGTGCGCGGTGAAACGGTGCGGTTTTGTGGAAATTGCGGCATTGTGGATCTCTCCGGAGTTCGTGCGCATCACCCGGATTCGAACCGGGAGGCATTGACGTAGGATACTTCAAACTGGCCGGCGCGGGTACGGATGTGCGCGGCATGCGCGTGGTCGATGCGCAGCGCGTACGCGCGTTGCGCGGGCAGGCCGAGCGCGTGGCAGAGCAGGGCGCGGATCGAACCGGCGTGTGCCACCGCCAGCACCGTATCCTCGTCGCGCGTGGAAGCCAGTACCGAAGCAAGCCACGCGCCGGTGCGGCGTATGACATCGGCGAAACTCTCGCCGCCAGGGGCTTCCTGGATCACCCAGTTGGCCGACCAGTGTTCGTAGCGCGCCGCATCGCTGCGCATGACGTCTTCCCAGCGCTTGCCGTCCCAGTCGCCGAGGTCAACTTCGCGCAGGCGCGCGTCGAACAGCGGCTCGATGGCGAAACGCGCGGCAAAAATCTGCGCGGCTTGCTGCGCGCGTTTAAGGTCGCTGGAAAACAGGAAGCGCGGCGCGCTTTCCGTCCAGCTTGCCGCGAGTTGCTGCACCGCGCCGAAACCCGACGCCGACAGTGGCGCATCGGTCTGGCCCAGGCACAGACCGGGCGCGGCATCGACATCGCCGTGGCGGACGAGGATGAGATCCATGATGGCAGCGTAGCATTTTTGACTGGTTGCCTCTCCCGCCGGCGGGAGAGGGGGCAAAAACCGCTATCATCATTTGCATGGAAAACGTGGACGTTCTCATCGCCGGCGGCGGTCTGGTCGGCGCCAGTCTGGCCATCGCCCTCGACGGCTCCGGATTGCGCGTGGCGCTGGCCGAGGCGGCGCCGCCGAAGGTCGACCTGCAGCCGAGTTACGACGAACGCAATCTCGCGCTGGCGCGCGCGACCGTGAACGCGCTGGAAGCGCTCGGCGTGTGGGCGCATTGCGGCGTGCGCGCGACGCCAATCCGCAAGATCCACGTCAGCCGTCAGGGCGAATTCGGCGTGGTGCGGCTCGACGCGGCGCGACACGGCGTGGATGCCTTCGGCGCGACCCTGCCCGCGCGCGAACTCGGCAATGGGCTGCTCGCACGGCTGGACGACTGCCGCACACTGCAACGTCTGACGCGGACGAAATTGACCGCGATAGCGCACGCGGATGGTGCAATCGCCGCGACGCTCGCGACCGCCGATGGTGAGCGTCGGTTGCGTACGCGCCTGCTGATCGGTGCGGACGGGACGAATTCCTTCGTGCGTTCTGCACTCGGCATTGAAAGCGAATCCATCGACTACGCGCAAACAGCATTCGTGGCCACCGTAACGCCGGAACGCGCCATCGACTGTGCCTACGAGCGCTTCACCGCGACCGGGCCGGTCGCGCTTCTGCCGCTGACACAAAGTCGCGCCGGTGTGGTGCTGACGGTACCGACAGCGGATGCGACGCGCGTTGCCGCGCTCGATGACGCCGGATTCATCGCCCTGCTGCACGAACGCTTCGGCTGGCGTCTGGGAAAACTCGTGCGCCCGGGACGGCGCGTTTCGTATCCGTTGCATCGGCTATACGCCCGGCGGATTGTGGCGCCGCGCGCGGTGCTGGTCGGCAATGCCGCGCAGACTTTGCATCCGATCGGCGCGCAAGGTTTCAATCTTGGCCTGCGCGATGCGCTGACTCTGGCCGAAATGCTGGTCGATCATGGTGGCGATCCGGGCGCTCCGGCATTGCTGACCGAGTACGCGCGGCGTCGGCACGAGGATCGCGATGGCACGGCCGCGGCGAGCGATGCGCTGGCGCGCTGGACGGCTAACGAATCGCCGCCGCTGAAATTTCTGCGCAGCGTCGGCCTGCTCGCGCTGGATCGCATCGCGCCGCTGCAAGCCGCGCTGGTACGCCGCGGCATGGGGTTTCGCGGCCGCGTGCCGAGGCTGGCGTTATCAAAACTTTCGTAATTCAATTGCACGTCATGCCGGCAGGGAGTGCCGGCATCCAGTTGTCACGGATGGCGTTCTTCTTGCGGGCTCACGTCCTTGTGTTCTGGATTCCGGCAATCCATGCCGGAATGACAAAAATGCAGATGGGTCAGCAATCTATGGATAACTCAACGATCTTATGGCATGAGCCCTCCCAAATCGAATGACATTGCGATTGTCGGCGCCGGCATGGTCGGTGCCGCGCTGGCGCTTGCACTGGCCAAGGCCGGATTCGATGTTGCGGTGATCGAGCCGCGCGCGCCCACGCCGTGGAATGCGCAGGACGACGTCGACCTGCGCGTGGTCGCGCTGGCGCCTTCGTCGATCGAGTTGCTTGGACGTCTGGAGGTCTGGAAGTCCATTCGTGATGCGCGTGTTTGTGCTTATCGCGCGATGCGCGTCTGGGATTCGCTCGCGCCCGGCGAGTTGAATTTCGATGCGGCCGACGAAGGCAGACCGGCACTCGGCTACATCGTCGAGAATCGCCTGATCCAATCCGTACTGTGGAACGCTTTAGGACACGAATTGGGGATTACGCTGCACTGCCAAAGCAAGATTGCGGCGACGGAAGCGGCGCCGGAGCGGCGTACGCTGAGGTTCGACGACGGCACGACCATCGCCGCAAAGCTCGTGGTTGCCGCCGACGGCACGGACTCCGCGCTGCGCGGGATGGCGGGCATCGGCACCCGCGATCGCGATTACGGCCAGCGCGCCATCGTCGCCCATGTGACGACCGAGCGCGCACACGAATCCACCGCCTGGCAGCGCTTTCTGTCCGGCGCGACGCTTGCATTTCTGCCGCTGGCCGACGGCCGCAGTTCCATCGTCTGGTCGGTGCCGGAAGCGGAAAGCCGGCGCCTGCTTGCGCTGGACGATGCCGCCTTCTGCGCCGAACTCGGCGCTGCGTTCGATTTCCGCCTCGGCCGCGTGACGGCGACGACCCGGCGCGCCTCGTTCCCATTGCGCATGAAACTTGCCGATCGCTATCTCGCGCCGCGCCTGGTCCTGATCGGCGACGCTGCACATGCGGTACATCCGCTCGCGGGGCAAGGCGTGAATCTGGGTCTGCGCGATGTCGATGAACTTGGCGCAGTCCTGATCGAAGCACGTGATGCGAAGCGCGACTTCGCTGCGGAGTCGGTACTTCGCCGTTACGAACGCCGCCGGCGCAGCGACAACGTTATGTCCGCGCATGCCTTCGACGCGATCCAGCGCGTGTTTGGCAGCGAGGCAATGCCGATTGCTGCGCTGCGCGGTGCAGGACTCGCGCTGGTGAACAAGATCGAACCGCTGAAGCGGGTGTTCGCGCGACACGCGGAGGGTCGTTAGGCTGCTACAAAGCCCGTTCGGGCTGAGCGTAGCGCCGTAGGCGCGGAGTCGAAGCCGCTGCCCTTCGACTTCGCCGCTGCGCGGCTACGCTCAGGGCGCACGGTATCAGCCGGCTTGCTCCCCCGCCCGCCACGCCACCCACGCGCCGATCAATGCCGATAAATACGGGATGGCCTGCGCGCAGAGAATCGCGATCCACAATTTGCCTTCCAGGTAGTTGATGCCGACCGCATGCAGCATGCCGAAGATACCGAGTGCGATGGCGATCAACATGAGCAACTCTTCCTGCACCGCGGCGAAGGGATTCGGGCGCTTGCCGATGCGCCGGCTCTTGGCGGTGCGCACGAATTCGCCCTGTTTCTTCCACAGGCCGAGATAAATGCCGCGCGCGATGGCGTGCGACAGGCCCATGCTGGCGATGGAGGCGGCGAGCGTGTCCTTCCACGAACACGGCACGCGCACGCGGTAGAGCCAGATGCCGATCACGGCCTTGAATACGAAGAACCCCAGAATCGGATAGATGAACAGATCCAGCGGCAGGTTGAAGTATTCGGGCAGTCCGATCATGCCTGCGGTCCAGGCCAGCGCGAGCAGGGTGAAGGCCAGATGCAGCGCATCGGCGAACCACGAGAACCAGCCGGTGAGAAAGTGAAAGCGCTGGCCCCAGGTGAGCGGGCCGCGTTCGGTGAGCCAGTGCCAGCGCGCCTTCAGGATCTGCATCGCGCCGAAAGCCCAGCGGTAGCGCTGCGACTTGTAGGCGGTGAAATCGGCGGGGGTAAGGCCGCGGCCCATGACTTCGTCGACGTAGACCAGGTCATAGCCGGAGTGCATCAAACGCAAACCCAGTTCGGCGTCCTCGCAGATCGTCCATTCGCTCCAGCCGCCGGTCGCTTCGAGCGCGCCGCGCCGCACCATCGTCATGGTGCCATGCTGGATGATGGCGTTGCGCTCGTTGCGATGGTGCATGCCGATGCGAAAGAAGCCGTCGTATTCCCAATTCGTCATGCGCCGGAACGCGTTGTGCTCGTAGTCGCGGTGTGCCTGCGGGCATTGCACGACGGCGACTTTCGGATCGGCGAAATGCCCGGTGAGCGCGCGCAGCCAGTCGGCGCGCACGGCGTAGTCGGCGTCGATGACAGCCACTATTTCGGCGCGCGCAGCGGTTTCCCGCAGGCCGAAATTGAGTGCGCCGGCCTTGAAGCCGGGCCATGGATTCAAATGGAAGAAGCGGAATTTCGGGCCGAGTTTCTTGCAGTATTCCTCGACCGGTTGCCAGACCTCGTCGCGCCGGGTGTTGTTGTCGATCACCAGCACCTCGAAATTCTCGTAGTCGAGCGCGGCCAGCGAATCGAGCGTCAGTATCACCATCTCCGGCGGTTCGTTGCAGCAGGCGAGGTGGATTGAAACGAACGGCTGCGCCTCGACCGGTGCAGTCTCGAGCAGGCCGAAATGACGCAGCCACTGGCCGCGCCAGAGCACCTCGGTGAACTCGAAACCGTTGATCAGCAGAATCAGGATGATCGCCACCTGCGCCGGTGCGAGGATGCTCAGCATCGTCCAGTCCAGAGGATCGAGGTAGAACGCGTAGGGCAGGGTCGCCGACCACACCAGCAGCGAAACGGACAACTGGATCAGCACGCAGAAAAAAACCAGTCCAACCGTCTTGAAACGCATGAAATGGCGCGCGAACCAGAACATCGGAATCAAGGCGAGCAGGCAGGCGATGGCGGCCTTCCACGGCCAGGCCGGGTCTTCGATCACGCTGCCGGTGAGCGCGAATTTCGGCTGGCGGTCGGCGCCGAACATGCCCCAGTACGCGCCGACGCGGCCTTCGAACGGCTCCTTCCACGGCTGGTCGAAGGCTTCCATCAGGTAATAATCGAAGCCGCGTTCGCGCGCGACATTGAGCCACTGGCGGATGAACAGGCTTTCGTTCGCGATCGAGGCGGTCGCGCCCTTGATGCGGTCGCCGGACGAGGGCCAGCCGACCTCGCCGATGACGATGTGCTTGCCCGGAAACGCGCTCTGCAACTGGTAATAGCGCATCAGCACCTGCAGGCCGATCGCATCCTTGCGCGGATAGCCTTCCCAGTACGGCAGCAGGTGCACGGTGATGAAATCCACGTGTTTGGCGAGCTGCGGATACTTCAGCCAGATGTGCCACGGCTCCGCGGTCGATACCGGAACCTTGACCTGCGCGCGCACGCGGTCGATGTAGGAAATGAGCGTGTCCACGCCCATGTCGTTGCGCAGCAGGGTTTCGTTGCCGACGATGACGCGGGTGATGTTGTCGTTGGCGCGCACCGCGTCGACCAGCGCGGCGATCTCGTCCTCGTCGTGCTGCCAGCGGCTGTCGAGCCAGGCGCCGGCCATCACGGTCATGCCGTATTTCTTCGCGATTGCCGGGATCGCGGGATTCTCCAGCGCCGCATAGGTGCGCAGGCGCTTGCTGTACTTCGACAGCAGCTTGATGTCGGCGTCGACCTGTTCGGTGTTCGGGTAGATCAGTTTGTTCGGGTTCTGGTAGCGTTGGTACGGCGAATAGGCGAAGCCGCCGATTTCTCCGCGCCAGTCGGCCGGCTGTGCCGGCCGGTTCAGTGCGGCCCACAGCGCAAAATTGAGGCCGGCCACAAGCAGTGCGAGCAACAGCGCGCGCCAGAACGAAGGTCGTGTGGCTGTGGCGGGTGCTGGGTTCAAGGGGATTTCCGGATCCGGTTCGGCGGCGCGCAAACCGGCGCAGAATAGCCGAAGGCTGCGTTCGGGCTCAATTACGCCGCGCGCGCCACTTGCCGATGGCGACCGGGGTCAGCGCGAGCAGGCCCATCGCCAGCAGCGGCACGATCACGACCGGGTCGGAGAACAGGCTCAGGCTCACGGCGCGGTTGGCGGCGATGTTCCTGGCCAGACCCGCGCCGAGCGCGGTTTCGATCGCCGTAATGACCGAACCGCCGCTGGCGGTGGCGGCGGCGAACAGCCATAGCGGACAGCGCAGCCAGGCCAGCGCGATGGTGACGCCGCCAAACGGGAAAAACGGCACCAGGCGCAGAAAACAAGTATAGCTCACCGGATGCGCGAGATAGCCGTCACGCAGTTTTTC
>JAGWXP010000193.1 GCA_018969845.1 Lysobacteraceae bacterium | reverse complement strand
TACTCTAAGTGAAAGTCCGCAAAGTGGTTCGAGTTTACTGGGACAGAAAAGCTTATTTGCCCGTGGGTCATCAGCTAACAGAAGATGAGGCTAGAGCCAATCTTGAATCGTTCACCAATGAACTGATTCGATCGGTCGCAGACGAGGGACTCAGTTGCGACGTGTCTTCGAGTCAAGTCGATCCCATGCAGTTTGAGGTAATCGTGAAACTGGAGTTTGACGGCCAGTATGCGCAGGCTATTGAGCAAGTTTTTGCAAAATGCCTGCGCAGCCTTCAACTACTCGGCCCATGGCGCTGAGACAGATTTGATATGAACCATATCTATCAATCCGGCTTCGGCAACGAATTCGCCACCGAAGCGATTGCCGGTGCATTGCCGGTCGGACGCAACTCGCCGCAGCGCGTGGCGCACGGGCTGTACGCCGAGCAGTTGTCCGGAACGGCATTTACCGCGCCGCGCCATGCGAACCGGCGCAGTTGGCTTTACCGCATCCGTCCGGCAGCCGTGCACGGCGCGTTCGCGCCGTTCGAGCAGGCTGCTTTCCACAACGATTTCGGATCGGGGCCGGCCACACCCGAGCGCCTGCGCTGGAGTCCACAACCGTTGCCGTCTGTCCCGACGGATTTCGTCGATGGGCTTTTCACCATGGCCGGCAACGGCAGCCCGGCGGCGCAGACGGGCGTTGGCATCCACCTGTATGCGGCAAACCGGTCGATGCAGGGCCGGTATTTCTACGATGCCGACGGCGAACTGCTGATCGTGCCGCAGCAAGGCCGACTGCGCCTTGCCACGGAGTTGGGCATTGTCGAAATCGAGCCGCAGGAAGTCGCGGTGATCCCGCGCGGCGTGCGCTTCCGCGTGGAATTGCCTGATGGCGGGGCGCGCGGCTATATGTGCGAGAACTTCGGCGCCTTGCTGAAGCTGCCCGACCTTGGCCCGATCGGATCGAACGGTCTCGCCAATCCGCGCGATTTCCTCACGCCCGTCGCGGCGCACGAGGATCGCGAAGGGGATTTCGAACTGGTCGCCAAGTTCCAGGGCCATCTGTGGCGCGCGGCCATCGGCCACAGTCCGCTCGATGTTGTCGCCTGGCACGGCAATTACGCACCGTACAAGTACGATCTGCGCCGACACAACACGATCGGCTCGATCTCTTACGATCACCCCGATCCATCGATCTTCCTGGTGCTGCATTCACCCAGCGACACGCCCGGCACCAGCAACCTGGATTTCGTGATCTTTCCGCCACGCTGGCTGGTAGCGGAGGATACGTTCCGACCGCCCTGGTTCCATCGCAATGTCGCGAGCGAATTCATGGGTCTGATCCACGGCGAATACGACGCCAAGGCCGGCGGCTTCGTGCCGGGCGGCGCTTCCCTGCACAACTGCATGACCGGCCACGGTCCGGATGCGGCCACGTTCGACAAGGCCAGTGCGGCCGATGCGAACAAGCCCGACCACATCGTCGATACCATGGCCTTCATGTTCGAGACGCGCGCTGCGATCCGGCCCACCCGGCAGGCGCTGGAATCGCCGCAATTGCAGGCCGATTACTGGAGATGCTGGCAGGGGCTGCGCAAGCAGTTCAAGATACCTGTTTGACATCATGATGCAACACGGCGCATCATGATGTGATGCGTACCACGATCGACATTCCCGAACGCGAGCATGATCTGTTCGTAAGCCTCGCACACTCGCAACGCACCAGCTTGAGCAAGCTCGTAGTCGAGTTGGCGCTGCGCGGGCTGAAGGCACCTGCGCGCGTCGCAGAAGACGCGGCGAAGTACACGATCAGCCCGGTTACCGGATTGCCCGTGTTCCGTTCGGGCCGGCCGATCACAAGCGACGACGTCAAAGCGCTCGAAGACGAATTGTGATCGATCTGCTCGACGGCAACGTGCTGGTAGCACTCGGCGACGCCAATCATGTTCATCATGACGTCACCGAGCGCTGGTTCGCCGGACGTAAAAGCGCGTTTGCGACCTGCCCGATCACCCAGGGCACGCTGTTGCGCATGCTGTTGCTCGGGCGCGTCGTGGAGAATATTTCCGAAGCCGTGCATATTCTGGATGGTTTCCTGAAGCATCCACGGCACCGTTTCTGGCCAAATGATCTGGGTTACGATGCCGTGCGCATGCACGGCGTGATCGGCCATCGCCAGATCACCGATGCCTACCTTGCCGCACTGGCGCGCAAGCACGAGGGCAAACTCGTCACGCTCGATCGCGGGCTGGCCGCCTTGCATCGCGACGTGGCCGAACGGATTCCGGTTTGAGGACAAGAGCATGAAACTGGCAAGCCTGAAGGAAGGCGGCAGAGACGGCACGCTCGTCGTCGTCGACCGTGGACTCCTGCGCGCGGTGCGCGCGACCGACATCGCGCGTACCTTGCAGGCCGCGCTGGAGGATTGGAGCAACGCCGCGCCGCGCCTGAACCGCGTGTACGAATTGCTCCACGACGCCGGCAAGGCGCAAACGATCAACGGCGAGGAGGTTTTTGCGCTCGATCCGGAGGCGCTCGCCGCGCCGTTGCCGCGCGCCTACGAATTCGTGGACGGCTCGGCCTATCTGCCGCATGTGGAGCGTGTGCGCCGCGCGCGCGGCGCCGAAGTGCCGGCCAGTTTCTATACCGACCCCTTGATGTACCAGGCCACCAGCGCGGGATTCCTCGGGCCGCGCGATCCGGTGCTCGCGATCAGCGAGGACTACGGCATCGACATGGAAGCCGAAGTCGTGGTCGTCACCGACGACGTACCGATGGCCGCGACGCCACAGCAAGCCGTGGCGCACATCCAGTTGATCGGCCTGGTCAACGACGTCTCGCTGCGCAACCTGATTCCGGCGGAATTGGCCAAGGGCTTCGGTTTCCTGCAATCCAAGCCGCGCTCGGCGTTGTCGCCGGTGTTCGTCACGCCCGACGAACTCGGCGAAGCATGGCGAGACTGCAAGGTTCATCTGCCGATGCGCACGTGGATCAACGGAAATTGGTTCGGCGCGGCCGATTGCGGCGTGGACATGCAGTTCGATTTCGCGCAACTCATCGCACATGCGGCCAGAACACGCCCGCTGTGCGCAGGAACCATCGTCGGCTCGGGAACCATCGCCAACCAGGACACGGCCAAAGGCGCCTCCTGTCTGGCCGAGCAGCGCACCGTGGA
>JAGWXP010000192.1 GCA_018969845.1 Lysobacteraceae bacterium | reverse complement strand
CCGAGTTTGTTGGTAATGGTCACATCTTTCTCAACCATGCTCGACGATTCCTGCACGGCCGCCATTGGCCGCGGTCTGCGCGAGTTCCGCAAGCGGCTGCTCCGGGTAATTGAGCGCACGCAGCAGCATCGGCAGATTCAGGCCCGAGACGCGGCGGATGTCGAGCCCCAGTTGCGGCAGGCGCTGCGCGACGTTGCTCGGCGTGGCGCCGTAGACGTCGGTGAGCACCAGCACGCCCGCGCCGGAATCGAGCCGACGCACGCGCGCCGCGGCTTCGCGCAGGGCGCTTTCCGCATCGCTGCCGGGTGGAACCGCGAGCGCTTCCAACGGCAGCGGAATGCGGCCGAGGATGTGGCGCGCGGTGGCGATCAGGGCCTCGCCCATTGCTTCGTGCGTGAGCAAAAGTATACCGACGCTCATTCCAGTTCCCGGTGAAAAGTCAGTACCTGTTCGCGCCAGCCGCGGAAATGCGCCGCCAGGCATTCGACGAGGTACACCGAACGATGCCGCCCGCCGGTGCAGCCGATGCAGATCGTCACGTACGAGCGATTCTCGGCCTCGAAACGCGGCAGCCAGGCGTCGAGAAAGTCGCGCACCTGGTCCAGGTACTTGCCGACTTCCGGCTTGGCTTCGAGCCAGGCGCGCACCGCTGCATCGCGACCGGACAGCGGCCGCAGCGATGCTTCCCAATGCGGATTCGGCAGGCAGCGCGCGTCGAACACGAAATCCGCGTCCGCCGGCACGCCGCGCTTGTAGGCGAAGGACTCGAACAGCAGCGACAGCGGCCCGCCGGCCATCCCGAGTTCCGTGGCGATCAGGCGACGCAACTGGTGCACGTTCAAGTCGGCGGTGTCGATCGTGCGCTCGGCAATTGCCACGACCGGTTTCAGCAGTTTGCGCTCGCGCGCGATCGCCTCGCCGAGCGACACGCCTTCGCCGGTCAGCGGATGGCGTCGGCGCGTATCCGAATAGCGCTTGAGCAGCACCTCGTCGCGCGCATCGAGAAAGATCAATCGATGCTCGATGCCGCGCTGCGCGAGATCGGCCAGGATCGCCGGCAATTGATTCAGATCCTGTGGTCGGTTGCGCACGTCGATGCCGACCGCCAGGCGCGGATGCATGCCCGTGCGCGTGGTCTCGGCGACGAACGCCGGCAGCAGCGCGCCGGGCAGGTTGTCCACGCAGTAGTAGTCGAGATCCTCCAGCGCGCGCAGGGCGATGGTCTTGCCCGAGCCCGACATGCCGCTGACGATGATCAGGCGGGGGGCGGGAGCTGGATTGTCCGGGGTGGATGCCATACGGTAAGCCGATTCGGGACATGCCCAGTATATCGCCCGAAAACAGGGATGAATGTGTGGCCGCTGTGGACACGGAAATGGGGTAGCATGTCAGCAATTCTGCTCACCATTAGCAACTCTGTAGCATGAAGTGCGGTGTGGGGTGACAACATTTATGTCACATACCAATCCGGCATAGCTTCGGGATCTTGGCGGCCTGTGCCGTTACTGCCGCCTGTTCCCGGTAATCCGCCGCTGACGGGATCGACTGGCGTGTTTTTGCCCGACCCGATACCCCCGAACGAAATTTTCTTGAATCTTCCGCTTCCGAGTTGTTCTTCGCGGTAGTCACCCGCGCAGCGGCGGCATGATTCGTCAAGCGGCTAGGCAATGCGATGGAGCGCATCGGCGGCGGTGAGGATCACGATGCCCTGATGCTCGCGCAGATCGAGCAGATGATTATCGCCGGAGACGATGGCGTCCGCACGTGCGGCGAGTGCGCAGGCGATGACGTGATCGTCGTCGGGGTCGCGTGCGACGACGCGCGGTGTGGCAAGTGGCGACACGTTGACGACAAGGGCGGCGTAGCCATCAAACAAGTCGGAGACGGCTAGGTCGCGATTGGCAAACTGGCGTGCAAACTTAGGTCGCGACAACACGCTGTGCAGTTCGGCAAGAAGCGCCGTGCTGCTTGCGAGTTCGATGCGCTGCTGTACGGCGGCGTCGATCAGTTGACCGGGCGTTCTGCCCCAGAGCAAACCGGAGAGCGCGATATTGGTATCAAGAACGAGGCGCACGCTGCTCGGCGCGATAAGCGGCGATCTGTGCTTGAATCTCCTCCGGCGTCATTGACGGAAGCGGGTCTTCGCCGAGCTTGGCGCGCACCGTTTGCATGCGCTCGATGCGTTCGGTACGCAGGCGCTGGCGCAGCAGCGCTTCGATCTTGTCGGCCGCGAGCAGGCCGGCTTGTGCAGCTTCCTGGGCGAGCGCATCGGGCAGGGTAATCTGCACGGTGGTCATGGCTTCATCCCTCACTGGCGATAGTTGCCAAAGTTGATGACGATGCAAGCATACCTCACCACGGCGCCTGCCGGCGCATCTGGTGCGCCTGGCGGTCGAGAAAGGTCTGCGCGGGATCGATGCCCTTGGTCTTGAGCACGTGGTTGCGCACGGCGGCTTCGACCAGCACGGCGAGGTTGCGGCCGGGGGCGACGGGGATGGTGGTTTGCGGAATCTTGGTGTCGAGGATTTCGCGATAGCTGTTCGCGCCGTAGATGCGCTCGAGTCCGCTCTGCTCGATCGGTTGCTCGCGCGGCAGCAGATCCAGGTGCACGACGAGGCGCAGGTATTTGGACTGCTTTACCGCCGTCTGGCCGAACATCTCGCGCACGTTGAGGATGCCCAGGCCACGCACTTCGAGCAGGTCCTGCAACATCTCCGGGCAGGTGCCGTCGATCACGTCCGGCGCGATCTGGATGAATTCCGGCGCGTCGTCGGCGACCAGGCGATGCCCGCGCGTGATGAGTTCCAGCGCCAGCTCGCTCTTGCCCGATCCCGATTCGCCGGCGATCAGCACGCCGATGGAATACACCTCCATCAGCACGCCGTGCAGAGTCACGCGCCGCGCCAGCATGCGCGCGAGGTGGTATTGCAAATAGGTGAGCAGTTCGTGGCCGCGCTGGCTGCTCACCCACACCGGCGTGCCGGATTCGTTGGCGGCGTCGCGCAGGTCGGCGGGCACGGCCTGATCCTTGGTCACGATCAGCGCGGTCGGCGCGAAACCCATGATCTTCTCGACCATCTCCCAGCGCTGGCGTGAGTCGAGACTATCGAGCCAGGCCAGTTCCTCGGCGCCGACGATCTGGATCTTGTTCGGATAGATGATGTTCAGGTATCCGGC
>JAGWXP010000036.1 GCA_018969845.1 Lysobacteraceae bacterium | reverse complement strand
CCAGCTTCAGCGCGCCGTCGTTGAGGCTCAATTCGAGGAAGTTGTACAGGTTCTTCGCGTACAGCTCGCTGGCATGAATCGGCGCGCTCGCGGCCAAGTTTACCGGGCCGATGATGGTCACGCCGTTCGACGCTACGATGGTCCTGCCCGCTTCGGTCAGCTCACAGTTGCCGCCGGTTTCGGCGGCGATGTCGACGATCACCGCGCCGGCCCGCATGCCTTCGACCATCGCGCGGGTGATGATGCGCGGCGCCTTGCGGCCAGGCACCGCGGCGGTGGTGACGATGACGTCCACGCCCTTGATGTGCTCGGCCAGCGCGGCCTGCTGCTGCGCGCGCTCCTCGGCGGTGAGTTCACGCGCATAGCCGCCCGTGCCCGCGGCGCTGACGCCAAGCTCCACGTATTTCGCGCCGAGCGATTGAATTTGTTCCTTGGTTTCCGGACGCACGTCGAAGCCTTCCACTTGCGCGCCGAGGCGCCGTGCGGTGGCTATGGCCTGCAAGCCGGCCACACCTGCGCCGACGATCAATACCTTCGACGGCCGCACCGTGCCGGCGGCGGTGGTCATCATCGGAAAGAATTTCGGACTCGCCTCGGCCGCGATCAGCACCGCCTTGTAGCCGGCGATATTGGCCTGTGATGACAGCACGTCCATTGCCTGCGCGCGCGTGGTGCGCGGCAGAAGCTCCATCGCAAAGCTCGTTATCCTGCGGTCGCGAAGCGCCTTGATGCGCTCCGGTGCCAGATGCGGCGACAGGTATCCGATCGTCACGCTGCCTTCGCGCAAGCCCGCGATTTCATCCAGTGATGGCGGCTGCACGGTCAACAGCACGTCGCAGCGGCCGAGCACGCCGCGCACGTCCGCGCCGATCTCCGCGTCCTTGAATGCCGCGTCCGGAAAACTCGCCTGACCGGCGCCGTGCTCGACGAGCAATCCCGCACCCTTGGCCTTGTATTTCTTCGCCACATCCGGCGTCAGCGCCACGCGCCGCTCGCCGGATGCGGATTCGCGCACCACGCCTATGGTGATTGCCATGAACCCCTCCCGATTGGCGGCACGAGCGCCGATGCTAGCGCAAGCCAGGCGGTCGCGGCTACCTGCTATCCTGTGTCCCCGCCAAATGCCACGCCCGCATGGACCTGCTCGACCTGCTCGATTGCCGCCGTTCCACGCCCGCGCGCCAGCTCGGCGAGCCGGGGCCAACACCGGCGCAGATCGAGCGTCTGCTCGGCGCCGCGATCCGGGTGCCGGATCACGGCAAGCTTGCGCCATGGCGGTTGCTCACGATCGCGGGCGACGCGCGACACGAACTCGGCCAGGGGCTCGCGCAAATCCATCAGCGCAAGGAACCCGGCATCGCCGACGCGCTGTTGCACAAGGATCGCGAGCGCTGGGTCTTCGCGCCGCTGATCGTCGCCGTGATCGCGCGCATTGACGATCAACACGCGAAGATCCCGGCGCAGGAACAGCTCCTGTCCGCCGGCTGCGTCGCCCACAACCTGCTGCTCGGTGCACAGGCGCTGGGTTTCGGCGCGCAATGGCTGACCGGCTGGGCCGCCTACGATGCCGATGCCGCTGCGCTTCTTGGCCTTGCGCCGGACGAGCGCATCATCGCCTTCGTGCATATCGGCACGCCACGCGAGGCCGCGCCCGAGCGCACGCGCCCGCCGCTTGCGCAAATCGTCGGCGCATGGCGCGCATGAAGTCGACGCTGCACCTGATCGACGCCAGCCTGTATGTGTTCCGCGCCTGGCATTCGATGCCACCGGAGTTTTTCGATAGCGCGGGCGCCCCGGTCAATGCCGTGCACGGCTTCACCCGTTTCTTGTGCGATTTTCTCGAACGCGTGCAACCCACACATGTCGTGGCGGCGTTCGACGAATCGCTGACCAGCTCCTTTCGCAACGCGATCTATCCCGCGTACAAGGCCAACCGCGAACTGCCACCGCAGGAACTGAAAGTCCAATTCGACTACTGCAAGCGCATGGCGGTGGCGTTCGGTCTGTGCGTGCTCAGCGACACGCAATACGAAGCGGACGATCTGATCGGCAGCGCGCTCGCGGTCGCGCGTGCGCACGGCATGCGCGGCGTGATCGTGTCGGCGGACAAGGATTTCGCCCAGCTCATAGCGGACGGCGACGAACAATGGGATTTCTCGCGCGACGCGCGCTGGGATGCGCATGGCGTCAAGCAGCGTCTGGGGGTGCGTCCGGATCAGGTCATCGATTACCTCGCCCTGACCGGCGACGCGGTCGACAACATCCCCGGCGTGCCCGGCGTCGGCGCGAAAACCGCGGCGCAGCTGCTCGCGCATTTCGATTCGCTGGACGCACTCTACGCGCGCATCGAGGAAGTGCCCTACCTGCGCCTGCGCGGCGCTGGACAGACCTATGCCCGTCTCAAGGAGCACCATGCGCAGGCGATGTTGTCGCGCACGCTCGCCAGCATCGTGCTGGATGCGCCGGTGCCGGCGCACCCAACCGAACTTGCGCGCGCCGCAATCGATGGCGGCGCGCTGGATGCGTTGTTGGAAACGCTGCGATTCGGGCCGCTTACGCGCAAGCGCTGCAGGGAACTGCCGCCGGTTTGATCAGTGCTTTTCCGCTGCGGCCGACCCGTTTTTCGCCGGTACGGGCACGCCCGGTTTCATGTCGCTCTTCCTGAGCTTGCCCGACTTGTCCGGCGCGATTTCCGAAGCGCCGCCGCCGCTGACCCCGCTCTGGCCCCAGGCGAAGCGCAGATTGCTGCGGAAAATCATCGTCGGCGCGAGCTTGTCCGCGTCGGTCAGCACGCCGTGGTCGTCGTAGAGTCCGTCCTGGCGGTTGACGATGGTGTACAACTTGTCGCCCGCGATCGTGCTGGCGCCGAGCGCGGCGAATTGCGGATGCGCGACGTCGAGCGGCATCGCGCTCGTGATCTTGCGGCCGTCCTTGTCCAGTTGCAGGCGCATGATGCGCCCGGGCACCATGCCGTCCTCGACGATGGCCAGGGTGCCGTCGTACCAATCCATGGAAACGATGCCGCCGAGCACGAGACGCGATGGATCGTAGGCAACCTCGAACGCCTTGCCGGTGGCGAGGTCGAAGCCGAAGAGGCCGAGCGCGTAGTCGGCCAGATACAACGTGCGGCCGTCGCCGGAAACCGCGAGCGCGCTGAAGCTGGTCAGTTTAGGGTTGTTGACGATGTCGCGCAGCTTGCCGTCTTCGAGCTTGAAGATCTGCCGGCGCGCGGCGTCGGCGGCGTAGACCTTGCCATCGGACGCGACCACCAGCGCAGTCAGCCGGTGCGTGCCGTCGCCGGCGTCAAAAATATACTTGTGCAGGAACTTGCCGCTGGCGAGGTCGAACTCGAACAGGCCCGCCTTGCCGGCGTTGTCGCCGTTGAATCCCTGGTAAATCGTGGTCGAGGAACTCGCCGCATAGAGCTTGCCGTGCGCCGCGTCCACCGCGAGCGCATTCACGCCCCACAGGCCATTGGCCGCGTCGGGCTTGACGAAATCCGTCAGCTTGGCGTGCGCGTCCACGCGCCGGATCGAACCGTCGCGCGCGCTGCCGACGAGCAGGTCGCCGCGCTTGGCATCCCACGCCAGCGCGTCGTACAGGTAATCGCCCTTGGGCAGGGTAAACGCGGTCTTGCCCTCGCCGAACTGCTTGGCGTTCACCTGCAGATTGGCCACGATGTAATCCCACACCTTGGTGCCGTGGATCGGATCGAAGCGCTTGTCCTTGGAGATGTCGTAGCCGAACCCTTGCGTCTGCATGCGGATCAGGGTGTCGTAGGCGTGCGGTTTGTCGCCGGTCTTCGCGTAGGCCAGCGCCAGCTGCATTTTCAGGTCGCCGGAGTTCGGCGAAAGCTCACCCGCGCGCTTGAGCACCCAGATGAAGCGCTGCATGTCGTTTTGCGCCGCATACAGCTGGCCAAGGCGGCCCAGTCCGGGCAGGTCGTGCGACTGCATGATCTGCTGTTCGGTGAGGGCCTCGGCGCGCTTGACCATTTCCGCCTGTGCCTTGGCCGCATCGTCCGGCGCGGGCTGCTGCTGCGCGACGGCGACCGACGTCATGACCGCGAACGCGGCAGCGATGATCCATTGAATCTTCATGGGTGAATCCGTGATGATGTGAGGCGGCTATGACCGCGGCGCGGCGGCGAAGTTCGCCGAAGCAGAACTCGAACAAGGAAAGCTGGCAAGAATGACGCAAACGCAGACGCTTTTCAACGGCCGTTGGCTGCGCCTGCGCAAGCGCGGGCGCTGGGAATTCGCCGAACGCACGAATCCCGGCGGCGGCGTGATCATCGTCGCCGTCACGCCGGATGATCGAATCGTGTTCGTCGAGCAGTGGCGCGAAGCGATTTCGGCCAGGACCATCGAAATGCCGGCGGGACTGGTCGGCGACAGCGACGGCGCGCCCGACGAAAGCGCCGTGGACGCTGCGCGGCGCGAGTTGCTCGAGGAAACCGGCTATCGCGCCGGGCGCGTGGAATTCCTCATGGCCGGGCCTTCGTCGGCGGGCATGAGCAACGAGGTGATCGCCTTTGTGCGCGCTTTCGATCTGGTCAGCGAACACAAAGGCGGCGGCGACCGCAGCGAGGACATCGTCGTCCACGAAGTGCCGCGCGCGCAGGCGCCACGCTGGCTGCTGGCCAAGGCGCGCGAGGGCTATTCGATCGATCCGAAATTGTTCGCCGGGCTGTATTTTCTGGATCACGCCGGCGAATTGCTCGGCACCCTCCCCGGCTAGCCGGACTATTTCGCGGATAGCGTGCTACCGCGCTGCACGCCCTCGAGCGTGGCCGCGCCGAGCGGCACGACGCGATAACTCACACGCAGCATGCCGACCTGCGGATGCGCCGGATCACCGCCGGCATAGAGCACTCCATCCACGGCACTGAAACTCGCCGCCAGGTTCGGCGGCAGGCCGGCCTCGTTGACCGGATACGCCCGTGGCGCATGCTGGGCGACCAGCAAGGCCGCGTCGACGCCGAAGGCGCCGAGCCTGAGTCCCGGCGCGGCGAACTCGGCGTTCGCAAACGGCGCCGGCGGATTCTCGTGGCCTTCAGTCTCGCGGAATTTGCCCGAATCCAGCGGCGCGCCCCAGCCGGTGTCATAGTTGCAAACCGCACTGGAGCAATGTTCGCGCCATTCGAACATTTCTACATTGCGCAAAAGTAGCGCCGCGGCGGCGCTGACGCCGAGTTGCGCATCGCGCGCCGGGCCGCCGGCGATGAGCATGGCGGATACGTGCACACGGCGGCCGTCGTTGGCGGCATCGATATGCGTGGCATCCACGCTCAGCACGCCGGCGGGCGTGCTGGCGAGCGTCGTCAAATGGAACTTCACCAAATGCGCGCGCGCGAACCACAGCGCCGCGCCCGCCGCGACGACGACTATCGCGGCGATCGGCCAACGCGGCATCGACCCCTTGCGCCTGCGTTTGGCCATGTCAAGCCGCCGATCCGGCCAGTTCCGGCAGCTCGTCGGCGGTGCCGAAACGGCCTTTTTCGTCGCGCGTCACGCGCGCAAGGGCGCACTGCACGTCGTGGGTGAAAAACAGGCGCACGCCACGCGCAAGCTTGTCCTCGAGGAACATGCGTTTTTCGTCGATCAGCAATTCCGGCGCGCGGTCGTAACCCATCGTCACCGGCAGATGCACCCAGGGTCGGCCCGGTATCAAATCTGCGCAGAAGACCACGCCACCGCCAGGCACCACGACCTCCGCCAACATCAGGCCCGGCGTGTGTCCGTCGCTGAAGGTGAAACGCACGCTCTTGCCAAGCGCGAAGGAATGCGCGTTTTCCACGAGTTCCAGGCGGCTGGATTTTTCCAGCAGTTCGGGCAATTCGGCGATGAACGAGGCGCGGTCGCGCGGATGCGGATGCACGGCGCGCTCGAACGCGCGCTTGCCGACCACGAACTTCGCCTTAGGGAACAGCAGCCGCGGCGGCTGACCAGCCGCCCACGGCGCGAGCAGGCCGCCGGCATGGTCGAAATGCAGGTGCGAGAGCACCACGACATCCACGTCATCGTGCGAAAAACCGGCCGCGCGCAGCGAATCGCACAACACGTGGCGATCCTCGACCACGCCGTAGCGCTCGCGCAACTTCGGCTCGAAGAAGGCGCCGATGCCGGTTTCGAACAGCACGGTCTTGCCGTCGAGGTCCTGGACGAGCAGCGCGCGGCACGCGAGCGGAATGCGGTTTTCCGCGTCCGGAACGATCCATTTTTCCCACATGCCGCGCGGGACATTGCCGAACATGGCGCCGCCATCCAGACGTTGCGAATTGCCCAGGATCGACCAGAAGCGCATGTTCAATTTCCTGATTGTTCGATGGCGGCGTCGGTTGCTAGTCTCGCCATCCTGCCTCGCCAAGCAACCCGGCCTACGGCTCCTGCCTCTGGCGCTCGCTGTCGCACGCGATGCAATTCAATGCATCGCGCAAGCGCTCCGGCTCGCCCATCCAGACGTTGAGAATTGCCCAGGATCGACCAGAGTTTCATCTGACCTCACCCAAACCCGAGGCATGACGCGGATCGCTGGCGGCATCGAGTTTGTTCGTGCGCAGGTTCCAGGTCACGACGTTCATGAAACCCCAGTGTCCGCGTTGTTGGATGTCGTAGCCCATGCCCACCAGGGCTTTTTCCGTGGCCGCATCGAATGCATCCGGCTCGGCGTAGACGACATCGGGCAGATACTGGTGGTGATAGCGCGGCTTGGCGGCGATCTGCGCAGCACTGTCGCCGTGCATGAAGGCGAGCAGGCCCTCGAACACCTGCGTGATGATGGTCGATCCGCCCGGCGAGCCGATCACGCCGACACGTTCCGGACCGAATACAAATGTCGGCGTCATGGACGAGAGCATGCGCTTGCCCGGCGCCGGCGCGTTGGCCTTGTTGCCGAGCAGGCCATAGGCGTTCGGCGCGCCGGGCACCAGGGCGAAATCGTCCATCTCGTTGTTGAGGAAAACGCCCGTGCCCGGCGGCACCAGGCACGAGCCGAAATGCGTGTTCACGGTCTGCGTGGTGGCGACCATGTTGCCGTCGGCATCGACGATGGAAAAATGCGTGGTGTGCATGCCCGGAGCGTGCGCCACGGCCGACGGCAGCATGGCCGACGGCGTGGCCTTGTCGGGAAGAATGCTGGCGCGCAGGCCGGCCGCGTATTGCGGCGACAGCAGCGTGGCCAGCGGCATCTTCACGAAATCCGGATCGCCCAGGTATTCGTTGTGGTCGCGGAACGCGCGGCGCATCGCCTCGATGATGTAATGCAGGCGCTGCGCCCGATCCATCGCGCCCAGATCGTAACCGGACAGTACGTTGAACATCTCTTCCAGCGCCACGCCGCCGGAGGAAGGCGGCGCCACGGTGACGATCTTCCAGCCACGGTAATCGAAGCTCAGCGGTTCGCGCTCGACGACCTTGTAGTTGGCCAGGTCCGCCGCCGACCAGTCGCCGCCGGTTTCCTTCACCGCCTTGAGCATGAGCTGTGCGGTCTTGCCCTTGTAGAAACCGTCGTCGCCGTGCGCGGCGATGCGTTCGAGCGTTGCGGCCAGGTCCGGATTGCGGAATGTCCAGCCGGCTTTGGGCACGTCGCCGTTGGGCATCAACAGCGCCTTCGTTCCCGCATAGCGCGCAATCTGTTCACGGTGACCGGCGATGGCATCGAGGAAACCCTGGCCGGGTTGGAAACCTGCGCGTGCGATGCGGATTGCGGGCGCAAGTGACTTTGCCAACGGCAGCTTGCCGTAATGCGCAGCCAGCCAGACCAGCGCGGCCGGCTCGCCGGGGATGCCCGCCGCGAGCGGCCCGTACAGCGCGGTATCGCGGTTCGGCGTGCCGTCGGGCTTGAGGTATTGCGATTCCCGCACCGCTGCCGGCGCGGTCTCGCGCGCGTCGAGCATCACGTTCTTGCCGTCGCTCGCGCGATGCAGCATGAAGAACCCGCCGCCGCCGATGCCCGAACTCTGCGGCTCGACCACCGACAACGTGGACGCCACCGCGATCGCCGCGTCGAAGGCGTTGCCGCCCTCGGCGAGGACTTCGAACCCGGCCCGGGTGGCGAGTGTGTGCGCGCTGGCTATCGCAGCGTGACCGGGACGCTCGGCAGCGTGCGTGCCGCTGGCAAATGCGGCAAACGCGACAAATGCTGCAATGTACAGTTTTTTCATTTCTGCTCTCCGCCGGTCAGCATCCGGTATTTCGCCAGCAACGCGTCCTGCGATTCGGCATGGCCGGGGTCGCTGATGATGCATTCGACCGGGCACACTTCCACGCACTGCGGCGCGTCGAAGTGACCCACGCATTCGGTGCAACGGTCCGGTTCAATTTCGTAGACGACCGGACCTTGCGCGATCGCCGTATTCGGACAGACCGGTTCGCAGACGTCACAGTTGACGCAGGTGTCGAGGATCTTCAGGGCCATGCTTTCCCCCTCTCCCGCCGGCGGGAGAGGGTCAGGGTGAGGGTGGCTGGTAAACCCATTCGGCGTCCAAAACCACCCTCACCCGGCGCGCCGCGCGCGCCGGCCTCTCCCGCCAGCGGGAGAGGCGATAACGTCATTTCATCTCCACGAAGCGCAGTTCCGCCCCCGATTTCGCGATCGCGTCCTGGACGCGCTGCTGGTCCGCACTGGCGCCGGCGAACAGCACGACGACATCCTTGAACGAGCCTTCGTTGGCGTCCTTGAACGCTTCCACGATCAGATCGGCGGTGGCCTTGGAATCCGGGCCGCCGAAGGCGAGCATGTTGCCGGGCAGCACGCCGCGCGCGACCGTGGTGGCGACATTGTCGAGCTGGCTCTTGCGCGCGTCCTGCGCGGCCTGGGTATCGCCCGCCGGCACATAATACATGAACGGATGGTTGGTCTTGACGCCCTGCATGTTGCGGGTCACGACCGAGACCAGGTACTTCTGCCAGGCCGCATCGTCGGCGCCCGGCGCGGGCAGCGGCACCGGCGCGTTGGCTGCCGCCTGGGCCGCGGCTTCGGCGGCTTTCTGCTTGTCCTCGTCGCTCGGACCGCAGGCGGCGAGCAACAGCGCCGAGCACAGCGCGAACGAGAGTGTACGAATATACTTGTTCATAAAGTCACCTTTGCATTTTCAGGAATTTTTCCAGCGGTTGCGCAGCGCCTGCTGCACCGCCGGGTGGACGAAATCCGAAACGTCCCCGCCCAGCCGCGCGATCTCGCGCACCAGCGAGGAGGAAATGAAACTGTACTGCTCGGCCGGCGTCAGGAACAGGGTTTCGGCGTCGGGGATCAAGTGCCGGTTCATGCTGGCAAGCTGGAACTCGTACTCGAAATCCGACACCGCGCGCAGGCCGCGCAGGATCACGCCGGCGCCGGTTTCGCGCACGAAATTCGCCAGCAGCAAGGAAAATCCGCGCACTTCGACATTGGCGATGCCGGCAAGCGCGGCGCGTGCAAGTTGGATGCGTTCGTCCAGCGGAAGGCCGGGGTTCTTGCTCGGACTTTCGGCGATGCCGACGATCAGCCGGTCGAACAGCGGCGCGGCGCGGCCGACCAGATCGGCGTGACCGTTGGTGATGGGATCGAACGTGCCCGGATACACCGCGATGCGCGAGCGGGCCGCTTTGTCGGACGGCGTGGACATGGCCGCTAGAGCTTAGCCGATGGCCCGGCGCGGCGATAGAGCACGTAACGCACCTCGCCGGCGCGGCCCTCGCGATGCAACGTCCAGTTCCGCGGCAAATCCGGCATCGAGCCCGCGGGCGATTCAATGTAGATCCACGCCGCATCCTGCAAGCGCCCATGCGTCTCCAGCGCCTGCGCCACCGTGGTCCACCAGTTCGACGCAAACGGCGGATCGAGGAACACGATGTCGTAGCGCTGCGTGCCTTGCGCGAGAAAACGCGGCGCATCGCTGCAATCAACGCCCGCATCCTGCTTGAGGCGCGAGAGATTTTCGCGCAGCAATGCCGCCAGTCGTGCATCGGTCTCGACGAAATCGACGTGCGCGGCGCCGCGCGACAAGGCTTCGATCCCGAGTGCGCCGGTGCCAGCGAAAAGATCCAGGCACTTCGCACCTTGGATGAGCGGCGCGAGCCAGTTGAACAGCGTCTCGCGCACGCGATTGGGCGTGGGCCGCAGGCCCGGCACGTCCGGCACGGCGATGCGTGAGCCGCGCAACGCGCCGCCGATGATGCGCAATTTACCGGGTGGAGAGGACGGACGCGGTGATACCATGGCGCCATTGTCGTGGAAGTCGATCCGCAATGCTAAAATTCTGGAAAAATCGCGAACCGGAACCAGGCGCACCCGCACCCGAATCCGCAAGAAAACCCTGGCGCGAACGCCTGGCGCGCAGCGTGCTCAACCGCGACATCCGCGACCTGTTCGCGCGGCATCCGAAACTCGATGAAAGCCTGCTCGACGAACTGGAAACCACGCTGATCGGCGCGGACGTCGGCGGCGTCGCCAGCAGCGAACTCATCGAATCGCTGCGCGCGCGGCTGCACAAGCGCGAATTCGCCGATGCCGGCCAACTGCTGTCGGCCTTGCGCGAGCGGCTCGTCGCCCTGCTCATGCCAGTCGCACAGCCGTTGCGCATCGACCCCGCGCGCAAGCCCTTCGTCGTCCTGATGGTCGGCGTGAACGGCGTCGGCAAGACCACGACCATCGGCAAACTCGCACGGCGTTTCCGCGACCAGGGAGACGAGGTGATACTGGCCGCCGGCGATACCTTCCGCGCGGCGGCGGTCGAACAATTGAAAACCTGGGGCGAACGCAACGGCGTACCGGTAATCGCGCAAGCCGCGAATGCCGATGCGGCCAGCGTGATCTTCGATGCGCTGCAATCGGCGCGCAGCCAAGGCGCCGATGTGCTGATCGCCGACACCGCCGGGCGCCTGCACACCCAGGGCGGCCTGATGGACGAACTCGCGAAAATCCGGCGCGTACTGGTCAAGCTCGATGCCGAAGCGCCGCACGAAGTCCTGCTCGTGATCGACGGCACCACCGGCCAGAACGCGATCAGCCAGACGCGCCAGTTCAAGCAGGCGATCGGCGTGTCCGGTCTCGTCGTCACCAAGCTCGACGGCACCGCCAAGGGCGGGGTGGTGTTCGCGCTGGCGCGCGAATTCGGCCTGCCGATCCGTTTCGTCGGCTTGGGCGAAACCGCCGAGGATCTGCGCGAGTTCGATGCGCAAGCCTTCGTCGACGGCCTGCTGTCAGAAACACTCGGCGATGCCTGATTCGTTCCCCAAGCGCCTGTTGCGCTGGTACGACGTCCACGGCCGCCACGATCTGCCGTGGCAGCATCCGCGCACGGCTTATCGTGTGTGGATCGCCGAAGTGATGTTGCAACAGACGCAAGTCATCACCGTGATTCCGTACTTTTTGCGCTTTGTGGAAAAGTATCCAAAGCTGCGCGCGCTCGCTGCCACACCCCTGGACGACGTGCTCGCGCTATGGTCGGGGCTCGGTTACTACAACCGCGCGCGCAACCTGCACCGCGCCGCGCAAATCTGCGTCGAGCGCCAGCGTGGCGCGCTGCCGCGCGATTTCGACGCCCTTGCCGCCCTGCCCGGCATCGGCCGTTCCACCGCCGGCGCGATCCTGGCGCAGGCGCACGGCTTGCGCTTTGCCATCCTCGACGGCAACGTCAAGCGCGTGCTCGCGCGCTTCCACGGCGTGCGCGGCTGGCCGGGCGATGCATCCGTACAGAAGAAATTGTGGGAATTCGCCGAGGCGCACACGCCACACGAGCGCATCGCCGACTACACGCAGGCGATCATGGATCTGGGTGCGACCGTCTGCACGCGCGCCAAACCGCGCTGCACCACATGTCCACTCAAGCGAAGCTGCGTGGCGCACCGCGAGGGAAGCGTCGCGCAATTGCCGGAACGCAAACCCAGCCGCGCGCTGCCGACGCGCAAGACGATCATGCTGCTGCTGCGCGACCGCGCCGGGCGCATCCTGCTCGAACGCCGCCCGCCGACCGGTGTGTGGGCGCAGTTGTGGAGCCTGCCGGAAGCCGACAGCGCGGAATCCGTGCGCCACCGACTTGGTGCGAATCAGGCACTGCATCCAATGCCGCCGTTTGTGCACGCGTTCAGTCATTACCGTTTGGACATAACGCCACTGACCGGCGTCGTCGCATCCGCACGCGGCGTCGCCGACAGTCCCCATCGGCGCTGGCTGCTACCGGACGATGTCCTTGGACTCGGCGTGCCCGCGCCAGTACGCAGGCTCATCGCCAGTATCGAGGAGAATCCCTGATGCCGCGCACCGTGTTCTGTACCAAACTCAAGCGCGAGGCCGAAGGACTTGCCTTCGCTCCGTATCCGGGCGAACTGGGCAAACGCATCTTCGCGGAAATCTCGCGCGAAGCCTGGGCCGCATGGCTCGCGCACCAGACCATGCTGATCAACGAGAACCGGCTTTCGCCGCTCGATCCCAAGGCGCGCACGTTTCTCGAAGCGGAGATGCAGAAGTTCCTGTTCGGCGCAGGCTCCGCAGCGCCAGCGGGTTATATCCCCGAGACCTGACCGTTACTTCGCATCCGCTTTTGCGGCTTTGGCGGAATTTTCGTCCGCCCGCAACGCCTTGTAATCGATCGGGCGGATTTCCTGGATGCGGCAATTCTGGTGATCGAACACGATCGAATCGAACTTGGCGTCGACGTGCATCGACGTGTTCTGGGTGATGCCGATGCCGCGGGCCCAATCGAGGTTGATGCAGGGTTTGTACACGGTGATCAGATACGCCGTGTTGATCGTCGGCCAAACCACGACCTTGTCCTTGCCGACCACCTGCCACTGCCACAAGCTGACCATCGGAAAGCGCTCGACCGGAGCCTGCGCGTATTTCTGGTAGTGCGCGAGCTGCTGCGCCATGTAGACGGCGGTATCGGCGCGCGCCGGGATCGCGGCGCACAACGCAACGATCGCAAACGTGATGATGTTACGCATGGCGGCTCCTTGTCGGCGAATCATGCAAGACAGACGAGCGCACGCGCAATTCCGTCGCGCATGATGCCGTTTTCCTTGACTCGCCTGCGCGAAGCCGCTGTAATACGCGCCCTTCCGCGGCGCCGTCCGGCCCCGCACGCCACAAGGCCAGGTAGCTCAGTTGGTAGAGCAGGGGACTGAAAATCCCCGTGTCGGCGGTTCGATTCCGTCCCTGGCCACCATTCCCAGTCAATCACTTAGCGACTGCGGACCAACTGCAGTTTCGGCCGCTGTGCCGTAAACGTGCCATCGATCCGGCTCGCGGCATCACGCAGATGATCGGTCGTCAAATATGCGTACCGCAGACACTGCGGCAAAGATCGTCGGCATACGCTGGATTTCGCGCGCCGGCAGCCTTATTCCGTGCCTGTGAAAAATTTCAGTGCAGTATTCCGGTAAGGATGTGGATCCCGGCGAGCCCGTTGAGCACGGCGTGTGCCACCAGACCGGGGATGGTGCTTCGCTGCCGTTGACACACCCATCCATAGGCGAGCGCGCCAGGCAGCAGAACGAAGAAGTCGGTTGGAAAAACACTGATGTGGAACCCGGCCCATAGCACTCCATGGAAGATCCAGGCGTTTTTTCCGTGTGCGAGTTCCTGGCGCGGAAGAATGATGCCGCGCCACCATAACTCTTCGCCAAAGACGTTCACGAGATAGAACAGCACCCACGCTCCGAACAACGGCCACGCATGGTGGAGCGGAGAACCGAGGAAATGCTCGTCATCGCCCAGCAATTTCGCGACCGCGAGAGGAGGCCTCACGTGGGGAAACACGGCGGCTACCGCAATGGATGCGCCGATGTACAGCCCGACGTTGGCGAGCGCCAGGCCAATCGCCCAGGCCCATCCGTTTCTTGTCGGCATCCGGAGGCGCATCCGGTCACGCAAATCGGCCCAGGTCCAGGGATTGCCTTCCAGACCGTAGGCGACAAACGCAGCGATCAGTATCAAGATAAGCGCACTGCCGAAAACCACAAATTGCAGCAGGGGAGAGGCCCCTGCCCGATCCATCATGGGCAGAACCTTCCAGACGGACACATAGCCGACCGCTGCGGGAATTCCGAAGTAGAACAGTGCCGGAATGAGTGGCAACGGGCGAAGCGTCGAGGTGGGCATGAATGGCGTCCGAGATCTTTGCGAAGCGGTGAAATGCAGCGGTTCAATTCTCCCGGTGACCAGGAGATCGACTGCGATGCTGTCACTACACAGATGCGCGATTGGGCGGAAAAAGTTTAAGTGATCGACGCCTTGTCAGCGACACCATCACTCTCAAGTGCCCCTTGCCCGGTCCACCGCGCAACTCGGCATCAGGCATTTGCAAGCGCGCGTTTGAGCTTCTGCTCGGCGATGGACAGCAGATTGTGGGGACCAACGCTGTTGTCCACGGTGCGCTCGGCAACGGCAAATGTACGATTGCCATGTGAAGCGGACGCGGCGTTTTTTCCGTAAAGCGCGTTCAGCATGCCTTCGATTTCCTGGCGCGTGTGACCCATGGAAACCACGCCCAGACATTGACTGGACCAGCGGACACCATACATTCCGGGCAGCAGGTGCAGGCGCAGGAATTCCGCCTCGTTGGCCAGCCATTTCGACTCGGTCTGGCTGTCGATGGCATAGCCCGGCGGCTGCGGCAACGCCATCATGCCGATGCCGATGCACTCATTCTTATGCGACCTGTCGGACCACACGAGCTTCAGCAGTTCCTGCGCTGCGCGCCTTTTCATCAGGCCCGAATCGTCGTCGAAATCCTCGAGCCGGTGATTCTGCAGGAACAGATTGAATTGCACGACACCCGCCAGGATCGCCGTGCCGCCGGTCACGAAAACCACCCACAAGCCGGCCCAGTGAGCCGCGTGCAGGGCACTGAGGTTGAACCCAGCCATATCCACGACGGCATCGATGACGGTAATGGCAATGGCAATGGGCAGGGACTCGAGCAGGGTCAGCGGGAACAGCGCCAGCCCCGAGATATAGATGATCGGCAACTGCCGGTACAGGAAGATCGCGGCCGCCTGCGTCTCGGAGGCGTGCGCGCCCAGCGCCAGCCAGGCGCTGAATACGGGCTGTGCGAACAGCTCGAAAACCGCCGGTATCGCCATGAGGAACAGCAGCGACAGGTATGACACCAGCCAGGATGCCCGTTCCACCACAACCAGCGAGATCAACAGCAGCAGGCCCAGGCAGAGTGTCGCAAGGATTCGGCCGAATACGAGCTGGCGGATCACCTCCGCAGGAAATATGCGGATGTCGATCAGTATCCAAAGCGGTACCAGCAGCATGAAAATCCAGGCCAAAACCTCCATGCGCCGCAGGATGATCCGGGCCCGCTCGTGATCGAACATGGGTGAAACGGGGGCGCGGAACAGATGGATGGGGCGCTTTTCATCGGTGCCGATGAAATACGACAACTGTTTGTGCACAAAGACGGCAGGGTTCATCGTGGGCCTCTGGCGATCGGACTCGGAAGCCGTGCACGGCACTCGCGCGCGGCATGAAGTTCCCGGTATGGCGTGCGGTGCGGTATGCTGGCCGGACACGCCACAGCGATGGTACGGAATATGCTTGAACGTGTAATTGATCTGGAGCAAGCGCTGCCGCGACCGGCATCGAATTCCGGCTCTATGCGTCTGCCACAGGATATGGACTCAGTCGACACGTGGCTGGAAAGCCCCGCTCAATCAATTTACGATCCGCCCCGAGGGCCGGCTTCCCCGGCCGTAAACCGATACTCCGCTTACACGCGATTCCATGCAGGCCTACCCTAAATCCGGATCAACAGCATTCTTGCAGGATGGCCGTACGGTCGAAGACACATGGGTGTCTTCGTTTTCCCTGCAAAAGCAACAGGACTGCCTCGGGATTGCTCTCGAAAAAAGAGACGCGTATACGGCAGGCCATTGCGGCCGTGTCGAAGCCTTCTCCACGCAACTCGGTCTGCTGTGTGAACTCAATGCCGGGGAACTTGCCATTCTCCGCGCCGCTGCGCGTCTGCACGATGTGGGGAAGATCGGCATTCCCGACCGGATCCTGCTCAAACCGGGCCGTCTGGAGCCGGATGAGTGGGAAATCATGAAAACGCACTCTGCACTCGGGCAACAGATCATCGAGGCGATTGCCCATTCCGATGCGGGGCAGATCGCCCGCGTTGTGCGCCATCATCACGAGGCGTTTGACGGAACCGGCTATCCCGATGGCCTTTCAGGAGAGCGCATCCCGGTCTGCTCCAGGATCATCTTGTTGGCGGACAGCTACGATGCAATGACGACAACTCGACACCATCGACAAGCGAGATCCCATCAGTACGTGATGGATGTTCTTCGGAGCGAACGTGGAACGAAATTCGACCCTGTCATCTTTGGCCATTTTGAAACGCTCATCGCCGGCAGTTGATCCGTTTCCAGATAGATACGGTAGTGTGTATCTGGTGAAAATCGCCAGCCCCGTCAACAGCAGCAGCGGGATTCGCCGAGCCAGCTTAGCTGGTTGTTGAACCGGCCGTACGTGGCTGTATGAAAACTGATATCGACGATTGGTTTGAGGCGTCAAACTCATCGGCAGTTCGATTCCATCTTTTGCCGCCGTCCCCTCAACTCGAACCACATGGCAGCGACAATCGATCCGCTCGTCGCGTCCGGATTTGTCTGCACTTATCTATCGTTCTTCGCATCGCGCAGGATCAGTTCGGCATCCAGTTCCAACGCGTCCGCTGCGGCATTCGCAGCGGACGCGGCGCTGGCGGATCGGGTGACAACGATCACAATGCGCTTTGATATGACGCCGGCGCTTGCAAGACACTCC
>JAGWXP010000191.1 GCA_018969845.1 Lysobacteraceae bacterium | reverse complement strand
GCGCGCTACCAGCGCGAATTGACGCAGGCGATCCAGCGCGCGCGGTTTCTCGCACTACTGCCGTACTGCGACAATCATTAAATCTCAGGTCCATTCGGACAACTGAAGCAAGCTGCGCCGGACGCGATCCGGCGCTAACGAATCGGAGAAATTCATGGAATTGGTACTGCTGCAAAAAGTGAAGAACCTTGGCAACCTCGGCGACAAGGTCAAGGTCAAGCCGGGTTACGGCCGCAACTATCTGGTGCCGCACGGCAAGGCCGTCCCGGCCACCGCCGCGAATGTGGCCGAGTTCGAAAAACGCCGCGCCGAATACGAGGCCAAGGCCAATGACGTGCTGGGTGCCGCCGAGGCGCGCAAGGCAGCGCTGGAGGGCGCCGCGGTGACGGTCAAGGCGAACGCGAGTCCGGAAGGCAAGCTGTTCGGCTCGGTTGGTCCGCGCGACATTGCCGAGGCGTTCAGCGCCGCCGGCCATGCGCTGGAAAAGAGCGAAGTGGTGATGGGCGAGGGCCCGATCCGCCACACCGGCGAGTTCGAGATCCACGTGCATCTGCATGCCGACGTGCATACGATTGTCAAAGTCACGGTGGCGGCGGAAGAGTGAGCCACCGTTCGAACTGAGATGTTCGACCAGGGCGCCTTCGGGCGCCCTTTTTCTTGCTCGTCATCCCGGCATGGAATGCCGGGATCCAGACTGCATGGATGCTGTAGTCACTCTTTACGATCACGATATGTTGCCGTCCTTGGCTCCTGGATTCCGGCAATCCCTGCCGGAATGACGGCTGCTGCGACCATTTATCGCCTCACAGCTTATCCACACGGTTATCGTATCGCGCGGTGAGACGGCGCTGAGTATGATCGCCGGCATTGCCCGACGAGGATGCGCATGGCCGCTTCACCCGACAGGATGTTTTCCTCCACGCGTGTCGACGCGTTGCGCGTGCCGCCGCATTCCATCGATGCCGAACAGGCCGTGCTCGGCGGACTCATGCTCGACGAACACGCCTGGGAACGCATTGCCGACAAGCTCGGCGAAGAGGATTTCTACCGCCGCGACCACCGTCTGATCTTCCGCGCGATTGGCGATCTGGCGAGCAAGAATCAGCCCTGCGATGCGGTGACGCTGGGCGAGTGGTTCGAATCCAGCGGCCTGGCCGACGAGGTCGGCGGTGTGGCCTACGTGATCCAGCTCGCCAACGCGACGCCGAGCGCGGCGAACATCCTCGCCTATGCCGGCATCGTGCGCGAGAAGTCCGTGCTGCGCCAGCTCATCGAGGCCGGCACGCAGATCGTCGGCGACGGTTTCCAGCCCGAAGGGCGCAAGTCCGAGGAGATCCTCGCCGAAGCCGAACAGCGCGTGTTCCACATCGCCGAAACCGGCGCGCGCGGCAAGAAAAGCTATGTGGAGATGCGCGCCGCGGTGCACGAGGCGTTCCAGATCCTGTCGCGTCGCTACGAGAGCAAGGATACGGTCACCGGCCTGGCCACCGGTTTCGCCGATCTCGACGAGTTGACCTCGGGCCTGCAACCGGCCGATCTGATCATCGTCGCGGCACGGCCGTCGATGGGCAAATGCCTGGCGCACGATGCCGAGTTGGTCGCGGACGATGGCGCGGTCACCACGATGGCCGCATTCCACGAGGCGAAGAGTGGCCGGGTTGCGACACTGCGGGATGACATGAAGTTTGGTCGTGCGGCGCCTTCGGCCTATGTGGACGACGGCATCAAGCCGGTGTTCGAGGTGACCACGCGTCTGGGGCGCCGCGTGCAAACGACGTGGGTGCACCCATTCTTGACGGCACGCGGCTGGCGCCGCCTGGAGCAGTTGAAACCCGGCGACGCGATCGCCGTGCCGCGCGTGCTGCCGGTGTTTGGCACGACGCGTTGGCGCGACTGCGAGATCAAGCTGCTTGCCTATCTGATCGGCGATGGCGGATTGACAGGCGCGACCCCCCGATTCACCAATACGAATCCCGCGATCGTTTCCGATTTCGGCGCTGCGGTCGCCGCGTTCGGCGGCGTGCGATTGCGTTCGAGCGAATCGCGCGCGGACAAGGCGCCGTCCTGGCGTATCCCCGGCGTTGCAGGGGAGAGGGTGGCGCGCGAGGCGTTCGCGGGACGCCTGCGATCCACACTCGCTGCCGATGGCCGCTCGCGCCGGGCTATTGCCGCCGCCGCCGGCGTTTCGCCGGCGCTGATCACGCAGTGGGCGCAGGCGCGCAGCCTGCCGCAGCCGGCGACGCTCCAGCGGGTTGCGACGGTGCTCGCGGTGGAGCCAGACGAGTTGTGCGCCGGGCATGCCATGGCCAGGAATCCGCTGACGCAGTGGCTCACCGCGCTGGGTCTCGCCGGATCGCCCGCGCAGGTCAAGCACGTGCCGGCACCCGTGTTCACGCTGGCGCGCGATCAGGTCGCACTTTTTCTGAACCGGCTTTTTGCGACTGATGGCTGGGCCAGCACGTTCGCGTCCGGCCAGGCGCAGCTGGGCTTTTCCAGCACGAGCGAAAGACTGGCGCGTCAGGTGCAGCATCTCCTGCTGCGTTTTGGAGTGATCGCGAAATTGCGTCAGCGTTGGGTACGGTATCGTGACGCGCGCCGCGTCTCGTGGCAGGTCGAGATCACCGATGCAAAATCGATCAGCGCATATGCCAGCGAGATCGGCATCTTCGGAAAGGAAAGCGCGCTGCAACGGGTAATGACAGCACTGGCGGGACGGCGTCATCAAAGCAATGTCGACCATCTGCCCGTCGAGGTGTGGGAACGCATCGCCGCGGCCAAAGGCCGAATGTCATGGGCCGAACTCGCTCGCCGCAGCGGCTATGGCGACAGCAACAGCCATGTCGGCAAGCGCGCGCTGTCGCGCGAACGCCTTGCCCGTATTGCCATGGTGCTGCACAACAGCGAATTGGCGGAGTTGGCGCACAGCGACGTTATTTGGGACCGTATTGCCAGTATCGAATACGCCGGCGAGAAGCAAGTCTACGATCTCACGATCCCGGATACGCACAACTTCGTCGCCAACGATATCTGCGTGCACAACACCGCGCTCGCGGTCAACATGGCTGAACACGCGGCGATCAAGTCGCGCAAGGCAGTGGCGATCTTCTCGATGGAAATGTCGGCCTCGCAACTCGCGTTCCGCCTGATTTCCTCGCTCGGCCGCATCGACCAGCAGCACTTGCGCAACGGCGACCTGGCCGAAGAGGACTGGCCGCG
>JAGWXP010000035.1 GCA_018969845.1 Lysobacteraceae bacterium | reverse complement strand
AGCGGGGTGAGCAAAACGCCAAGATTGGCCTGATTCTGCTCCGTGAGTTTCTGGCTTTGCTGATCCAGCAACTGGCGCGAAAGCAAGTCGAATTTCTCCGTGAGCGACTTCTCGCGTTCGGCCGCTGCCTGCTGTTGCTCGCGCAAACTCGTGGCCAGCGCCGTACTTTGCTGCTCGGCGCGCTGGCGCGCCTCGGAAAGACGCTGCGCTTCGGTGCGTGCTGCGTCGAGTTCGCGTTCGAGCGCAGGCAACCGCTCCAGCCGTCCGGCCTGTCCGGCATTGTCGCGCGCAAGCTCGAGCACGCGGTTGCGGTGTGCGTCCAGTTCGCGCTGCGCGGCCGTGCGCTCAGCGCGCACGCGGCGCAGCGGCGCCCACATCGCCAGAAGGCCGACGACCAGCCCGGCCAGTGCAATGACGCTCCACAGCAGAAAAGCGTTGGTCTGAATCGGCATGCATTCCCCGCATTTTCTCGGCTTGCACATTGTGACAGGCTTGCGTCCCGGATGGCGAGACGGCGGTGCCCATTCCGGCACGGGCATCCGTTATAGTTGCCTTCTGGAAAACCGTCCCGCAGCCGCTCACGATGTCCCACGATTCCGCCCGTTTCGCCGCATGCGCAAGCATCATCGCCGCCGCCGGACGCCGGCTCGGCGCACAGGGTCTGACGCCCGCGACCAGCAGCAATTTCTCGATGCGCCTGGATCCAGCACACATCGCGATCACCGTTTCCGGGCGCGACAAGGGCGCGCTCAGCGCAGACGACGTCATGGTCGTGGACATGCACGGCCGCGCGGTCGATAGCAGCGCGCGGCCATCGGCGGAAACCCTGTTGCACACCCAGATCTATGCGCGTTTAGCCGATGCCGGCGCCGTGCTGCACACGCATTCGCGCACGCAGACCGTGGCATCGCGTCTTTACTCTGCGGCCGGTGTGGTGCGCTTGGACGGCTACGAGTTGCAAAAGGCCATCGCCGGCCACACCACGCACGAGCAGGCCATCGAATTGCCGGTGTTTCCGAATACCCAGGACATGCCCGAACTGGTGACGCGTGTGGATACCTGGATTAGGGCGGATAAACCGCTATACGGCTATCTGATCGAAGGTCACGGCCTGTATACCTGGGGCCGCGACATGGCCGAAGCCGAGCGTCATGTCGAGGCGTTCGAATTTCTGTTGGGTTGCGAACTGGATCTGCGGAGATTGCGATGAGCCGATTGCGCGTATTCCACGACACCAACGGCGGCGAGGCGGTGAAGACGACGTCGCAGCACGAGGAGATCGCGCGCGAACTTCGCGCGGTGGGCGTGCGCTTCGAGCGCTGGGAAGCGTCCAAGCCGATCGCGCCTGGCGCGAGCCAGGACGAAGTCCTCGCCGCTTATCACGACGACATCGAGCGCCTCAAACGCGAGGAAGGCTACCAGGCCGTGGACGTGGTGAGTCTGAATCCGGATAACCCCGATCGCGCCGCGTTTCGCGCCAAGTTCCTCAACGAGCACACCCACGCCGAGGACGAGGTGCGGTTTTTCGTCGCCGGCCGCGGCCTGTTCACCCTGCACCTCGGCGAAGAGGTTTACGAGGTACTGTGCGAACGCGGCGACCTGATCGGAGTGCCGGGTGGCACGAGGCATTGGTTCGACATGAGCGAGGCGCCCTACTTCGTCGCCATCCGCCTGTTCACCAATCCGGCCGGCTGGGTCGCGAACTTCACCGGCAGCGACATCGCCGGGCGTTTTCCGCGCCTGCAAGCCGCATCGCCCGCTGCGCCGGTCGCGCCGTGATCCGCGCCATCCTCACCGACATCGAAGGCACCACCAGCTCGATTTCCTTCGTCAAGGACGTGCTGTTTCCGTTCGCTCGAATACGCCTGCCTGCCTTCGTCGAAACGCATGCCGACCGGCCCGAGGTGCAACACTGGCTGCACGAGACGGCGAAGGAAGCCGGCATTATCTACGCCGACCGGAATGAAATCGTCGCACTGCTGCAACGCTGGGTCGACGAGGATCGCAAGGCCACGCCGCTCAAGGCCCTGCAGGGCATGATCTGGGAGGAAGGCTACCGTAGCGGCGAATTCCGCGCGCATGTGTATGCCGATGTCGCACCGAATCTGCAGAAGTGGAAAAAGCAAGGAATGGATTTGTACGTGTATTCGTCCGGTTCCGTCGCCGCGCAGAAACTTTTCTTCGCGCACAGCGAGGCCGGCGATCTGACGCCGCTGTTTTCCGGCCATTTCGACACCGAAACCGGACCCAAGCGCGAGCCCGAATCCTATCGCCGGATCGCGGCCGCCCTCGGCAAGCCGGCGGGCGACATCCTGTTCCTGTCCGATGTTGTCGAGGAACTCGACGCCGCACGCGCCACCGGCATGCGCACCACGCAACTCGCGCGCGCGCCCGCATCGTGTCCCCCACAAGGCGCACATTCGTGCGTGCCCGACTTCGACGCCATCGCCGCGGATTGAATCATGCATCGTCTCCTCGTCGCGGTTTTCGTGCTCACTTTCGCCTGCGGCGCATTGACCACCGCCCTGCTCGTCCGCCGTCCGCAACCGCCCTCGCCACCGGCGCTCGTCGCTACGCAAGCGCAATCCGCGAGCGGCGATGCGGCCGGCGGCGACGATCCGGGCGACAACTGGCCCGACAACGCCGATACGCCCGAGCAGGTGATTTACGCGCAGTCCGGCATGCTGCGCGACGCGGTGGCAAAGCTCGCGCCGCGCTCGCCGGGCAAACCGAATCTGTACTTCATCGGCTTTGCCGGCGATGCCGAGGAAGACGTCTTCTTCAACGAAGCCGAATACGCACGCACCCTGTTCGCCACACGCTTTGCCGCCGCCGGACACGAACTGCTGCTGGTCAACAATCCCGCGACCCTGTCGCGCTATCCGCTGGCGACGTTGACGAACCTGGAAACCGCCGTCGATGCCGTCGCGCAGAAGATGGATCGCGGCAACGACATCCTGTTTGTGCTGCTGACCAGCCATGGGACGGAGGATCACCTGCTCTATGTCGCAATGGATCCGTTGCCGCTGGATCAGATCGCACCCGAAGACCTGGCCGACGTCTTCGCCAAATCCGGCATTCGTTATCGTGTCATCGTCATCTCGGCCTGCTATTCCGGCGGGTTCATCGATGCCCTCAAAAATGACACGACGATGATTGTCACCGCCGCGCGTGCGGATCGCACCTCGTTCGGTTGCGGCACGAATTCGGACATCACCGATTTCGGCCGCGCTTTCCTCGTCGACGGACTCAATCACAACAACACTTTCACCGGCGCTTTCGCCGAGGCCGACAAACTTGTCGACGCCTGGGAGACGCGCGACCACGAGCGGCATTCGCATCCGCAACTCGTTTCCACGCCGCAAATCGAGGCGCAGCTGGAACGCTGGCGCGCCCGCATCAAGATCGGTCCGCCAGTACCCTTCATCGCGATCAGGCCATCGCGCGACGCGCTTACCGTTTCGCGCTGATCCACTCCGTTCGCGCCGCCAACGCCGTATCCGGAAAATCGCAGAAAAGCGCGTCGACACCAAGTGCGACCGCTGCCTCGAGTTCTTCCCGAGGCGTGGCGAACGGCGCGCAATCGCCGTCGTCGCGGAAGGTCCAGGCATGCACTTCCAATCCGACGGCATGCGCGTCCGCAACAAGTCCTGTCGGATTTCCGCCGGCGTCCCACAGCAGATGCTTCGGCGGCGCGATGCCGCTCGCCCAACCGGACAATTCGCGCAACGCGCCGGGGCTTGGCAACGACGCGATCAGGGCGAAACACCGATTGCCGCAGCGCGCGCGCAATTCGCGCAGCACCGCATGGTCGAAGCATTCCAGCCACACCGGCGCGGATGCGCCCAGTACCCCGGCAGTGCGCAGTTCGGATTCGAGCAACGCGGCCGGATCGAACCCGAGTGCGCGGAAGTAATCCGTGTCCTTCAATTCGATATCGACGACGACTTGCGCCGCACGTGCCATTTCCAGCAGTGTCGCAAGACGCAGCACGCTGGAAGTCGTGGCACCCGCCCGAGCGCGCCCGCGCACCGGCGCAACGCAATGCAAGGTGTCGATTTCCGCCACGTCGAGATCGCCGATCCACCACTGCCGTTGGCCGCCGACAATGCGCGCACGCTCCGCAAACTCGGGGCGACGGGCAATGTCCGTAGTCGGGGCAAGATCGATATCGTGGCGCACGATCAACACACCATCGCGGCTGGGCAACACATCGGGTTCGACCGCGTCGGCGCGCATCGCGAAGGCCAGCGCGAAGGCCTCCGCCGAATGTTCCGGACGATATCCGCTCGCGCCACGGTGCGCGATGATGAGTGGCGACGAGCCGTCGAGAGTTTTCCAGCGCGATGCGATCACGGCGTCGCAGTGTGACGGCGCGCGAGTGCAACCGCAACATCGGCCAGCGAATGGCCGCGCACGCGCAACAGCACGATCAGGTGAAACAGCAGATCGGCGGCTTCGTCGAGCAGTTCCGTATCGTCGCCGCCGACACCTGCCAACGCGGTTTCCACTCCCTCCTCGCCGACTTTCTGCGCAATGCGTCGCACTCCTGACGCGAATAATCCGGTTGTGTAGCTGCCTTGTGGTCGTTCGCGCTCGCGCCGTGCGACCAAGGCGTCCAGCTCGCCGAGGAAGGCGAGAGACGGAGCGGAAACGTCGCCAAAGCAGCTGCGCGTACCCGCATGACAGGTCGGCCCGAGCGGTTCGGCCAGCGCGAGGATGGCATCGCCGTCGCAATCCGCGCGCAACGCGACTAGCGCGAGGAAATTGCCCGAGCTTTCACCCTTGGTCCACAAGCGCTGCTTGCTGCGGCTGTGGAATGTCACGCGTCCGCTTTCGTTCGTCACACGCAACGCTTCGCGGTTCATCCAGCCGAGCATCAGCACGGCGCCCGTGCGCGCGTCCTGCACGATCGCGGGCAAAAGGCCGCCGCCCTTGTCCCAATCCAGCCGTTCCGGATCGAGCGCGTTCATCGTCTCACCGCCACGCCGCAACCGGCCAGCACACGCTTGAGCTCGGGGATGGCGATCGTCCCGCTGTGAAACACGCTCGCTGCCAGCGCGCCATCGACATCTGCATTCACAAAGGCATCGAGGAAGTGGCCAGAGTCCCCCGCGCCGCCTGAAGCGATCAGCGGCACACGGCAAACCGCGCGCGCCGCGCTCAATTGTTCGATGTCGTAGCCGGCGCGCACGCCGTCGGCGTGCATGCAATTGAGCACGATCTCGCCGGCGCCGCGCCGTTGCGCTTCGTCGATCCAGTCCAGCGTCGGCCGCGCCAGCGCGCGCATCTTTTCGGGGTCGCCCGAATACTGGCGCAGCCGCCATTGCCCATCGGCATCGCGCCAGGAATCGATTCCGACCACCACGCACTGCACGCCGAACGCATCGGCCAATTCGTCGATCAACTTCGGGCGTTCCAGCGCCGGCGAATTGACCGAAATCTTGTCCGCTCCGGCACGCAATACGGCGCGCGCCTGCGCCACGCTGCGGATTCCGCCGGCTACGCAAAACGGTATGTCGAGCAGACGCGCGACGCGCTCGACCCATGCACAATCCACCGTGGTTCCGCACGGACTGGCGGCGATATCGTAGAACACGATTTCATCCGCGCCCGCGTCGCGGTAGCGCAAGGCAAGTTCCTCGATGCCGCCCATCGGCACGTGATCGCGGAAACGCACGCCCTTGACGACTTTGCCGTCGCGCACGTCCAGGCATGGAATGATGCGCCGCGTCAGCATGCGAGAGCTTCCGCCAGAGTGAGGCCGCCTTCGAGCAGGCTGCGTCCGAGAATCGCCGCCTGAGCGCCGGTCTTGCGCAGCCCGATCAGGTCCGCGGCGTCGCGCACGCCGCCCGACGCCTGAACCGCGACGCTGGGCAAGGCCCGCGCCAGCCATGCGCTCAACAGCCGGTTCGGCCCGCTCAACATGCCGTCGCGCTCGATGTCGGTGCACAGCAGATGACGCAGGCCGGCGCGCGCATACTGCAGCGCAAGTTCGCGCAGTGTCGCGGCAAGCGTTTGCGTCCAGCCTGATACCGGCAGACGCCAGGCGATGCCGTCGAAACGCGTGTCGAGCGCGACAACGATGCGCTCGGCGCCAAAGTGTGCGATCCACGCTTCCACCATCGCCGGCGCGCGCACGGCCAGGCTGCCCACGACCACGCGCGCCGCACCGGCGTCGAACAGGGCGCGGACATCGCCTTCGCCGCGCACGCCACCGCCGGTCTGCACGCGCATGCCGGTGCGCGCCAACGATTCCAGGGCGTCCCGGCACATCGGCGCCCCGATGCGGGCGCCATCCAGATCCACCACATGCAACCAGCGCGCGCCGGCATCGGCGTAGGCTTGCGCCAACGCAAGCGGATCGTTGGCGTAACGCGTTTCGCGCAGGTAGTCGCCTTGCCGCAGGCGCACGACACGGCCGCCGCGCAGGTCGATGGCAGGAATGATTTCCATGCTCACGATTCCAGGAAATTGGCGAGCAGGCGCGCACCGACGGAGCCGGAACGCTCCGGATGGAATTGCATGCCGCAGACGTTCCCGCGGCGCACGACCGCCGCGAATGCGCCGCCGTGATCGCACTCGGCCAGCGTGGCGGAATCGACGGCAGGCGCATAGCCGTGCACGAAGTAGACGTGTTCGCCCGGTCCGACCCCTTCGAGCAGAGGATCGTCGCGCACGACGCGCAGGCGGTTCCACCCCATGTGCGGCACGCGCACGTCCGCGCGCGGGCGTAATCGCCGCACCGATCCGCCGAGCAGGCCAAGACATTGCGCGGCGCCTTCGTCGGAGCGTTCGTACAGCAACTGCATGCCGAGGCAAATGCCGAGTAACGGCTGGCGCAGCCCGCGCAAGATGTCGATCAATCCGGTCTCGCGCAGCCGCGCCATGCCCGCCGCCGCCGTGCCCACGCCCGGAAGAATCACATGGCTGGCGCTACGGATGCGCGCCGCGTCGTGCGTGACCGGCGCATCGACGCCCAGACGCTGCAGGGCGTAACGTACCGAGCCGATGTTCGCGCCGCCGGAATCGACCAGAACAACGGCAGCCATCACAGCGTCCCCTTGGTGCTCGGCAGCTCCCTGCCATCGCGGCGCAGCGCCGTGCGCAGCGTGCGCGCAACGGCCTTGAAGCAGGCCTCGACCATGTGGTGCGTGTTGTCGCCGCGCACGCTCAAATGCAAAGTCGCGCCCAGACCGTCGCACAACGATCGGAAGAAATGCGGCACGAGTTCGGTCGGCAGTTCGCCAACGCGCTCGCGCGCGAACGCGCCATCGAAGACGAAGTACGAGCGGCCCGACAGATCCAGCGACGCGCTGGCCAGCGCATCGTCCATCGGCAAAGAGAACCCGAAGCGGCCGATACCGCGCTTGTCGCCAAGCGCGCGCCGCAACGCTTCGCCCAGTGCCAACGCAGAATCCTCGACGCTGTGGTGTTCGTCCACATGCGCATCACCCTCGCAGCGGAGTCGCAATGCGAAGCCGCCGTGCTTGCCGAGTTGTTCGAGCATGTGGTCAAAGAACCCCAGCCCGGTGCATATGTCCGGTTCGACGACGCGATCCAGGTCGAGCTCGACGACGATGCGAGTTTCCCGCGTATTGCGTTCAACGCGTGCGCAACGCGGCGCATCGCACAGGGCCTGCGCGACCATTTCCCAGTTGCAATCGCCATCCAGCCTGAATCCGCGCACGCCGAGATTCGCCGCAAATTGCAGATCGGTCGCGCGGTCGCCCACCATCGCCGAGGCGGCGCGGCTCCAACCGTCGTCCGTCAGATAGTGACGTACCAGGCCGGTCCCCGGTTTGCGCGTGTCGAGACCTTCGTGCGCGAAGCTCGAATCGATCAAGACCTCGCGGAAAGCGATGCCTTGCGAATCGAACAGGCGCAGCATGAGTTCATGCGGTCCGTCGAAATCCTCACGCGGAAAATTCGGTGTGCCCAGTCCATCCTGATTGCTGACCATCACCAGTTCAAAACCTGCCGCCACGCAACGCTGCAAGGCCGCGATCACGCCATCGGCCAGGCACAACTTCGCGTAGGCATCGATCTGTTGGTCGGGCGGCTCGACAATCAACGTGCCATCGCGGTCCAGGAACAGGATCTTGCGCGCCATCACGCCGCCTCACGGATGCGCAGCGCGGACAACAGCCTGGCGTTTTCGTCGACGTTGCCGATGCTGATGCGCAAACAGCCGGCCAAGCCGGGATAGCGCGACACATCGCGCACGACGATGTTCGAACGCAACAGGTGCCGATAGATGCCGACCGCCTCGGCGAAGCGCACGCACAAGAAGTTCGCCGCCGACGGCAGTACCTCGACGACGGACGGCAAGCGCCGCAGATCGGCAGCAAGCGCTTCGCGCGCGATCTGCGTCGCCGCGATGCGCGCGCGCGTTGCTGCAAGCGCTGCCGGCGTCAACGCGCCGAGCGCCGCGGCGATGCTCGGAGATGGCAGCGGATACGCGGGCAGGATGCGCCGCAGCAGATCCACGATATCCGCGTGTGCGAGCATGGCACCGATGCGCGCGCCAGCCAGCGCGTGCGCCTTGGACAACGTGCGCAGAACGACGAGGTTGTCGTGTGCGGCGAGCAGGCTCGCCGCGCTCGGTGCGCCGGCGAATTCGAGGTAGGCCTCGTCGGTCACGATCAACGCGCGTCCACTCAGTTCGATTGCCAGCCGCTCGATCGCATGCAGCGGCACGAGATTGCCGGCCGGGTTGTTCGGTGTGCACACGAATACCAGCTTCACGCGCGCCGTGATGCGCGCCAGCAACGCATCGGTATCGAGCGCGAAATCCACGCCCAAGGGGACTTCGACAATGGCCGCGCCTTGCACCGCCGCACTCACCGCGTACATGCCGAAGGTCGGCGGACAGACCACGATCGCATCCTCGCCGGCACGGCAAAAGGCGCGTACCAGAAGATCGATGGCTTCGTCGCTGCCGCGCCCGATCAGGACCTGCCCGGAATCTACGCCGTACAAGGCGGCCAGACGCGCGCGCAGTTGCGGTGGCTGCGCTTCGGGATAGCGATTGAGTCTGGATTGTGCCGGCCACGGCGATTCGTTCGCGTTGAGCATCACCTCGGCGTCGCCGGCTTCCATCCGTGCCGACGAATAAGGCAGCAAGTCGCGAATTTCGGGACGCGCCAGCGCGAGAACGCTCATTCGCATTCCGCCAATGCGGCCAGTCGCCGCGTCACTGCACGTTCGTGTGCCACCAGACCTTCCGTGCGCGCCAGCGCTGCGGCGCACGCTGCGACCGCGGCCAGACCCTCGACGGACAACTCCTGCACGGTGACATGCTTGAGAAAGCTCGCCACCGATATGCCGCTGCTGACATGTGCGCGGCCATTCGTTGGCAATACGTGATTGGTGCCGCTGCAATAATCGCCGACGGCTTCCGGCGACCATGCCCCGAGAAACACGGATCCCGCGCTTTCCACATCGCCAAGCCGGTCGCGCGGCGCAACGACGTTGAGAATCAAATGCTCCGGCGCATAGTCGTTGCTGATCGCGATTGCCGTTGCCAGCGAATCGACAAGGATCAGGCGCGCGTGCGCGAGCGCTTGCCGGGCGATCTTCGCGCGTGGCAACGTGGCCAGTTGCGCCGACAATTCGGCTGCCGTGCGTTGCGCCAGATCGGCGCAATCCGTGATCAGAATGACCTGCGAATCCGGCCCGTGCTCGGCCTGCGCCAGCAGGTCGGCAGCGACGAATTCTGCCTTGGCGTGCCTATCGGCGATGACGAGCACCTCGGACGGCCCGGCTACCATGTCGATGGCAGCGCCATCGGCAGCGGCCGCGACCTGGCGCTTGGCTTCGGTGACCCAGGCATTGCCCGGACCGAAAATCTTGTCGCACGCCGGAACCGATCCGGTGCCATAGGCCATCGCTGCAATCGCTTGCGCGCCACCGAGCTTGAACACGCGGCGGATACCGCATCGCGCCGCTGCGTACAGCACGGCCGGATCGCAGCATCCGTCCGCGCGCGGCGGCGTGCACAGCGTCACCTGCGGACATTGCGCGATCCGCGCCGGCACGCCAAGCATCAAGGCCGTCGATGGCAGCGGCGCGCCACCGGCGGGCACGTACAAGCCCACGCGCCGGATCGGCCGCAGGATGCGCTCGCACGCCACACCCGGTGCGGTTTCCACGCGCAATGGTGGCGGCGCAGTGGCGCAATGGAAGCGTTCGATGCGGCCGCGCGCCTCATCGATTGCCGCTTTCACACCCGTGTCGAGCGCCCGCTCCGACGTCACGAACTCTGTTTCGGATACCGCGAAGTCGGCCGGCTCGCAGCCGTCCAGACGCCTCGTCAACCTACGCAACTCGGCATCGCCGTGCGCACGCACGTCATCGAGAATGCGCGCCACATCGGCGGCGATGCGCGGGTCGCGCGCTGGTGGCGGACGCTGCAGTACGGCACGGCGTGCCGCCGCATCCAGGCGGCTCCAGTCGAGAATTTTCGGCATGTTTGAATTCATCGGTTCATGCCAGCATTTTTTCCACCGGCAATACGAACAGGCGCGTGGCGCCAGCGCGTTTCATGTCTTCCAGGTGCTGCCAGGTCACGCTGCCCCGGCACAGGGCCTGCAGACTGACTTCGTCCGCCTTGCCTTCGACTGCCGTCACCGAGGGCGCCGGCGCGCCGGGCAGCAGGCGCTCGATGGCCGCCAACGCGGCGCGCGGCGCATGCAATAGCACGAGCTTGGATTCGCGCACGTCGAGCACCCCGTCGATCCGCCGCAACAGCAGCTCGCGCAGCTCGACGCGTTCGCCCGTGCACTCGGTGGCGGCGACCAGCACCGCTTCGCTTTCCAGCACGGTGTCGACCTCGCGCAACTGGTTCGCGGCCAGCGTCGCGCCACTGGAAACCAGATCGCAGACCGCATCGGCACTGCCCAGACGCGGCGCGATTTCCACCGAACCGGACAACGAGACGATCTGGGCGCGCACGCCATTACGGCGAAGCCAGTCGCCAAGCGTGGCCGTGTACGTGGTCGCGATGCGCAAGCCCTCCAGGCTCTTTGGCCCCGTGTATGTGCTGCCCCGCGGAACTGCGATCGCAAGCCGGCAACGGCCGAAATCCAGCGCCCGCAATTCCGCGATGGCGGTTTGCCCGTCGCCCCGATCCAGCACGAATTCGTTGACGACGTTGCGGCCCGCGATGCCAAGGTCGCAAACGCCCTGGGCGATCAAACCGGGGATGTCGTCGTCGCGCACCAGCAACAGGTCGATGGCCAGGGCCTCGCCGTAGCAGAACAGTTTGTCGCGGCTGCGCCGGAAACTCAGGCCGCAGCGGGCGAGCAGATCCTGCGACGCCTCGGCCAGACGCCCGGATTTCTGTACGGCGATGCGCAGTCGCGCGCGCGAATCGTCTCCGCTCATCGGCGTGGCTTCCGCGCCGCGCGCGTACGCCGCGGCTTGCCCGAGATTGGCAGCGCATGATGCGCTACCGCCGCAAGGTAACCGCCGCTACCCTGCTTGAGAAAACGCGCGACGCGCCCGATCGTGGTGACGCTTACCGCAGTGCACTGATGTATTTCGCGGTAGGCCTCGCCGCGCAACAGAAATGGCACCACGCGCCAGCGATCAATCAAAGCCTCGAGTTCGGCCGGCGTGCACAAATCGCGCAGGAACGCGAGCATCTCTTCCGGCGTGCGCAGGGACAGCAGCGCGCGGCACAAGTCCTGTTCTGCCGACATGGCGGGTTTTGCGGGGTCGAGGTGACGGCGTTTCATGTCTAATGTATTAATACGTTAGTACATTAGAATGCAATATAACCCGGCCGGCTGCCTTGCGCAACCACACGCGGAAATCATCGATTGGCTACGGCCGCTCGAGAAAAGGTCCGGCGCGATCAATTCACCAGCAGCGCCTTGGCGAGTCCGCCCTGGAACTTCCCGATGCCGCGCGCAAGATGTAGCAGGCCGAACAGCAGACCGACGCCCAGCACAAGCAGCAGCGGATCGCTGATCTGCCACGGCACCAGCAGGGCGCTATTGAAGTCGTTGTCCGTGGCCCAGTCGATGCGCACCAGTCCCATCATCCAGCCCAGGTGCGCGAGCGGCGCCAGTATGAAACCCAGCGACAGCGCGATGCCGGTCACCGCCACGCTGAAGTAGACGATGCCGAGCGGCAGCATCAACACGAAATAGAACAGTGTGGACCAGGTGCGCGGATCGGTGAACATGCGCCAGATGCGCTTGAGCAGCGGCACATCGAGTTCGGCGTAAAGCGGCCGGCGCGGCATGCGCTCGCCAAGCATGACCTCGACCAGCCGGCCCTCGACCAGCGACAGCACGCGCACGGTGCCGACGAACACGACAGCGAACAGGATGCCGACGACTATCACCGAAAGGCCGAGCGACAGCGACAGACCGGTGACCGTCCAGACGAAATACACGATGCCGGTCGCCAGCGACAGCAGCATGTAGAACAGCGCCGAATACGCATGCGGATCGGCACCGACGGCAAAGAAGCGGCCAAGCGCGGTGCGCCGCGGTGGTGGCGGCGGCGAGCGCAGCGCCTGTTGCACCTGACGCTCCTTGTCCACGTAGATCTCCGCCACTTCCTCCGGCGCGCCGTAGCTGCCGACGATCGTCGCCAGCACATCGGCCTCGGACATGCCGCGGTGCTCGCGCAGTTCACCGCGCAGGTGCTCCTCGGCGTCGTACAGGGCGTCCTGGATCAGCGCCGGATCGGCGCCGGCGAGCGCCGCGCGCAACTGCTCAAGGTATTCGGCAACGGTGCGGGGTGGAGTCGTTGTATTCATGATCAGTCCTCGAGGACAACATCGACAAAATCGCGCGTTTCGATCCAGGCCAGGCTCCATTCACGCAGCACGCGGCGGCCCAGCGGCGTGATGCGGTAGTAGCGCCGCGGCGGTCCGGTAACGGAAGGCTCCACTTCGCTGTCGAGCAGTCCGGCGGCGGCAAGATTGCGCAACACCGGATACAACGCGCTTTGCTTGTCGCTGAGCACGCCCGCGCCGGTCTGTTCGAGGCGCTTGACGATCTGATAGCCGTACATCGGCTGCCGCGCGCGCGCGAGCACACCGAGCAGCACCAGCGAAACGATGCCGGCGCTGAGCTCCTTGTGGAATTTCCGGACGTGACTTTCGGTGTCGTCCATTGCCGACCTGGTCATATATCTATGTCAACTATATTATTTAGTTAACAATAGCAAATGGGCTGGAAGTCACACCCGGCCCGCCAGGTGCCGCAAGCAATCCGAATCAGGAATTCAGTCCGCCATCGGCAACCAGTTCGCACATCGCGCGCACGTCGGCATCCATCGCACGATCGCGCGGCAGAAAAGCGATGCGTGCGCGGATCTGCGCAAACGCCTTGCGCACTGCCGCGCCGGCGTGGAAATCTTCCGCTTGCGCCAGCGTGTCCATCAATGCGCGCACTTCGCGCTCGAACTGCGAGCGATCGGCGTCCTCCTTCGGCGGCGCACCGGAGATTTTGCGCGCGAGCGCCTGCCAGTCGCCCCGTGCAGCCAGGGTACGTGCGGCATTGAGCATGTCCTGACGGTATTCCAGTGCCTGCGCGGCGGTGTACAACTCGAGCGCCAGCACGTGCCCCAGATCCTCGAGCATGTCGAGCACATGACGCGCCTCGTTGGCACCCATCGAAACGTGGTCCTCGGCATTGGCGCTGGTCGGAATCGAATACACGCTGGCCGGATGCGCGCGCGTGGCCAGATCGTTGACCAGCGCCGCCGCGGTGTATTGCACGATCATGAAGCCCGAATCGGTCGCGTCCTCGTTGCCGACGAGGAACGCGGGCAAGCCGTCGTTGTTGGCCGGATCGACCAGCTTGTTCAACCGCCGCTCGGAAATGGAGGCCAGCACCGGTATCGCCGCCTTGACGTAACTCATCGCCAGCGCCAGCGGCATGCCGTGAAAGTGCCCGGCGGAAATTACCTGATCCTCGATTACCTTGGCGTCTTGCGCATCCGGGAAGATCAGTGGATTGTCGGTGACGGCGTTGAGTTCGATGTCGATCACACGCTGCGCCTGCGCCAGTGCATCGCGCACCGCGCCATGCACCTGCGGGATGCAGCGCAGGCAATACGCATCCTGTGGCTGATGCTTCTTGCCGCCCTTGAACGGCAGGAAGCGCGCATAGAACGCCTCCTTGCCGTGGCGTTGCGACGGCGGCACGTAGTTCCAGCCGATGTCGAAGCGATGCGCACGATCGGCGGGATCGCTCCACGAATCGGCCAGCCAGGTGCGGAATTTCGGTACGAGGTGATAGGGAATATCGGCCAGCGTGGAACCGGCAAGCAACCGGCGCAGGTTCGCGGCGGTTTGCACTTGGCCCGGGTGCGGGCGCAGCGCATGGACTTCCGGCTTGAACGCCGAGGCGCGTCCGGCAAAGGCATCGAGCGTCATCGCCGCGGCAAGATCGGCGGTGGCGAGCAGGCGCTCGAACGTTTCCAGGGCGATGGCCGCCGTCGCCAACATCTGCGTGGTGCCGTTGTTGAGAGCCAATCCCTCCTTGAACGACAGCTTCACGGGCTTGAGGCCGGCGCGCTTTAATGCCTCTCCACCGGACACGCGTTCGCCCTGATAAAACGCCTCGCCTTCACCGAGCAGTACGATGGCCAGGTGCGACAACGGCGCCAAGTCGCCGCTGGCGCCGACCGAGCCCTTTTCCGGCACGACCGGAATCACGTCGCGATTGAGCAATTCCGCGAGCGCCTGCAAGGTGCTCGCACGGATGCCGGAATGCCCGCGCAGCAGGGTGTTGACGCGAATCGCCAGCATCGCGCGCACGACCTCGGGCGCGAGGGGCTTGCCCACGCAGACCGCGTGGGTCACGACAAGGTTGTGTTGCAATTCTTCCATCAAGGTGCGGCTGCCGGTGTCCGCGTCACCATCGGGGCGTTCCGCACGCGCACGATGCGCGCCAAGCAGCTTGTCGGCATTGCTGCCGAAACCGGTGGTCACGCCGTAGATCGGTTCGCCGCGTCGCACCTGCTCGGCAAGAAAATCCGCGGTGCGCTGCACTTGCGCAAGCTGGGACGGGTCGAGTCCGATGATGGCCTCGCCGCGCGCAATCTGCGCAACCTGATGACGCGTCAGGCGGCTGCCATCGAGCAGAACGACATGCCGGGTTTCGTCGCTCATGCCGGCATCGCTCGCGTCTGCTCCAATGCCAGCCGCAATGTCCGGGCCAATTCCGCGCGCGGCAGTTCGAACTGTTCCTGCTTGCGCATATCCTTCACCGTCACCGAATCCTTTGCGATTTCGTCCGGACCGAGCACAAGCACGAAACGGATGCCGGCGCGATCAGCGTACTTGAACTGCTTGCCAAGCTTGCTGCCGTCGAGTACGACCTCGGTGGCGATGCCGGCGGCACGCAGTTCGCTGGCCAACGCGAGATAGACGGGCAACTGCGCTTGCTCCATCTGCGTGACCAGCGCCTGCACTGTGCTGGATGCCACATCCAGCAGGCCGGCTTCGCGCAATTGCCAGAACAGGCGCGTGGCGCCGATGGAGATGCCGACACCCGGCAGACGGGACTTGGTGTAATTCGAGGCGAGATTCTCGTAGCGACCGCCGGAACAGATCGAACCGATCTGCGGATGCTCATTCAACGTGGTCTCGTACACGGTGCCGGTGTAATAGTCCAGGCCGCGCGCGATGGAAAGACTGATCGCGTAATGCGCCTCCGGCACGCCGAACGCGCGAATTTCCTGCAACGTTTGTTTCAATTCCGCTACGCCTTCGGCCAACGTAGCGTTGCCCGCGCCGAGCGCACCGAGTTTGGCCAGCGCATCAGCGTGGTCATGCGAGCGGATTTGCACAAAATCCAGAATCCTGGCGGCGGCTTCGGCGGACAAGCCGAAACCGTCACCCATCAACGCAGCGCGCACGTGGTCCGCGCCACGCTTGTCGAGTTTGTCCACTTCGCGCAGCGCCAGCGCCTGTTTTTCGCCGTCGGCAATTCCGACCGACTCGAAGAATCCGCGCATCAGCTTGCGGTTGTTGAGCCAGATCGTGAACGGCCCGATGGCGAGGTCGCGGAACACGCTGTAGATGACGGCGGGAATCTCGGCGTCGTAGCGGATCGACAGCGCGTCCTTGCCGATCACGTCGATGTCGCACTGGTAAAACTCGCGGAAGCGCCCGCGCTGAGCACGCTCACCGCGATACACGCGCTGGATCTGGTAGCGGCGGAACGGAAAATTCAACTCGTGCTCGTGTTCGGCGACATAGCGCGCCAGCGGCACCGTAAGGTCAAAGCGCAAAGCGAGCTCGGGCCGACCGGCGCCGGTCTTTTCCAGTGCGCCGGTCGACTGCACGAAATACACCTGCCGTTCGGTCTCGCCGCCCTGCTTGGTCAGCAGCACGTCGGAGAATTCCATCACCGGGGTTTCAATCGGCAGGAAGCCGAAACGCTCGAAATTGCGCCGAATCGTGTCGAGCAGGCGCTGGAACGCAATCTGCTCCAGCGGCAGCAGTTCCAGCGTGCCGGGCGGGATGCGGGCGGCAGTCAATGCCATGAAGTCCTCGAATTCCGTGCCGCGGCGGGCGCCGCGCGCCGCATAGCCTAGCAGATCGCCCGCGCCGGTTGCGCCGCGGCGCGTGCGCCATTACCATACGCGGCCCGTCGGGGTGTAGCTCAGCCTGGTAGAGCGCTACTTTCGGGAGGTAGAAGTCGGAGGTTCGAATCCTCTCACCCCGACCAGTGTTCATGCGAACACGAAGTCAATCGAAAAAAACGCCCGGCTGAGCCGGGCGTTTTAATTTGCACCGGCTGACTTTCGCTTACTTGCCGCATTCCTTGCCGTGCGAAGCATGGTTGCCGGCTGCCTTGGCCGCAGCCTCGGTCATATATGAGCCTTCCTTGGTCTTGCCATACCACTCGTCACCCTGGCAGTGATAGACCTTGGAACCCGAATTGACCCAAACCAGACCCGGGCCGCCGCCTGGCTTGGCCGTGATTTGCGCGGCCGGAGTCGGTGCGCTGTGCTTGGACGATGCCGTCTTGGCAGCCGTTGTTGCCGCTGCGGGCGTGGTGGCAGTCGTTGCGGGAGCCGCCGCTTCCGCGGCATGGGCCTTCTTCGATTTTTTCGGGTTCTTCGATGCCGCGGCGGTTTCTGGCGCGGCCGCCGCACCGGACGCAGCAGATGATCCGCCGTTGAGCCATTCCTTCACGCCCTTGTGGCCGCGGCAGGCTCCTTTGTGCGTGGTACCGGTGTAGTAGGTGCCATCCTTGCACGTCGCCGTTGCGCCGGCAGGCGCCTGCGCCCAAGCACCGGCGCACAACAACAAGCCCAAT
>JAGWXP010000034.1 GCA_018969845.1 Lysobacteraceae bacterium | reverse complement strand
TCGCGCTGCGCCAGGGCATAGCCCCAGTCGCGGAACGCGCCTTCGGTGAACTTCATGATGTTGCCCTTGTGCACCAGCGTCACCGACTTGCGCTTATTCGCAATCGCGTAGGCCATCGCGCTGTGCACCAGGCGCTCGGTGCCGAGCCGGCTGACCGGCTTGATGCCCAGGCCCACTTCCACATCGAGCTTGCGTGGCGGCGCGCCGATCGCTTCGAGCTGCTTCTGCCAGGCATCGACCTTGGCCTGCGTACCGAAACGGATCTTGTCGGCGAGCTTGGGGAACTTCGCCTGCATGAATTCGAGCAACGCGCGCGCTTCATCCGATCCGCCGACCCACTCGATGCCGGCGTAGATGTCCTCGGTGTTCTCGCGGTAGATCACCATGTCCACGTCTTCGGGCTTTTTCACCGGCGAAGGCACACCGGCAAACCAGCGCACCGGGCGCACGCAGCAGTACAGATCCAGCATCTGGCGCAAGGCGACGTTGAGCGAACGGATGCCGCCGCCGACCGGCGTGGTCAACGGCCCCTTGATCGAGACCAGGTAATCGCGGCAGGCGGCGACGGTTTCGTCAGGCAGCCAGTTGCCAGTGGTGTTGAACGCTTTCTCGCCGGCGAGAACCTCCATCCACATCAGCTGACGCTTGCCGGCATAGGCCTTTTTCACCGCTGCGTCGAGCACGCGTACCGAAGCGCGCCAGATGTCGGGGCCGGTGCCGTCGCCTTCGATGAACGGGATGACCGGACGATCCGGGACACGCAAGCGGCCGGCGGCGATGGTGATCTTCTCGCCGCCGGATGGCGGCGTGGGCGTGAAGTCGGACATGGCTTTCTCCCGGAATGCGAGCGCGCATTGTAAATGTTCCGCATGCGTCTGCGTGATAGGAACTGCCGCACTTTTGCGTCTTCACGTGTGCTGGCCGGAATTTCCCGGCAGCTTGCCGAACCTTTCGGGAGGTCGACCATGCACTCCGCAACCCTGCAACCGCCTCGCGCGCGGGCGCTCCTGCGCGCACCGCTGGCCTTGGCGCTGGCCACCGCATTGGGCGTGGCTCACGCCGCGACGTACACGGTCACATCCGCCAGCGATGCCGGCAATGGCACCTGTGCTGCCACCTGCACACTGCGCGATGCCATCACTGCCGCAAATACAAACCCCGGCGCCGATACCATCTTGTTCGCATCGAACCTGTCCGGAGACACGATCACCCTGGATATCGCGGGCAAGGGACATATCCCCATTACCGACAGCTTGACCATCCAGGGCCCGGGGGCGAATCTGCTCACGGTGTCCGGTGGCGGTGTCGCCAGCGGCACAGACGGTGGCATGTTTTACGACAAGACATATGTTGGGGGCCATTACCTGACGCTCACCAGCGTCACCTTGGCCAATGGCAACAGCAGCGGCAAAGGGGGTGCGCTGAGCTTTTCTTACGGTCAGCTGACCTTGCGCGGCGTCGCCATTCAAAACAACCATGCGCAAACGTTTGGCGGGGGTTTCTACACGGGTGGCCGAACCCTCACCGTCATCGATAGCACCATCAGCGGCAATAGTTCAAGCAACCACGGCGGCGGGTTCGCCGCAAACTACCCCACAGCCTCACTGGTCGACAGCACCATCAGCGGCAATAGCGCTGGCGGCTTTGGTGGAGGATTTTACGGGCGCACGGGCAGCAACAGCCTCACTGCCAGCAACAGCACGATCAGCGGCAATACCGCCGGTAGCGAAGGCGGCGGATTTCGATTGATGAAATCCAACGTCGTGCTGACCAACAGCATTTTGGCGAACAACACGGCACCCACCGGAGCTGAATTTTTTGGCGGCACGCAGGGAACAACTCCGACCAATGTCAGCGCCAACTTCAGTCTGATCGAAGGCGGTTATTCCGTAAGTGGGACATTCAGCGGTTCGAACAACGTCTTCGGCCAGGATCCCTTACTCGGCCAGCTCGCGTACAACGGCGGACCGACCCAGACGCTGGCCTTGCTGCCCGGCTCGCCAGCCATCGACGCCGGCAGCAACGCGTACGCACCGTCGGCCTACGACCAGCGCGGGCCGGGATTCCCGCGGATATTCAACGGCACAATCGACATCGGCGCCTTCGAGAATCAGGGCGACCGCATCTTCACGAACGGGTTCGAGCCGGGGCCTTAGATTTGCGCCGAATTATTCGGCGTGTCGCTTTGCACCGCCAAGCGAGCTTCTGTCAGCGCACGCGATGCGTGGTTGCGCATCGCGTGAACACGCCAACCTCAACCGTGCTTGTGCTCGTCCAGCGTCTCGCGCAGGGTTTCGGCTTCGGATTCGAGTTTGTCGCCGAGCAGGCGGCGCACGCTGACGTAGAACACCGGAATCAGCAACACGCCGAGGAGGGTGGCGAACAGCATGCCACCGACCACGCCGGTGCCGATGGCATGGCGTGCATTCGCGCCGGCGCCGGTGGAAAACACCAGCGGGGTGACGCCGAGAATGAATGCGAAGCTGGTCATCAGGATCGGGCGCAGGCGCAGGCGTGCGGCATCGACAACGGCCACGCCGAGCGGGCGGCCGCGACGCTGCTCCTGTACCGCGAACTCGACGATCAGGATGGCGTTCTTCGCGGCCAGACCGATGATGGTGATCAGGCCGACCTTGAGGAACACGTCGTTGGAAAGCCCGAGCGTCCAGGTCGCCAGCAGCGCCCCGGTCAGCCCCAGTGGCACTACCAGCATTACCGCCACCGGAATCGACCAGCTTTCGTACAGTGCGGCGAGACACAGAAACACGACGAGCAACGACAGTCCGAACAGCCTCGGCGCCTGCTCGCCGGAGAGGATCTCCTGCAAGCTCTGGCCGGTCCATTCGAATCCGAAACCGTGCGGCAGATCATGATCGATGAGGCTCTTCATCAGGTCCATCGCCTGACCCGTGCTTTTGCCCGGCGCCTGGCTGCCGACGATATCCACTGCCTCGTAACCGTTGTAGCGGGTCAGGGTCGGCGAAGCCATTCCCCACTTCGCATGCACGATGTTGGAAAGCGCAATCATCGGCGCGTTTCCGCCCGCTGCCGGCACCGGACCGGCGACATAGAAATGGCGCAGCGCATCGATGCTGGCGCGAAACTGCGCGTCGGCCTGCATGATGACGCGCAACACGCGGCCGCCGAAATCGAAATCGTCCACGTAGACTGGGGCGAACATCAGTTGCACGGCGGTATAGACGTCGCTCAGCGAGAGGCCCATGGCCTGTGCCTGCACACGGTCCACGGTCATCTGCAGCTGTGGCGCGTCCTCGAGCGCGTTGGGCCGCACGCCGACCACGGTATCGGGGTGCTTGCCTGCCGCACCCAGCAGCAGGTTGCGCGCGTTCATCAACGCAGCGTGCCCTTGGCCGGTGCGGTCCTGCAGATACAGTTCGAAACCGCCGAATTGGCTCAAGCCGCGGATCGTCGGCAGGTTGGCGACGAAGGCCATGGCGTCGCGCACCTTGCCGAATAGTTCGCCTTGGATGCGCGGGATCAGCTCGGCCACGGTCGCGTGACGCACGCCGAGCGGCTTGAAGCCGATGAAGGCCATGCCGACGTTTTCGCCGCTGCCGACGAAACTGAAGCCGGACAGGGCGAACACGCGCTCGACTTCCGGATTGGAACGGATGATGGCGCTGACCTGATCCATGGCCGCGTTGGTGCGCGCGATCGTCGCCCCGGGCGGCAACGAGACAATGGCGAAGGCGTAACCCTGATCCTCCTCCGGCACGAAGCTCGACGGCAGCTTCCAGAACAACAGCCCGCACAGGATGACAATGAGGGCGAAAGCGACCATCCAGCGCGGCGCGTGGCGAATCGCGCTGCGGACGTGGCCGCTGTAGGTGTGCCGGGTCGTATCGAAAACCCGGTTGAACCAGGCGAAAAAGCGATTCTTGTGCTCCGCGTGCGCGGGTTTGATCAGGCTCGCGCACAAGGCGGGCGTGAAAGCCAGAGCGAGGAAGGCGGAAAACGCGGTGGACAGCGCGATCGTGAGCGCAAACTGGCGGTAAATCGCGCCCACGCTGCCGGTTTGCAGCGCGCTCGGAATGAACACCGCCATCAGCACCAGGGCGATCGCGACTACTGCGCCGGATATCTGGCTCATCGCCTTGCGCGTGGCTTCGCGCGGGGACAAGCCCTCCTCGCTCATCAGGCGCTCGACGTTCTCGATCACGACGATCGCGTCGTCGACCACGATGCCGATCGCCAGCACCATGCCAAACAGCGAGAGCTGATTGATCGTGAAACCGACCGCATGCATGCCCAGAAAGCCGCCGAGCAGCGCGACCGGAATCACCAGCGCGGCGATCGCAGTGGCACGCAGGTTCTGCAGGAACACCAGCATCACCAGGAACACCAGTATGCCGGCCTCGATCAGCGTCTTGACGACTTCGTCGATGGAGTTGTGGATGAAGGTGGTGGAGTCGTAGGGCACGAACCATTCGACACCCGGCGGGAAACTCGATTGCAGTTCGGCCAGCTTGTCCTTGACTTCCTGCGCCACCGTGAGCGCATTGGCACCGCTTACCAGTTTGACGCCTGCGCCGGCCACCGGAATCCCGTTGTAGACGGCGCGCTGTCCGTAGCTGGCCGGGCCGTAGTCGATGCGTGCGACATCCTTCAGGCGCACCGAGGTGCCGTCGGCATTGGTGTGCAGGATTATGTTGCCGAATTGTTCGGGCGTGGAGAAACGTCCCGCTGTGCGGATCGTCGCCGTGATGCCGGTGCCCGGCGACGTCGGCTCCGCACCCACCGCACCGGCAGCGACCTGCACGTTCTGCGCGCGCACCGCAGAGAGCGCGGTCGCGGCGCTCAATCCGTAGCCGTGCAGCTTGTCCGGATCGAGCCAGATGCGCATCGCGTATTCGGCGCCGACCTGGAACGTGTCGCTGACGCCCGGCAGGCGCTTGATCTGATCGAGAATTCCCGAGGACAGCAGATTGTTGAGCTGATAGGAATTCAGCTTGCCGTCATCCGATTTGAGCGCGAAGAACATGAGGAAGTCGGGATTCGACTTGGCGACGGTAACGCCCTGCAGGACGACATCCGACGGCAGGCGCGGCGTGGCCAGCGCCACCTTGTTCTGGGTCTGCACGGCAGCGATGTCGGGATCCGTTCCCGGCTCAAACGTCAGGGTGATCGATGCACCTCCGTTCGCGCTCGAACTGGAACTGAAATACATCAGGTGGTCGATGCCGGTGAGCTGTTGCTCGATTACCTCCGTGACACTCTTCTCGACGGTCGCGGCGTCCGCACCCGGATAGCTGGCGCTCACCTCGACCTGAGGTGGCGCGATCGACGGATACGATTCGACGCCCATGCCAAGGAGGGACAGAACGCCACCCAGGGAAATCAGGATCGCAATGACCCAGGCAAAAACCGGCCGGTCGATGAAGAATTTTGACATGAGGGTACGCCGTCAGTGCGCTTTGGATGCCGGCGTTGTCGTTTGCGCCGGCTTCCAGGGAACCGCTTTTGCGGGAGCTCCGGGGTGCACGAATTGCACGCCAGAAACAATCACCTGGTCGCCATCGGCCAGTCCCGAGGTGACGACGAAATCCGCACCCTGCTCGCCATCCGTCACGACATGCTTCGCCGCCGTCTTGCCGTCAGCCCCCACGACGAAAACGTAAGCGCCAGCGGGATCGCGCAGCAGCGCTATCTGCGGAATCAGAAAGGCGTGCTTGATCTGACCCAGGGTCACGCGCACGTTGACGTACATGCCCGGCAGCAGTTGATGATCGGGATTGGGCAAAATGCCGCGCAGTTCCACCGCACCGGTGGCCGCATCGACCTGCGTATCGGAAAAATCCAGCGTGCCGGCATGCGCATAAGCACGGCCGTTGGGCAGAACGATTTCCACTTTCGCCTTGTCCGTTCCTTCGAGGGCGACATGACCATCGGCTTGCTCGCGACGCAGCGCGTCAAGTTCGTCGACGGCCTGGCTGAAATACACGTAGATCGGATCGATCTGCTCGACGCGGGTCAGCAAGGTTGCCGTGCCCTGTCCGACCAGCGCGCCTTCGGTGACCTGTTGCTGGCCGGCGCGGCCGGCAATCGGCGCGGTGACGCTGGCATAGCCCAGATTGATGCGCGCGGCCTCGACGTTCGCCTGTGCCTGCTGCACGGCCGCAGCCGCGGTGCGTTCGGCGGCAAGTGCGTTGTCCAGATCCGTCTTCGACAGCAGACCCTTGTCCGCGATCGAACGCGCGCGTTCGGCGGCGACATGGTTGTTGGTATTGGTCGCCTTGGCCGCGGCGAGATTCGCCAGTTGCGCATCGAGAGCGGCCTTGAACGGCGCCGGGTCGATCTGGAACAGCAGCTGCCCCTGCTTGACGTCGGTGCCCTCCGTGTAGACACGCTTCTGCAACACGCCGGCCACGCGCGCGCGCACGTCCGCGCTACGTGTCGGATAAAGCCGGCCCACCAGATCACGCGTCAGCGGCACGGCCTGCGCCTTCACCGTCACGACGCCGACCTGTGGCGGCGGCATCTGCATTTGCTGAGATGGCGCCTTGCCGCAACCGGCGGCACCGAGCGCGAAGATCAGGACCGGGGCGGGAGAAATCCGAAATCGCATATACGAATCCTTCGTCGGGTTGCGCCGGGAATAAGCGAACCGGTCGGTCAAGATAATGGCCGGCCACGGCCGGCGCAATGGGCCGGAGGTCATTGCGGACGTGAAAAATCGTAATCCCGATTCGGCTGCGCGCTGGCCATCGTACAAGTCAATGCCGGTGCGCGGCGGCCAGGTATTGCGCGCTCTGCATTTCGATCAGGCGGCTTTGCGTGCGCGCGAATTCCGCGCGCAGGCGTTCGCCGTCGTAGAGTTCGGTGACGGACGTGGCGGCGGACAGAACCAGTTTCACGCCACGGTCGTAGAACTCGTCGACGAGGTCGACGAAGCGCCGCGCGGCATCCTCGGTCTGCGGCGTGAACTGCGGCACGTTGGAGATCAGCACGGTATTGAAGCGCTGCGCGAGATCGATGTAGTCGGCGACCGCGCGCGGACCTTCGCACAGCGCGGCGAAATCGAACCAGACCGCGCCGTCACCGCGGCGGCGAATCGGAATGTCGCGGTCGTTGATGCGGATGACCGCATCGGCACGTGCGCTGCCCGGCGCGATGCGCGTGAAGCACGCGGCAAGCTCGTGTTCTGCGTGCTCGCCCGGTGGCGTGAAATAGACACCGGCACGGATCAGCGCGCGCAACCGGTAATCCTGCGGCGAGACCAGCTCGCGCACTTCGCAATGCCGCTCGAGCAGGGCGATCGCGGGCTGGAACCTTGCCCGTTGCAGGCCGTCGCGATACAACCCGGATGGCTCGATGTTCGAGGTCGTCACCAAGGTCACGCCCTGCGCGAACAGATGCTGCAGTAGACCGGCGAGGATCATCGCATCGCCGATGTCACTGACGAAGAATTCGTCGAGGCACAACAACTTCGCCTCGGCGGCGAATGCGGCGGCAACCTCGCGCAGCGGATCGGCATGACCCTGCAACGCCTTCAACTGCGCCTGCACGCGGCCCATGCAGCGATGAAAATGCAGGCGCAGGACCCGATTCGGCGGCAGCGATTCGACCAGCAGGTCGGCGAGGAACGTCTTGCCGCGCCCGACCGCGCCCCACAGGTACAGCCCGCGCGGCGCGGGAGCGGGCATGAGTATACTTTTCCACCAGCCGCGTCGGTGCGCGCGCAATTGCGCACGGATGCGATCCAGCGCCGGCAGAATCTCGCGCTGCGCCGGATCGTCCTGCCAGCGCTGTTCGGCGACGCCGCGCGCGTACAGGGCGCTGGGCGCTTGTGACGGCTTCATGCGCGCCCTCTTCCCCTGCCCTCTTCTGCTACGCGGGCGCGGGGGAATGATCGTCGCGCTGCGCGCGACATTGTCATTCGCTGCCGTCCCTGGCGCGCAGCGGCGGCAGGTTGTTGCGCACGCCATTCTTGACCGCGCCGCGCAGGTCCATCAGGCGGCGATGGAAGAAGTGTCCGGTCTCGGGCATGCGCAGCAGCGTCGGCGGATCCGGCTGCGCTGCGACCCAGGCGTAGACCGCCTGCGGATCGACGATGTCGTCAGCTTCGCCCTGGATCACCAGCCAGGGGCACAGCGGATGCGCCAGATGCGAAAAATCCCAGCGCGACACCGGCGGCGCGACGGAAATCATCTGCCGCACCGGCAATTGCGGCGCGGCGCGCGCGGCCACATACGAGCCGAAGGAAAATCCCGCCAGCCACAGCGCGTCGCCCGGACGCACGCGTTGCGTCCAGGCCGCCACGGCGAGCAGATCCTCGGTCTCGCCGCGGCCGTCGTCGTAGGATCCCTGCGAGGCGCCGACGCCGCGGAAGTTGAACACCACGGTCGCCAGGCCCGATTCGCGCAGGCTGCGCCCGAGCATGGTCACGACCTTGTTGTGCATGCTGCCGCCGTGCTGCGGATGCGGATGGCAAATGATCGCAACGCCGGCGCGCGCTTCACTCGCAACAGGCACATCGACGGCGGCTTCGAGCGCGCCGGCGGGGCCGGGAAGCGTCAGTGCGGTAGCGTGAGAGGGGAATTCGGTGGGCGCGTACATACAAGCACTCGGCATAGCCCATCGATTCATCCCTGAAGCGTTCGCCGTTGGGCCGTCCGGGCCCAACCGAAATGCCACGCGCGCGATGCGCTTCAACGCATCGCGCAAGCGCGCGTCATTTCACCTGCGACAGCATCCACTCGACCGTGGCCTTCACCTGCGCATCGGTGAGCGACGGATTGCCGCCCTTGGCCGGCATCAGCGCACCCTTGCCGTCCGCACCCGAATAACCGTCGATGGCGTGCTTGACCAGCGTGTCCAGACCCTGCGCCACGCGCGGCGCCCAGGCCGCCTTCTCGTGGATGTTCGGCGCCCCGGTGGCGGAATTGGTGTGGCAGGTGGTACACAGATTGTCGAAGATGGTCTTGCCGTCGAGCGTGCCGCCGTAGGCGACCTGCGCTTCGGCGGCTTTCTTGGCAGTTTCCTGCGCGGCGAGCAGCGCGGCGCGGCCGGTGTCGCCGGCATAGACGGCTCCCGCCGGCGCGATGCGTGCGGCGATTTCCTGCTCGGCTTCCGGACGCGGCGGCGGCGGATGGTCGCCGTAGATGTGCATGGCCAGCGCGATCAGGCCGAGCATGACCAGCACCAGAAAGCCGATCACCATCGAGAAATGGCGGAGGAAAACGCGGTCGGTCGAGGTAACGGGATTGGTCACGGTCGGATCATCCAGACGCGGCCGGCAACGGCCGCATAACGGCCGCGAAGTATAACGGGGCCCGGCCCGGCCCGGCAAATCCCGCTCATCCTGCGTTGGTCTTGCGTTGTTCGGCAATAAATGCCTTGATGTGATCCTCCAGCACCGGCAGCGGTACGGAACCGGTCTCGAGCACCGCATCGTGGAACTTGCGGATGTCGAATTTTGCGCCGAGTTCGGATTCCGCGAGCTGGCGCAATTCCAGAATCTTCAGCTCACCGAGCTTGTAGGACAGCGCCTGTCCCGGCCAGGAGATGTAGCGGTCGACTTCGGTTTCGACCTCGTGCTCGCTGAGCGCGGTGTGGTCGGCCAGATACGTGATCGCCTGCGCGCGCGTCCAGCCCAGGTGATGGAGGCCGGTGTCGATGACCAGACGCGCGGCGCGCCACATGTCGTAGGACTCGCGTCCGAAATCGTCGTAGGGCGTGCGGTAGATGCCCATTTCCTTGCCGAGGTATTCGCAATACAACGCCCAGCCCTCGCCGTAGGCGGAAATGTATACCTTGCGGAAATCCGGCACGCCCTGCATTTCCTCGACCAGTTCGCCCTGCAGGGCGTGGCCGGGGGCGGACTCGTGCAGGGTCAGTGCGGTCAGGTTGTACAACGGGCGGGCCGGCAGATCGTAGGTGTTCACCCAATACGTGTGCGGACCGCCGCGGCCGGCGGTCCAGAACGGCGCGATCGCCGCCGGCACCGGCTCGATGCCGAAACGTCCGCGCGGAAGCTTGCCGAAATACTGCGCGAGCTTGCCGTCCACCCGCTTGGCAATCCACGCGGCATGCATCAAGAGTTCATCCGGTGTCTTTGCGTAGAAACGCGGATCGGTACGCAGGAAATGCAGGAACGCGGGCATGTCGCCGGTAAATCCCGTCGCCTTCATCGTCGCGTTCATTTCCTTGCCGATGCGATCGACTTCCTTCAGGCCGATTCGATGGATTGCATCCGGATCGAGATCGAGCGTGGTGTATTCGCGGATCTGCTGGCGGTAATAGGCCCTGCCGTCGGGGAGGGCTTCGGCGGCAAGTGTCGACCGCGCGCCCGGCACGTACTCGTCGTCAAAGAATTTGAGCAGCTTCGCGTACGCCGGAATCACCTTGTCGCGGATCGCAGCGGCACACTCGGCTTGCAGCTTCGCTTGCTCATCCACCGGAATCGTGGCCGGCAGCGATTTGAACGGTTTGTAGAAATCGCTGTCCTGCGGCGATTTCACGTTCATGTACGTGGAAATCGACACGTCGCGGCCGGCCAGCACCGCGCGCGGCACGGAAAATCCGCGCTTCAATCCGGCGCGCATGTTGACGATGTTCTCGTCGAACCAGCGCGGTACGTCGTTCAAGAGCGCGATGTAGTTTTCCGCATCCTTGACCGTGCGCAGACGGCGACCGGACATGAAACCCAGGTCCGACCAGAACTGCGAGTCGCTGTTGAACGGCATCTCGTACTGGCGAAAGCGCACGTCCGCGGCGAGGTTCTCGATCTGCGGTTTGTATACTTCGTAATCGATGCGACTCGCCGGCGAGAGTTTGCCGACCGGGATCGCCGCGAGTTTTTTCAGCACCGCGTTCCAGTATTGCAACCGGGCTTGCTGCGATTTCGCATCCACGCGCGGCAGCCGATCCGGCACCGGTGCGGTCGCGCTGTCGTCGTCGCCGCCGGGAAACTGCTGCTGTCGCCACGTCCACTCTGCGCTGTAGATCGCCGCGAACTTCGCGTCGGCCGATCCCGGGGCGGGCACGGCGGCGGTCCTGGCGCAGGCGCAATCGGGCGCGTTCGCCCAAACCGGCGTGCCCAGCACAAGACCGAGCACGAACAACAGCGGTGCACGAAACTTCATGATCTGCTCCCTTGTTCAACCCCGCCATGATCGCACCAAACGTCTGTGCCGGCAGTGCCCATGGTTGGGGACCGGGGCACATGCGAGAATGGCGCCTGTGCCGCAGAGTCCGCGCCGATGAACGCCAAGCCCGCCAAATCCGATCCGATCAAGAGTGTCTCGCTGACCCGTTTCCTGATCGAGGAACAGCGCGACAAGCAACACATCAATGCCGATCTGCGCCTGCTCATCGAAGTCGTCGCGCGCGCGTGCAAGTCGATCTCCCTCGCCGTCGGCCGTGGCGCGCTGGGCGGGGTGCTCGGCAGTGCGGGCACGGAAAACATCCAGGGCGAGGTACAGAAAAAGCTCGACGTGCTGTCGAACGACATCCTGCTCGAGGCCAATGAATGGGGCGGGCATCTCGCCGCGTTGGCCTCGGAGGAAATGGACGATCCGCATCCGATTCCACACCGCTATCCCAAGGGCGAATACCTGCTGGTGTTCGATCCGCTGGACGGCTCCTCGAACATCGACGTGAACATTTCCGTCGGCACGATCTTCTCAGTGCTGCGTTGCCCGGCCGGCGTGCAAGATCCGGACGAGAAGGCTTTCCTGCAACCGGGGACCCAACAGGTCGCCGCCGGATACGCCGTGTACGGTTCGAGCACGATGCTGGTGCTCACGCTCGGCGACGGCGTGCATGCGTTCACGCTGGATCGTGAGCTGGGCAGCTTCGTGCTGACCCAGCGCAACCTGCGTATCGCCGAGGACACGCGCGAATTCGCGATCAACATGTCGAATCTGCGCCACTGGGAGGCGCCGATGCGGCGCTACATCGAGGAACTGCTGGCCGGCAAGACGGGTCCGCGCGGCGCGGATTTCAACATGCGCTGGGTGGCCTCGATGGTCGCCGACGTGCACCGCATCATCTGCCGCGGCGGCACTTTCATCTATCCACTCGATGCAAAGATAAAGGACAAGGGCGGCAAGCTGCGCCTGCTGTACGAGGCCAATCCAATGGCGTTGATCGTCGAGCAGGCCGGCGGGATGGCAACGAACGGTTTGACGCGCATTCTCGACATCGTGCCGCAGTCGCTGCACCAGCGCGTGCCGGTTTTCCTCGGTTCAAAGAACGAAATCGAGCGGGTAACGGCTTATCACCGCGAGGCGGCGCGCTAGAACCCCCTGCGCCATCTTTTATGCGTCGCTATCGTGCGCGTTGCACAAGTACAACAATTCCGGAGATTTTCATGCGCAAGATGAAATGGGTACTTATCCTGACGGCAATCCTGTATTCCGCAGGCAGCCTGGCCAAGGCCGCCGACAACGACCCATTGAACGATCCCGATGTGCAGAAAGTCCTGCGCGCGATGAACGACGCCAGTACCTGGTATCACCCCGACCTGTTCGGCGAATTCGCCGGCATGGAGCGTTACGCACACCATAATTTTCATGGTGCGCTGAAGTATTTCAAGATCGGCGCGTATTACGCCGACAAACTATCGCAACTGAGCATCGGCCTGATGTATGCCAACGGCGACGGTGTGAAGAAGGACCCGGAAACCGCCTATGCCTGGTTGACCGTCGCCGCCGAACGCGGCTATCCGGAGTTCGTCGCTACGCGCGATCGCATCAAGGCAACCCTGACGCCAGCGCAGTTGCAGGAGGCGCAGAAGGTGCTCGCCGATGTGCAAGCGCATTACGGCGACGCGGTAGCCAAGCCGCGCATGGCGCAGCAACTGCGCTTCGGCATGGAACGGATGACCGGTTCGCGAACCGGCTTCGACTTTGGCGTCACCCAACTGGCGACGAATTGCCCGGGTGGCGCTACCGTGATGGTCGGCGGCGTGGCCACGCCAAAAGCAGGTTGTGCCGGGTCGAACATCTATGCACGCGAGCGCTGGGATCCGAAGCAATACTTCGCTTTGCGCGATTCGCAATGGCAGGGAACGGTCAGCGTGGGTGCAATCCAAGCAGGCGCGGCGGCGGCCAAGTCCCCATCTGCCGGCGCCAAGGATAGCGCCAAACCCGACGCCAAGAAGCCCTAACGGCCGTCTGCTTCGCCGGCGCCGGCCGCGGCGTGCCGTCATCGGCGTCGCGCGACATCCCGGCGCCGGGACTCGCGCCGGGAACGCGTCTGTGGCAGGATTCCAGGCGGTTGTGTGGGGACACCAATGCGCTGGATTCTTCTGCTGCTGACGTTGTTTGGATTCGCCTTGGGATTTTCGGCGAAAGCGCCGGGCTTGATGGGTCTGGGTTTCGTGCTTGGTTTCGTCTTCCTGCTCGCGGCATTTTTCGCTTTCGCCGCCTCCCGCGTCGCCGAGGCTTCGCGTCCGGATACGACCCTGCTCGCCGACAAGGACATCAACGCACTGCGCGCGAGCATGCGCAAGAAGCCGGCGCCGCCACCGGCCAATCCGGCCTGAGCGCGCCGGCGGCGCGGGTTTCGCCTGCTGCGGAATCGGACTAAAGTGCGTTTTTCCTTTCGCGAGAACCACCATGCCCGTTGTGCATCCCGTTCCGGCCGATTTCGCCGCGCGCACGCGCATCGGCGCGATGGACTACGAAAAACTCTACGCCGAATCCGTGCGCGACGCGGACGGCTTCTGGCGCCGCATCGGCAAACGTCTGGACTGGATCGTGCCGTATACGAAAGTGCGCGATGTCTCCTTCGACGCGAAGGACTTGCACATCCGCTGGTATGCCGACGGTAAATTGAATCTCGCCGCCAATTGCCTGGACCGGCATCTGGCAGCGCGCGGCAACAAGACCGCGATCCTGTGGGAAGGCGACGATCCGGACGAATCCAGGGCGATCACGTACAGGCAGTTGCATGAGCAAGTGTGCCGCACCGCGAACCTGCTCAGGAATCTCGGCGTGCGCAAGGGCGAGCGCGTGTGCATCTATTTGCCGATGATTCCCGAGGCCGCCGTGGCGATGCTCGCCTGTGCGCGCATTGGCGCCGTGCACACCGTGGTGTTCGGCGGGTTCTCGCCGGATTCGCTGGCCGGGCGCATCGCCGATTCGCAATCCAAAGTCGTCATCACCGCCGACGAAGGCCTGCGCGGTGGCAAACACATTCCCCTCAAGGTGAATGTCGACGAGGCGCTCACACGGCCCGGCACGACCAGCGTGGAAACCGTGCTTGTGGTCAAGCGCACCGGCGCACCGGTGCCGATGCAGGCGCCGCGCGACCGTTCCTGGGATGCGCTCGTCGCCGTACAGGATACCGTCTGCACGCCCGAGACGATGGGCGCGGAAGACCCGCTTTTCATTTTGTATACCTCCGGTTCGACCGGCAAACCCAAGGGCGTGCTGCACACGACCGGCGGCTATGGCGTGTTCGTCGGTTACACCCACGAATGTGTCTTCGACCTGCGCGAAGACGACGTCTACTGGTGCACAGCGGATGTGGGCTGGGTCACCGGGCACAGCTACATCGTCTACGGACCGCTCGCCAACGGCGCCACCTCGCTGATGTTCGAGGGCGTGCCGAATTTCCCGGATTCGGGCCGTTTCTGGCAGGTGATCGACAAGCACAAGGTGACCCTGTTCTACACCGCGCCGACCGCGATCCGCGCGCTGATGCGCGAGGGCGAGGCCCCGGTGAAGAAGTGGCTGCGCACGTCTTTGCGGCTGCTGGGATCCGTCGGCGAACCGATCAATCCAGAAGCCTGGGAATGGTACTGGCGCGTGGTCGGCGACGGCCGCTGCCCGATCGTGGATACCTGGTGGCAGACCGAAACCGGCGGCATTCTCATCTCGCCGCTGCCCGGTGCGATCGACCAGAAACCCGGATCGGCGACGAAACCCTTTTTCGGCATCAGGCCCGCCATCGTCGATGCCAACGGCAACATCCTCGACGGCGAGTGCGAGGGCAATCTCGTCCTGCTCGATTCCTGGCCGGGCCAGATGCGCACGGTGTACGGCGACCACCAGCGTTTCATCGACACCTACTTCAAGACTTATCCGCACATGTACTTCACCGGCGACGGCGCGCGTCGCGACGCCGACGGTTATTACTGGATCACTGGTCGCGTCGACGACGTGATCAATGTCTCCGGCCATCGCCTCGGCACGGCGGAAGTGGAAAGCGCGCTGGTCGCGCACACCGCGGTTGCCGAGGCTGCGGTGGTGGGATTCCCGCATGACATAAAAGGGCAAGGCATCTACGCCTATGTCACGCTCAAGGCCGGTGTGGATTGCAGCGACGATCTGCGCCGTGAACTGATCGCGCAGGTGCGCAAGGAGATCGGTCCGATCGCGACGCCCGATCACCTGCACTGGGCACCAGCCCTGCCGAAGACGCGTTCGGGCAAGATCATGCGCCGCATCCTGCGCAAGATCGCGGAGAACGCGCCGGACGAGCTTGGCGACATCTCGACGCTGGCCGACCCTGCCGTGGTGCAGCATCTGGTGGACACGCGGCTGGTGAAGTGAGCGTCAGCACGCTCAACGCCACGGACTTCATCCCGGCTGACGCGCCTTCGCCATTGCCCGACGGTGAAATCCACTTGTGGTTTTTTCCACAATGGGAAAATGTACCTGATGCGGCGACCTCTGCACCGGTACGCGCGCTGCTCGCGGCGTATCTGGATCGGCCCCCGGCTTCCATTTGCATCGATCGCGGGGAACATGGCAAGCCGCGCGTGACCACTACGCGGCTGGAGTTCAGTCTGGCGCATGCAGCCGATGCCCTGCTGCTCGGCATCAGCCGCGACCTGCCGCTCGGCGTCGATCTGGAATCCGCGCAGCGCCGGATCCGGTCCGCGTGCGGACTCGCGCGGCGGTTTTTCGATCCGGACGAGGCCGCGGTGCTGGAAAATTTGCCCGACGCCCTGCGGCAGGCGGTCTTCCTGCGCCTGTGGTGCGCCAAGGAAGCGGCGTTGAAGGCTCACGGGCAAGGCATCGGTTTCGGTCTGGACCGCGTCGGGTTCGCCATCGATCCCAGCGGCGCCATCGCCCCTGCCGTCGGCAATCCCTGGCGGATTCTGGGGCTTGCTCCGTCGCCGGCCTACCTGGGCGCGTTGGCTTGGAGCGGCTCGGTCAGCCGGGTTCGCGCGTTCGTCGCCCGGAACTGACCCGGCCATTGCCCCGCCGCGACAATCCGGCTAAGTTTTGACACTCCGCACGCATGGGCCGTCTGCCGTGTTGAAATGGCTGCGCAACATCGTCTTGCTCGCGATCGTCATCGCCGGGACGCTCAAGCTCGGGGCCTGGTACGCGGTCAGCCACGATGCGCAGCGTGTGACCGCTGCACTCGCGCCCTACGCCGAAATCAAATACGACGGGCTCGCCGCCGGCCTGAACGGCAGCGTGACGATCACTGGCGTGAGCGTGGCGCCGAAGGGCGCGCACCGCATCTACCGCGCCGACAGCGCGACCTTCGATTCGCCGGGACTGGTCTGGCTGTTTCGGCACGCGCTGCTGCACGAGAACAATCTGCCCGCGCGCTTCGGCATCACCCTCACCGGCCTGAATCTTCCCCCGGAACAGTGGCTGGATCCGCAGTGGCTGAACCCGGGAACCTTCGCGTTGTTTGCCTCGGCCGGCTGCGCAGCGCGTTTGGACGCGGGCGACTACCGCCGCATGGAGATCGATGTCTCGGTGCCTTCGCGCGAACGCTTCGAATACCGCTACGACGCCGGTCAGCAGGCGCTCGTCGCGACGCTGAAGCTGTCCGCATCGGGATTCGCCACACTGGCGCTGGAAGCGGATTTGAGCCGGTTCGATCCGGCTGCATTGATGACGCCGGGATTCTGGAACGCGACGCACATCGATCAGCTTGCGGCCACCTATACCGACAACGGTTTCATGCAACGCCGCAACGCCTATTGCGCGAAACGCGAAAACCTGACGGCGGCGCAGTTCGCCGAGCGCCACGTCGCCGCCGTGCAGGCATTGCTGCAGAAGGCCCGCATCCAGCCTGCCGACGAAGTGATGCAGTTGTACAAGACCCTGGCCGGGCATGGCGGCAGCCTGCGTCTGCTGAGTCTTCCGAACTCCGTATTTTCCGTGACCGCCTGGGATACCACTTCGCGCGAGGATCTGCTGCGCCAACTCAACATCACCGCGCGCTATCAAGACAAGCCGCCGATCATGTTCCGGCTCGCCTTTTTGCCAGCCGCCGAACCGGCCGTGCCAACGGCGGAGCCAACCGCGGCAGCGGCACCTGCCAATCCAGTGTCCGCTCCGGCAGCACCGAATCCTATGCCGGCGCCAGCATCCCCCGCGCCAGCGCCGAGACCCGCCGCAGCGGCGCCGAAGACGGCAGCTCCCGAACCAAAACCCGTCTCCGCACCTGCTGCCGTAGCGGCGACCGCTTCGGCCGCA
>JAGWXP010000190.1 GCA_018969845.1 Lysobacteraceae bacterium | reverse complement strand
CATGCGCGAGCGGTGCGCGACCGCTTTTCACTTCGATGGCGGTCAGCCGGCGTCCGGCTTCCACGACGAAATCCACTTCGTGATTGCGCTCGCGCCAATAGGTAAGCGCGCAGTCGCCGCTCGCAGCCGCGTTGGCCAGATGCGCGCCCACGGCCGATTCGGTCAAACGTCCCCAGAACTCGCCGTCTGCGCGCGCCTGTTTCAACGTCAGCCCGGATTGCGCCGTGAGCAGCGCGGTGTTGAAGACTTGCAGCTTGGGGCTGGAGCCGCGTTGGCGTGCCGCGTCGCGTGCGAACTTCTGCAAGCCACAAACCATGCCCGCGCCGGCAAGCAGATCAAGATAGTGCGCGAGCGTGGTGACGTTGCCGGCATCCTGCAATTGTCCCAGCATTTTGGTGTAAGAAAGAATCTGTCCCGAATAGCGGCAAGCCAGTTCGAACAGGCGGCGCAGCAAGGCCGGTTTGTCGATGCGGGTCAGCAGCAGTACATCGCGCGAAATCGAAGTTTCGATCAGCGCATCGATAATGTAGCGGGCCCAGCGTTTCGGCTCGCGAATCAACGGTGCGGCTCCGGGATAGCCGCCGTAAAACACGAATTCATCCAGCGACACGTCGAATGCTTCGCGCATTTCGGTGTACGACCAATGCGGCAGATGCAACAACTCGAAACGACCGGCCAGGCTTTCGGTCAATCCGCGCGCGATCAACAGCGGGGCGGAGCCAAGTATCAGCACCTTGAGTGGACAACGTTTGCGGGTGTCTTGATCCCACAGTCGCTTGACCGTTTCCGACCAGCCCGGCACCTTCTGAATCTCGTCCAGCACGAGCACGTCGCCACGTTTGTTGCTGTCCTGCGCCAACAGACGCGCCGCGTCCCATTGCTGCTCGATCCACGTATCGCCGCGCAGTGTCGGTTCGTCCGCGCTCGCGAATCGCATCGGCAGGCCGCAGGCTTCGACCACTTGCTGTACCAGCGTCGTTTTGCCGACTTGGCGTGGACCGGCCACCACTTGCATGAAGCGTCGCGGTTCGCGCAATCGCTTCGCCAGGATTGTCGCCTGCGGACGCTGGTAAGTCATCGACAAATTACTCAATACGGTGAGTAATTTTACTCAATGATTTAAGTAATGCAAGCGGCTTGAAATGGCCGGCGGCATCATTCCCCCAACGTCAACAACGACGCATTCCCGCCCGCCGCGGTGGTGTTGATCGTCAACGTGCGCTCGGTTACGAAGCGCAGCAGATAGTGCGGCCCACCGGCCTTGGGTCCGGTGCCGGAGAGGCCCTCGCCGCCAAAGGGTTGCACGCCGACGACGGCGCCGATCTGGTTGCGGTTGACATAGCAGTTGCCGACTTTGGCGCGCTGCGAAATGTGGGCGATGGTTGAATCGATGCGGCTGTGGATGCCCAGCGTCAGGCCGAATCCGGTCGCGTTGATCGCGTCGATGACTTTGTCGAGTTCGTTCGCCTTCCACCGGATCACGTGCAGGATCGGGCCGAACACTTCGTGGGTGAGTTGCGATAAGGATTTGAGCTCATACGCGCGCGGCGCGAGGAAAGTACCGTTCGCGCAATCCGGGCCGAGCGGGACTTGCTTGATGAGTTTGGCTTCCGTGTCCATGCGCGCGGCGTGGTCGGCGAGGCTCTTGCGCGAAGGTTCGTCGATCACCGGGCCGACGTCTGTCGATAGCAGCGCCGGATCGCCGACTTTGAGTTCATCCATCGCGCCTGACAACATCGCGATCACCTTGTCGGCGATGTCGTCCTGCACGAACAGCACGCGCGCGGCCGAGCAGCGCTGGCCGGCGGAATCGAACGCGGACGCGATCGCGTCCTTGACCAGTTGCTCGGGCAGGGCGGAGGAATCAGCGATCAGCGCGTTCTGGCCGCCGGTTTCGGCAATCAAACTCGCAATCTGCGCGTTACGCGCGGCGAGGGTGCGGTTGATCGTCCACGCGGTTTCGGTGGAACCGGTCATGCACACGCCGGCGACTTCGGGTTTGGTCAGCAGCATGTTGCCGATCATCGAACCCTTGCCCGGCAGGAATTGCAGCACGGCTTCGGGCACGCCGGCTTCATGCAGCAGTTTCACCGCGGCGTGGCCGATCAACACTGTCTGGTCGGCGGGTTTCGCGATCACGGCGTTGCCGGCGGCGAGCGCGGCGGCGACCTGGCCGGTGAAGATGGCGAGCGGGAAATTCCACGGGCTGATACACACGAACACGCCGCGACCGTGCAGCGACAACTGGTTGGATTCGCCGGTCGGGCCGGCGAGCGCGTCGGGCTTGCCCATCAGCTTGCGCGCCACGCCCGCGTAGTAGCGGCACATGTCGGCGGCTTCGCGCACTTCGGACACCGCGGCGGCGAGCGTCTTGCCGGCCTCGCGCACGCACAGCGCGACGAATTGCGCGCGGCGCTGCTCGAGCAGGTCGGCGGCGTGTTCGAGGATGTTCGCGCGCGAGGCGGCGGGCAGTGCGTCCCATGCCGGTTGCGCAGCCGTCGCATTGGCGAGTGCACGCTCGATGGTCGCCTGGTCGGCTTGCTGCTTGGTGCCGATCTTCTCGCGCCGGTCGGCGGGATTGGTCACGTCCTGCAGCGCTTCGCCGGATTTCGCGCCGGGCACCAGCGGCGTGGCAGCCCAGTTTGTCGGAACGCTTGCGACGTCTTCCGCGAGTTTGCGCAGTTCGTTGTCGTTGCCGAAATTCACGCCCATGGAATTCTTCCGGGATATGGATGACAAATTCTGCGAGGGCGCAGAACGTGTGGATTGCGAATTCTGCGAGGGCGCAGAATTCGGACTGCTGTCTGCCGATCGGTAAAGATCAACCGGCTGGGGAATGCGCGGATGCGGCTTGCTCGGATTCGCGCGCACGAGCTCGACCGGATCGGCGACCAGCTCCGAAATCGGCAGCGACTCGTCGACGATACGGTTGACGAAGCTCGTATTCGCGCCATTTTCGAGCAGGCGGCGCACAAGATAGGGAAGCAAGTCCTCGTGCGAACCGACCGGCGCATAGACGCGGCACGGCACGTTGAGGTTGTTCGGCCCCATTACCTCAGCGTACAAGTCCGTGCCCATGCCGTGCAGACGCTGGAACTCGAACGGACGGCCCTTCGCCATGTGATGGATCGCGGCGATGGTGTGCGCGTTATGCGTGGCGAAGGCGGGATAGAACGCGTCGCCATAATCGAACAGCTTGCGCGCGCAGGCCAGGTACGACACGTCGGTGTTCGGTTTGCGCGTATACACCGGATAGCCGGTATGGCCGCCTTCCTGCGCGCGCTTGACCTCCGAATCCCAGTA
>JAGWXP010000189.1 GCA_018969845.1 Lysobacteraceae bacterium | reverse complement strand
TTGGACGCCGGCGGCTTGCGTGCCGAGGTATCGATATTGGATTCGGTTTCACCCGGCACGCCGGCAGGACGCTGCCGCGGCGGCGGCGTCACCAGCAATTCCGGCTCCACGCGCGCGACCGGAATCTTCTGGCCGATGTAGGCCTCAATGTCGGGCAGGCCTTGCGCGTACATGTCGCAAGCAAAGCTGATCGCGTCGCCGTCGGCGCCCAGACGCGCGGTGCGGCCGATGCGGTGCACGTAGTCCTCCGCATCCTGCGGCAGGTCGTAGTTGAAAACATGGCTGACGTCCGGAATATGCAGGCCGCGCGCGGCGACGTCGGTGGCGATGAGGATTTCGATTTCGCCCTTCTGGAATTTGCCGAGCAGGCTCTGGCGCTTCTTCTGCGGCACGTCGCCGGACAGCATGCCGACGCGAAAGCCGTGTTTTTCCAGGCGCCGCGCGACTTTCTCGGCAGCGATCTTCATGTTGACGAAAACCATGCTGCGATGCGTGTCGATGCGCGAAAGCAGGTTGATCAACAGCGGCAGCTTTTCCTCGCTGGCCGGGAAGTAGATCGCCTGACGCACGCGGTCGGCGGTAATGTTGTCGGCCTCGACCGTGAGTTTCTGCGCCTCGTTCATGTGTTCGTAGGCGAGTTCCAGCACACGGTGCGACAGCGTCGCCGAGAACAGCAGGCACTGGCGGCGCGTGCGCTCGGGCAGGCGGCGCAGGATGAAGCGCACGTCCTTGATGAAGCCGAGGTCGAACATGCGGTCGGCCTCGTCGATCACCATGATTTCCACGGCGTTGAACGAGAACACGTGCTGCTTGTAGTAGTCGAGCAGGCGCCCGGGCGTGGCGATGACGATGTCCACGCCGCCGCGCAATTGTTCGCGCTGCTTGTCGTAGTCGACGCCGCCGTAGATCAGCGCGGACTTCAGCCCGCTGTCGCGACCGAGGCTGCCGAAATCCTTGTCGATCTGGATCGCGAGCTCGCGCGTCGGCGCGATGATCAGCGCGCGCGGATCGGCCGCGCCGCGTTCGGCGAAGGCCGGACGCGTGAGCAGACGCTGCATGACGGCGACCAGGAAGGCGGCGGTCTTGCCGGTGCCCGTCTGCGCCTGGCCGGCGACATCGCGGCCTTGCAGGGCCAGCGGCAGAGTCAGGGCCTGGATCGGCGTGCAGCGGGTGAAGCCCGAGGCGTGCAGGCCGGAAAGCAGATCCGGATGCAGCTCGAAGCTGTCGAAGAAGGTGTCGGTCAGAGGTTGTAGTTCGGACATGAAGACTGCGGCCACTCCGGGCCTGGATGATTACCGGTGTCGCGCCCGGCTTGAATGACGGGGCGAATGGCCCAACTTGATCGGAACCGCCGCTTGGGTTCAAATGCAGTGCCCCCGGCCGAACCTGTGCGCGGCGACGCCGCGCAATCCGATTATTATAGCCCAAGGGCGGCCGCGACGCCGCTCTCACCCGTGGAGAACATCATGAGCACTGCCATTGCCCAGATCAGCGACGACCAATTCGACGAGCAAGTGCTCAAGTCCAGCGAGCCCGTACTGGTGGATTTCTGGGCCGAATGGTGCGGGCCGTGCAAGATGATCGCGCCGATCCTCGACGAGGTCGCGCAGAATTATTCGGGCAAGCTGAAGGTGGCCAAGATCAACATCGACCACAACCAGAAGACTCCGCGCAACTACAACGTGCGCGGCATCCCGACCCTGATGATCTTCAAGAACGGCAAGGTCGAGGCGACCCAGATCGGCGCGGTGAGCAAGACGCAACTGACTCAGCTCATCGACAAGACAATCGGCACGGTGAGCAAGGCGCAACTTGCGGGCTGATCGACAAGACCATTGGATTCGATTCCGTTCGCATCGAGCCCTTCGACAAATTCAGGACAGGCTCCGCTCACATGGCGAGCGGAATCGGAATGCCATAACCCTTCGACGTCGCGCCTGCGGCGCTGCGCCCAGGGCGAACAGTAGTCATTTCACACCTCCGGAGCGTGCACGTATTGCCCGGACTTGTGAAATTCGCAGAAAAAGCTAAAAATACAATCGACCAAACGCTTGGCATGGCGCAGCGATTGGTGATAAGTTAGATCGGCCTGCCGGGCGTTCGCCCGGCCCGCCTCCCCGATTATTTCCCAACCCCAGTCCATTTAGGGAATCCTGCACAAGCGTTGCGAGCGAAGGCAGGTCGCGTACCGCCGGAGCACAGGAACCGGAGTTTACTTACGGGTAAATGAGGATTCCGAGCACCGCCGGGACGCGAGTTGCCAAGCGCAGCAGCTTGTGCAGGATTTCCAAACGGCGCCCACGAGACTAGTCCGTGTCCGAACCTGATAACAAAGATCCCGGCGAAAGCCGTACCAGTGATGCGCGTGCCGAATCCAAGCCGCGCGAAACCCAATCCGGCGACAACATCGCTGCCAATCCGCCCTCTGCCGAATCCGGCGGTGGCGAAGGCGGCGGCGGCGAGCGCCAGGGCGTCAACCGTCCACAGGGCCGCCACGGCCGCAACCGCGGACGTGACCGCAACCGCGACCGCAACCAGCAGCGCATGCAGCTGCCACAGGACGAGGAATACGACGAGTCCAGGAATGGCGGCGGCGATGGTCCGCTGATCGATCTGAACGAACTCAAGCGCAAACCCGCGCAACAGTTGCTGGACCTGGCCGAGGAACTGGGCATTCAGGAAGGCGTCGCGCGCGCGCGCAAGCAGGACATCGTGTTCATGATCCTGAAAGCGCATGCCCGCGCCGGCGGCGGCGTCAGCGTCCAAGGCGTGCTCGAGATCCTGCAGGACGGCTTCGGCTTCCTGCGCGGCCCGGACGAGTCTTACCTCGCCGGTGCCGACGACATTTATGTATCGCCCTCGCAAATCCGCCGCTTCAATCTGCGTACCGGCGACTACATCGCCGGTCGCGTGCGCAATCCCAAGGAAGGCGAGCGCTACTTCGCCCTGCTGCGCGTGGACACGATCAATGGCGAACCGCCGGAAGCGTCCAAGAACAAGGTGCTGTTCGAGAACCTGACGCCGCTGTTCCCGCGCAAGATGTTCCATCTGGAGCGCGGCAACGGCTCGACCGAAGACATCACCGGCCGCATTCTGGATCTGATCGCACCGGTCGGGCGCGGCCAGCGCGGCATGATCGTGTCGCAGCCCAAGGCCGGAAAGACCATGATGCTGCAGAACATCGCCCAGGCGCTGGTGCAGAATTATCCCGAAGCGCACCTGATCATCCTGCTCATCGACGAGCGTCCGGAAGAAGTCACCGAAATGCAGCGCAGCGTGCGCGCCGAGGTGATCTCCTCCACGTTCGACGAACCGGCGGTGCGCCACGTGCAGGTCGCCGAGATGGTGATCGAGCGCGCCAAGCGCCTGGTCGAGCACAAGAAGGACGTGGT
>JAGWXP010000188.1 GCA_018969845.1 Lysobacteraceae bacterium | reverse complement strand
TTCTGGATCGCGCAGCGTATCCGTGCGGCAGCCGCGGACGTAATCCGCAAGCGTTGGATCGTGGCCACCCTCGTCGTCAATCTCGGTGTTCTCGGCATTTTCAAATACCATGCGTTCCTGCTCGCCAATCTCGCCGCGCTGCTCGCGCTCATCGGCGTACGCTATGTTCCCGCGCGGCTCGATATCGTTCTGCCGATCGGCATTTCGTTCTATACCTTCCACTCGCTGTCGTATTGCCTCGATATCTATCGCGGCAAATTCGCACCGACGCGCAACTGGCGCGACTATGCCCTGTACGTGGCGTTTTTCCCGCAGTTGGTGGCCGGCCCGATCACGCGCTTCACCCAGATGCGCGAGCAGATCGAGAATCCGCGCCGCACCACGCGCGAGGGCTTGGCGTGGGGATGTGCGTTGTTGGTGCTCGGCCTGTTCGAGAAATGCGTGCTGGCCGACAGCGTGTTCGCGCCGGTGGCCGACGGCTTCTTCAACGCGGTCGCCGGCGCCAGCGCGGCCACCGCGTGGAGCGGCACGCTCGCCTTCAGCGGGCAGATATTTTGCGATTTCGCCGGCTATTCGACCTGCGCGATCGGTGCGGCGATGGCCCTGGGCTTCGTGCTGCCGACCAACTTCCGGTATCCGTATGCGGCGATTGGGTTCTCCGATTTCTGGCGGCGCTGGCACATATCCTTGTCCACCTGGCTGCGCGATTACCTGTACGTCTCGCTCGGCGGCAACCGGCGCGGCGAATGGCGCACCTATGTCAACCTGATGCTGACCATGTTGATCGGCGGGTTGTGGCATGGCGCAGCGTGGACCTTCGTGATCTGGGGCGGCTTGCACGGCGTGTATCTGGCCGTCGAGCGTTTCGTGCGCGAACGGCTGTGGCCAGCCGCTGCCCGCCCGCCCGCATGGCTGCGGGCGGGTTACGGACTGCTGACCTTGCTGCTGGTGTCGCTCGCCTGGATCTGGTTCCGCGCGCCGGAGGCCGCCACGGCATGGCAGGCCACGTCACGATTGGCGGCGGTTTCCGCGCCGGGCGCGAGCGCGGAACAATGGCTGGCGATCGCGGCGTTTGCCGCGGTGACCGCCGTGCATTGGCTGATGCGCGAACGCGACCTGAAAACCGTCGGTTTGCGGATGCCCGCGCCGTTGCTCGGCGCGCTGCTGGGAGCGATGCTGGCGCTGATCGCGCTGTCGCCCGGAGACAACCATGCCTTCATCTATTTCCAGTTCTGATTCAGGGCGCACTCGGTCCTGGCCGGCGATCTGGCTGATCGCGATCGTGCTGGCCGTGACGATCTGCGCTGCGGTCGAGGCGCACTGGCGCGCGCATGGGTTTCGGTCGAACGTGCTGGACTCGCGCCAACTGTGGGCGCAGCAGCGCATGCGCGTGGATCGTGGCCGCGGCATCGCGCTGGCGCTGCTCGGCGCCTCGCGCACCGAATACGGCATCGACCTCGCGAGTCTGCGCCAACGCCTGCCAAGATATCGCCCGGTCATGCTGGCAGTAAACGCGCATTACCCGCTGGCGGCGCTGCGCGATCTGGCCGCCGATCCGGATTTCCACGGCGTGGTCCTGTGTGATCTGGATGCACTCGGCTACCTGCGCCCGTTCTGGGACATGCAGCAACCCTATGTCGATTACTACCATACGCAGTGGACGCCGAGCTGGAATTTCCATCGGACGTTGCTGACGCACTGGCAGCGCGCGGCGGTCATCGCCAATCCGGAGTTCGGCTGGAAGCAGAGTCTGTTGCGTGCGTTCACGGGCGCGGCGCCGTTCCGCGACTATGTGCGCTATCACGCCAACCGCAGCGGTGACATCGATTACCGTGAGGTCGACGTGGCCGCGAGCAAACGCCATTTCGCCGAAACCCTGGAAGGCAATATCGCGCATTTGCCGCCGCACGGTGCGCAGCGCTGGCTGGCGGATCTCGCGCCGATGCATGCATGGATCGCCGCCATCGACGCGCGTGGCGGCAGCGTCATTTTCTACCAGAGTCCGCTGAGCGGTCTGCAGCGCGAGACCATGCAGCGCGTGTTTCCGCCCGCCGAATACTGGGATCGTCTCATCGCCGCGTTTCCCGAGGCGCATTTTCTCGACGCCGACGATGTGCCGGAACTGGCCGCGTTCCCGCTGCCGGACGATTCGCATCTGGACTACCGCGAAAAACCGGCCTACACGGATGCGCTCGCCAGGGTGCTGATCGAACGCGGCTTCGTGCAGCGCTGAACCGGAAGGCTCAGCCGCGCAGGCTTGCCTCGCGCAGGCGATGCAATTCGTCGCGCAGGCGCGCGGCATCTTCGAATTCGAGGTTCTGCGCGTGCTTGTACATCTGCGCTTCCAGGCGCTTGAGTTCGGCGGCGAGTTTATGCGGGGGCAGTACGGCGTAGTCGGCGGCTGCTTCGGCGATGCGCAATCCCGCGCGCGATTTGCGCCCGCTGCGTTCGGCCTCGGCGTCGGCGCGCGCGCCTTCCATGATGTCGGTGATCTTCTTGACCACGCTTTTCGGCGTGATGCCGTGTTCGCGGTTGTATTCGATCTGCCTGGTGCGACGGCGGTCCGTTTCGCCGATCGCCGCGCGCATGGAGTTGGTGATCGAATCGGCGTACAGGATCGCCTTGCCGCGCAGGTTGCGCGCGGCGCGGCCGATGGTCTGGATCAGCGAGCCGGTGGAACGCAGGAAGCCTTCCTTGTCGGCGTCCAGGATCGCCACCAGCGACACCTCGGGCATGTCCAGGCCCTCGCGCAGCAGGTTGATGCCGACCAGCACGTCGAACTTGCCCAGGCGCAGGTCGCGCAGGATCTCCACGCGCTCGACCGTTTCGATGTCCGAGTGCAGGTAGCGCACGCGCACGCCGTGTTCCTCGAGGTAATCGGTGAGGTTCTCGGCCATGCGCTTGGTCAACGTCGTCACCAGCACGCGATCGCCCATTGCCACGCGTGCGTTGCATTCGCCGAGCAGGTCGTCGACCTGCGTGCGCACCGGCCGCACTTCCACTTGCGGATCGACCAGGCCCGTCGGCCGCACCACGAGCTCCACGATGTTGCCCTGCGTGTGCGCGAGTTCGTACTTGCCGGGCGTGGCGGAAACGAAGATGCAGCGCGGCGCGCGGCGTTCCCATTCCTCGAACTTGAGCGGGCGGTTGTCCAGCGCCGACGGCAGGCGGAAACCGAATTCGACCAGGGTTTCCTTGCGCGAACGGTCGCCCTTGTACATCGCGCCGAGCTGCGGAATGGTCACGTGCGATTCGTCCACAACGAGCAAGGCATCGGCGGGCAGGTAATCGAACAGGCACGGCGGCGGCTCGCCGGGCGCGTGTCCGGTCAGATGGCGCGAGTAATTCTCGATGCCGTTGCAGTAGCCGATCTCGGCAAGCATCTCGAGATCGAATTGGGTGCGC
>JAGWXP010000033.1 GCA_018969845.1 Lysobacteraceae bacterium | reverse complement strand
GGATCGAGCAGGACGGTGTATTCGCGCAACAGCTTGCCCTTGGGCCAGTTGGCGACGATCAGGAAATCGACCAGCGGCTCGCGCACGATGTCCTTGGTCGTGACATGGATTTGCGTCTGCCCGTGGCCGTCGCTGGTGACGGAAAATTCCAGCGGGACGTCCACGCGCGATTTGTCCAGGCCCACGCGCTGAAAGTCTTCGGCGCTGGCGAGCGCCACTTCGAGACCGCTGACCTCGGCCGGGGAATCGGCGATGACCGGAATGACCGCATCAAGCGGCTGGTTGAGCTTGGATCTGACCTGGATCGTTCCGAGGCCAAGAGCGAATGCATTGCCGCCGACGAGCGCCAGAGCGATGGCAAGCGACAGTTTTGCAGGTCCTTTCATAAGGTATTTCCCCTACGCCATTTGCACGCGGCCGGCACGGTGGCCGAACTCGACCCGAACCTCGAAAACTCCTTATAACACAAACGTAACTATTGGGAAACTTTGGACAAGTTCACAATTTCACGAATCGCCTCGGAAATGGCGAGGATCGCACAGCGTTTGATTATCGCGCGTTTTACAGGTAATCGCGGACCAGGATCTCGCCAATCTGCACCGCATTGAGTCCGGCGCCCTTGCGGATGTTGTCGGCGACGATCCAAAGGTCGAGCCCGCGCGGATGCGAGATGTCCTCGCGAATGCGGCCCACGCAAACCGCATCCTTGCCGGCGGCGTCGCTGACGGGCGTGGGGTATCCGCCCGCCTCGCGGCGATCGACGACGCTGACGCCCGGCGCCTTTTCCAACAGCGCGCGTGCCTGCGCTGCGGTGATTTTTTCGCGGGTCTCGATGTGCACGGCCTCGGCGTGGCCGTAGAACACCGGTACCCGCACCGCGGTCGGGTTCACCTGGATGGACGCATCGCCGAGAATCTTGCGCGTCTCCCAGACCATCTTCATTTCTTCTTTCGTGTAGCCGTTGTCCTGGAAGTCGTCGATGTGCGGAATCACGTTGAACGCGATCTGCTTGCTGAACTTTGCCGGTTTCACGTCCTGGAAATTGAGCAGTGCGGCGGTCTGACGCCCGAGTTCCTCCATGCCCGAGCGGCCGGCACCGGAGACCGATTGATACGTGGCGACATTGATGCGTTCGATGCCGGCCACGCGATGGATCGGTGCCAGCGCGACCAGCATCTGCATGGTCGAACAGTTCGGGTTGGCGATGATGCCGCGCGCGGTGTACCCCCCGATCGCCTCCGGATTGACCTCGCTGACCACCAGCGGGATGTCGTCCTGGTAGCGGAACTCGGAGGTGTTGTCGATCACCACCGCACCCGCTGCCGCCGCGCGTGGCGCGTGTTCGCGCGAAACCTTCGCGCCCGCGGAAAAAAACGCGATGTCGACGCCTGCGAAATCGTAATCGGCGAGATTCTTCACCGTCACCTGCTTGCCGGCGAATTCGGTCTTGCCGCCGGCGGACCGCGCGCTCGCCAGCGGCACGAATTCGGAGACCGGGAATTTGCGCTCGGCCAGAATCGAGATAAGGGTTTCGCCAACCGCGCCGGTCGCGCCTGCCATCGCCACCTTGTACTGCTTCGTCATCGCTGCACGCTTCCCGGAATCCTGGGTTCGATATTGCCGACGTCGCCGCATTGCGCGCGGTGGCGCAAGGCCTGATCCATCAGCACCAGCGCAACCATCGCCTCGGCGATCGGCGTGGCGCGGATGCCCACGCACGGATCGTGACGACCCTTGGTGCGCACATCCGTCTCCTCGCCGCGCACGTTCACGCTGCGACCCGGAATCAGGATGCTCGATGCCGGCTTCAACGCCAGCGAGACAATAATCGCCTGACCGGTGGAGATGCCGCCGAGGATGCCGCCGGCGTGATTGGACGTAAATCCGCCCGGATGCATTTCATCGCGGTGCTCGCTGCCGCGCTGTCCGACAGCGGCGAATCCGGCGCCGATCTCCACGCCCTTGACCGCATTGATCGACATCAGCGCGGCGGCGAGTTCGCCGTCGAGTTTGCCGTAGATCGGTTCGCCCCAGCCGGGCGGCACGTTGTCGGCGACGACAGTCACGCGCGCACCGATTGAATCGCCGGCCTTGCGCAGCGCATCGATGAAATGCTGCAAGTCCGGCACCGTCGCCACATCGGGCCAGAAGAACGGATTGGCTTCGACCGCATTCCAGTCGAATGCATTCGGGGTCAGCGGCCCGAGCTGCGCCAGCCAACCGCGCACCGCGATGCCGAATTTCTGCGCCAGCCATTTCTTGGCGATCACGCCGGCGGCCACACGCATCGTAGTCTCGCGCGCGGACGCGCGGCCGCCGCCGCGATGGTCGCGGATGCCGTACTTCTGCCAATAGGTGTAATCGGCGTGACCGGGGCGGAACACGTCGCGGAGCTCGTCGTAATCCTTCGAGCGCGCGTCGGTGTTGCGGATCAGCAGCGCAATCGGCGTGCCGGTCGTGCGGCCCTCGAACACGCCGGAGAGAATTTCCACCTCGTCCGCCTCGTGCCGCTGCGAGGTGTATTTCGACGTGCCGGTGGCGCGGCGTGTCAGATCGCGGCGAAATTCCTCCGGCGCGATGGCAAGCCCCGGCGGACAGCCGTCGATCACGCAGCCGATGGCCGGACCGTGGCTCTCGCCAAACGTCGTGACGGTAAGGATTTTTCCGAATGAATTGCCCGACACGACTTATCTCTTCGCCAACGCCGCACGAATCGCCTTCGCGTGTTTGACGATCTCCGCGCGCGCGATCGCAAACACGCCCATCTGCCCCACTTCGAATTCGATCCAGTTCAGCGGCAGCTTGGGCAGCAGCACGGTCAACGCGCGCTCGGCTTCGCCCACTTCGCAGATCAGCCAGCCGCCGCGGCTCAAGTGCTGCGGTACCGCGTCGAGAATCCGCAACGCGAAATCCAGTCCATCCGCACCCGCCTTCAAGCCTAACTCCGGTTCATGGTCGTATTCTGGCGGCAACGCGGCGTATTCCCGTGCGGTGACATAGGGCGGATTGCTCACGATGAGATCGTAGACTTCGCCTTGCAAACCCGCGAAAAGATCGGATTTGATCGCGCGCACGCGGCCTTCGACATGCTGGTACACGATGTTCTCACGCGCCAGCGCCAGCGCCTTGTCGCTGATGTCGGCAAGATCGACATGCCAATCCGGATTGTGCGCAGCCATGGCGATGCCGATGCAACCCGAGCCCGTGCACAAATCCAGCGCGCGGCGCACCGCCACACCGTCGAGCCAGGGCGAGAATCCGTTCTGGATCGTCTCGGCGATCGGCGAACGCGGCACCAGCGCGCGTTCGTCGGATTTGAATTTCAGTCCGGCGAACCAGGCCTCGCCGGTCAGATACGCGACCGGCTTGCGTTCCTTGATGCGGCGCTCGATCAGTTTGAGCACTGCCTTCTTTTCCGCGCCTGTCAAGCGCGCCGAGCCGTAGTTCGGCGACAAGTCGTGCGGCAGATGCAGGGTGTGCAGAACGAGGTGCGTGGCTTCATCGAGCGCGTTGTCATAACTGTGCCCGAAGGTCAGGTCGGCACCGGCGAAGCGGCTGGCGCCGTAGCGGATGAAGTCGATGAGGGTCGATAGTTCCGATGTCACGGCGATACCGCTCCGAGCAAGGCCGCCAGTATAGGCGAAGGCGCCGGCTATAATGCGCGGATGAATACACCGCACCCCACTTCCTCGCTGCCGATCTGGCTCATCGTCGTCGCCGCCGTCGCCGCCGCCATCGGCTTGTGGCTGGGCCAGCGATTGTTTTCCGCGGCGCAGCCGCCACGGCTCGACAACGCGGTGCTGTATCCGGCACCTCGCACCATTCCCGAATTTCATCTGACCCGTGCTGACGGCCGGCCGCTCACGCTCGCTGACTGGCGCGGCCGCTGGACCGTGGTCTACTTCGGCTACACCAGCTGCCCGGATGTGTGTCCGACAACGCTGGCGACGTTCAAGCAGGCCTGGAAGGATCTGGCCGCACGCAAGCTGGCCGGCCGCATTCGCTTCGATTTCATCTCGGTCGATCCACAACGCGATACGCCGGAGGTACTGCACAAGTACGTGAGTTATTTCGATCCCGATTTCGTCGCCGCGACCGGTCCGGACAGCGAGTTGACACCGCTTACACGCGCGATGGGCCTGATGTACTCACGCAGCACCGACGCCAACGGCACCATTTCGGTCGAGCACAGCGGCGCGGCGGTGATCGTCGATCCGCAGGCGCGGGAGGCGGGCATCTTGCGTCCGCCGTTCGCCGCGAAGGCCATCGCGAGCGACCTGGTTACCCTCGCCGCCAGCCGCTGAGCATGCGTCCGTCCGTGCTCGTGCAGTACCTGCTGCCGCACCGCGCGCTGTCGCGTCTGGTCTACCGGGCGACGCGCTGGACCTGGCGGCCCTGGAAAAACTTCCTGATCGGTCGTGTCGTGAAGGCCTACCGCGTCGACATGACCCAGGCCGAGCAAACCGATCCCCTGGCCTTTCCGAGCTTCAACGCCTTCTTCACCCGCGCGCTCAAACCCGGCGCACGGCCCCTGCCCGACGATGCGCGCGCCATTGCCTGCCCGGCCGACGGCCGCATCAGCCAGTTCGGACCTGTCCGCAATGGCCGCATCTTTCAAGCCAAGGGGCAGGATTTTTCCGCCGCCGAGCTGCTCGGCGACGAGGCCGCGGCGGCGCCTTACCAAAATGGCCAATTCATCACTATCTATTTGTCGCCGCGCGACTACCATCGCGTGCACGCGCCGTTGGCCGGCACCTTGCTCGAAACGGCGCATATCCCGGGGCGACTGTTCAGCGTCGCGCCGGTCGCGGTCGACACGGTGCCACGCCTGTTCGCGCGCAACGAACGACTGGTCTGTCATTTCGACGGCGAATGCGGTCCATTCGCGGTCGTTCTCGTCGGCGCCATGCTGGTGTCGGGCGTCGAAACGGCCTGGGGCGGCGTGGAAATCCCGCCCTATGCGAAGGCAATCGCGCGCAGGGATTGGCGCGGCAAGAATATCCGCCTCGAGCGCGGTGCGGAACTCGGACGCTTCAACATGGGCTCGACGGTGATCGTACTGCTTCCACCCGACAAGGCCGCTCTTGGCCCTGGATTGTCCATACAAACGTCGATAAAAATGGGCCAATCCATCGGTCGGTTAATTACATAATCGCCTGATTCAGCTTGATTAATGTCCGATTCCTGCGGCCGCGGAAAAATTGCGTGCAATTTTCCCCTTCATCCCTCACAATGTGACGCATTACGTCGAAATGTGACGTACTTTGCACGATATGTCATCCGCGATCTGCTAAGGTTCGACAGTGACTACGATCAGTGCACCAGGCAAATGGCAGGGGCTTCGCATGCGTATCGTTACCCGAATCATCGCACTGACCCGCTCAATCCAGCTCAACCGCCAGTTCCGCGAGATCGAGAAGGCCATTTCCGAACTGCCGCTGGCCACGCGCCGGCAACTGGCGGCGATCGCCATGCGTGAGTTCGCCAGCGCGGCCAAATGCGAGTTTCCGCACCTGTACGGCACGGTCAACCAGGGCCAGCGCTACCAGCCGTGGGGCAACGGCACCGATATCGGCTATGCGCGCATGAAGGCCGACAATCAGCACCTGCAATTGCGCGGCATCGCGCTGTGGCTGACCGTGGCCTACCACGAAACCAAGGAGTCGGCCTACGGCGACATGCAGCAACTGCACCGCCACCTGATGCGCACGCTGCGCCTGCTCAAGGAATCCATGCCGGCGACTCCCGCCGACTCGCTCTGGGCCACAGCGCAGAAGGGCCAGGCTGCCGCCTGACACCGCTTTCCAACGTCGTCTCACTTTCGCGCCGGGGATTCCCGGCGTTTTCTTGTGCGCCGGCGTTACTCGCGGCGGCAGCCGGAGACGCGCAGATCCTGGCCGATCCGCAACAGGTAATGCGGCGGCCTGAGGTGATTCAAGCGCGCCAGATCGCCGCTCGAACAACCGTGCTTGCGCGCGATCGCGCCGAGCGTGTCGCCCCTGCGTACCACGTACAGGCGCCGTGCCGGCGCGACCGGTTCGGCGGCAGCGTGCAGATCGGCCGCGAGCTCTACCCATTTTCCACTTGTGCACAATTTCGCATAATCAGCGGCCACCGGCGCCACCACCTGCAGGCGCGTGCCGGCATCGAGCTGCTGACGCGGATCGTAAGCCGGATTGAGGTTGCGCAGGGTGCGGAACCAGCCATCGGCGTTGCCGTCCTGGCCGAGGCAAACCGTCAGTTCGTCGAGTGAGGCGGGTTGCTTCAACACGATCTGCGCGGGCGTGGTGTCGAGCTTCGGGAATTGCAGGTTGTAGCGTTCCGGGTGCAGGAACAGCCATGCGGCGGCCAGCACCATGGGCACATAGTCGCGGGTTTCCGGCGACACCGCGAAATAGAGTTTCGGATTCCAGAAACCCTCGTCGGGATGATGCTGCGCCAGGCGCTGCATCGTCCCTTCCCCGCCGTTGTACGCAGCGATGGCCAGTTCCAGGTTGTCGTTGAAGACGCCGAGCTGCTCGTTGATGTAGGCCGCGTTCGCGCGCGCCGCCTGTGCCGGATCGAAGCGCTGGTCGAAGCCGTCGACCACGCCCAGACCGAAACGCGCGCCGGTCGCGGACATGAATTGCAGCGGGCCGCTGGCGCCGGAACGCGACACCGCATGCACCTTGCCGCCGGATTCCTGCGCCAGCATGCCGAACAGCAACGCCTCGGGCAGGCCGGCCTTTTCGTACTGCGGCCACATTTCGCGGCGCAGGTACTGGTAGTTCTCCCAGGCCCGCATCAGGTTGGGACGGTACTGGGTCAGCCATTGTTCGATGGCCACTTTCATCGGATCGTTCATGGCGATGATGTCGCCGAGTTTGTGGCCCTTGAGCAGCGCCACCGCGCGTCCGGCCTCGGGCAGCGTGGCTGCCACCGGCGAGGTTTCGCCGGCCTCGACAGAGGCCTCGGGCGCTTCGTCGGCGCTGTCCGCCGCGCCGGGTGCCGCATTTGCCGGCGCGCGCAACAACTTGTCGAACGCAGCGAAGAATCGTCCCGGGTCGCAGCCGTGCGTGACCGCGCATTGCGCCGCCGCCGTCTGCAAATCGTCCAGCGCCGCATTGGATTTGTCGGCCGCGCCAGCGGCCTCGCGCGCAGCGAGGTAATTGCCGGTGTCTGCGTCCAGCCGCGCGTACAACGCCGAGACCGCGGCATCCGGCGCCTTTTCCTGCGGGCGTTGCGGTTGTCCGGCACAGGCGGCAAGCAGCAGACACGGGACGCTGGCGAAACACAGGCGGTACATGATCCGGACTCCTCACGGTTTCGCGCACGTTACCCGGCATGACGCGCCGCGACAACCCCGCACGCCGCATGCCGATACAATGCGACTGACGAAATTCTTCGGCACCGTTCACGATGGTCTCGCCAGACGCCAATCCCGAGCCCGCATCCGATCCATCACCCCTGCACGAACGCTGGCCGCAGGTATTCGCTTATCCGTTGCAGGCCGCGGCATTGACGACGATTGTCGCGATCGCGGTCGCGCATCTGGTGCAATTCGTGCCAGCGCTGGGCAGCGTGCTCGATCTCCTCGTCTGGGCGTCGTTCTTCCAGTACGCGTTCGAAGTTTTGCGCTGGAGCGCGAACGGCCGCACACAGGCTCCCGAAATCGCCTTGACCGTCAGCGCGGGCGTCGGTCGCTACGCTGTCGCGCTGGCGATCCTCGTCAGTGCCTTGATCATGTTGACCAATTTTTTTCTCGGCCGCACCGCCGCCTTCGTTGTCGGCGCTCTGCTCATGAGCGCCTTGCCCGCGATGATGATGATCCTCGCGCTTGAGGAGGGATTGGTGCGCGCGCTCAATCCGTTCGCATGGCTGCTGATCGCCGCGCGCATCGGCCGGCCGTACCTGCTCCTGGCCGGCATGTTCATTGGCGCCCTGTTCATGCAGAGCATCGTCGCTTTGCTGCTCGCGCAGGCAGTGCCGGACGTGGTCGCCCTGCCACTGGCGTATTTCGTCGTCGGCTATTTGATGATCGCGAACTTCCACCTGATCGGCGGCGTCATCCACGATCACCGCGACGAACTCGGCTACAGTGGCCATCTGGAGTTGCAGGACGAAGTGCCGCACACGGACACATCGCGCGCCATCCTCGATGCCGCCCGCGCGCGCGCCGCCGGCGGCGACGTGCGCGGTGCGGCCATGCTGCTGCGCGACGAACTCGCCGCACACCCCGATCTGTTGCCCGTGCACGACGAATACCGGCACTGGCTGCGCCAGGACGGCGACAAGGCCGAACTCGCCGCGCATGGGAAAAAGTATATTCCTGTACTTCTGGCGCAAAACCAGGATCGCCGCGCCATCGACGTGGCGCGGGAATGCCAGGTTAGCGACCCTGCGTTCGCGCTGGACAAGGCCGAGGATGTCACCCGCCTCGCCCACGCCGCCGCCGATGCCGGCCAGACCCAGATCGCGCTCGGCCTGCTCGCCGGTTTCCACAAGCGTTTTCGCAATCATCCCGACATCGGCCGCAACTACCTGCTCGCGGCGAAACTGTGGGCCGAGCGCATGAACAAGGAAATGCAGGCGCGCGCGATGCTCAATCAAATCAAGCTGACCTTGCCGGAGGATCCGGTGATCCCGCAGGTCGACGCCTACCTCGCGTTCCTGGACAAGCTCGCCGCAACGCCGGCCAAGATCGCGCCGTGAGCCGTTGGCGTCCGCCGCAGGCCGCGTCCACCGCGGTCATCACCGCGGAAGGACAGCGCCGGCTGAAAACCGAACTCGAAGAATTGTGGCGCGTGCGCCGTCCCGACGTCGTCAAGGCACTGGCCGCGGCCGCCGCCGAGGGCGACCGTTCCGAAAACGCCGAGTATACGTATCGCAAAAAGCAACTCGGCGAGATCGACCGCCGCGTGCGTTACCTCGGCAAACGGCTGGAGTCGCTGCGCGTGGTCGATACCCGACCGGCCGACACCTCCGCGATCTTTTTCGGCGCGTGGTTCGAAATCGAGGACGCCGACGGCAATGTGCGCCGCTATCGCATCGTCGGCCCCGACGAGACCGATGCGGCGACGGGATGCATCAGCATCGATTCGCCACTGGCGCGCGCCGCGCTGAAGAAGCGCATCGACGACGAATTCGAGGCGCTGCTGCCGGGGGGCAAGCGGCGTTTTACCGTGGTTGCGGTGAGCTACACAGACATGGCAACGGTCAGATCACCACGAGGTGCTTCGCGGTCGCGCCCGGCACGGCGGCGAGCGGTACGCGTCGATCGAGGGTGACGAAGCGACCCTTGTGCCGGACCGCGAGCGCGAGCAGGTACGCGTCAGTCAGTTGGCGCGGCCCGAGCAGATGCGTCCAGTTGAACAGGTCGTCGTCGAGAAGGCTCTGGTCGTCTGCCCAGAATTCGTGATGCACGGTGCGTACGGCCTCGCGCAAGCGTGCTGCGGCCTGCACCGCCGGCACGCTGTTCGGATAGTTCGGTTGCGCAAGAATGCGAATGCACCCGTTCTGCGTCAATGGACACGATGCCCAGCCGTGGCGAATGTTGTCCCCCAGCCACTGCATGGCATGCGCATGATGCACATGCGCCGCGTCGAGCAACGCGATGAGCACGTTGACGTCGAACAGCGATCGCATCAGACACCTTCGTCGTCGCGCAATTTGTCCACGTCGGCATTCGATACCACGCGACCACCGGCGGGAAACGGCCTGAAGCCATAGGTCGCCTTGGGCTCGCGCACACCCATTGAAACGACGCTTTGCGTCAACGCGCGACGCAGCAGTTCGGACACCACCTGTCCAGCGGTTTCGCCGTTGCGGCGGGCGATTTCCTTGATCGCGTCCAGCACCTCCTGATCGATATCGAGCGTGGTACGCATGGGCGTTCCTCATCATCGCACTTGATGTTTTGATGCTAACGCATCAGATGCGCATACGCAAGTCCCTGCTTTGCAAGGGAACCGGGTAGGAACGCCCTGCTCGCAACGACATGAAACAAGGCGCCTCGCGATAGAAACCCTCGCCTTCGTTATCCGCATGCCAGCCTGGAACCCCCGAGAGCGGCAGTGGCCGCAGCTCTTGCGGATCGTTCAGGGCCTGGCCGTCCTTGATCGCCACCGCCACGTCCCGTGCATTTTCCACAAATGCATTTTGCGGCAACAGGACGACGAGTGCCTTGCCGGTCAGCATCTGCGCGGGCCTGAGTGCGTGTTCGAGCAAGGCGTGACCGAAGATGCTGGCCTCGATGCGGCCATCCGACCATGCCGCGCGCTCGCGCCAGAACAAGCCGTGCCAGTCGTGGGCATCCCACAGCGCGAGCAAGGCCGGATCGCGCACAGCCACGATCACGCCGGCCTCGTCGAAATGGGTCAGCGCGCATTGCGCACGCGTGCGGTGTTTGGGCCCAACTTTTTCGATCTCGCCGACCTGGCGCGCGTTGAGCGCACGCTTGAGTTTCGGATAACGCAGCCAGACCAGCGCATTGAGCAGGTCGTGCCAGTTGCGCTCGCGGGTGGCGATGGCGCCACGCTCGAAAATGCGTTGCTCGTAGTGCAGGCCGTCGGCAAGAAGTTCCGGAGTTTGCGCGACGAAGCGGATAGCCGCGTCGCGTGAGTAGGCGTTGAGCGCCGCAACGCTTGGCCAGTCGCCTCGAAGCAGTTCGGCATATTCATGCCACTGCGACAGCGGTGGGCGCGCGAGCGCATTCGCATCGATCGCTTCCCGCGCGGGCGCGACGAAACGCACTTGCCCGTCATTCCGGCATGGAATGCCGGAATCCAGAAGCCATGGATGGCAAACGTCTGCGACAGACCAAACCCGGCATCCGCGCAGTCTGAATCCCGGCAATCCATGCCGGGACGACGTTGTTGTGGAGGGGTTGCGTCACGCCAGCGCCCCAACCAGGTCATGCTCATCGGCCGCCTCGACGCGCACATCGACGAACTGGCCCGGCTTGAGATTTCGGCCGGCGCGGATGCGCAGCACGCCATCGATTTCCGGCGCGTCGGCGCCGGTGCGTGCGATTGCGTCGTCGCCATCGGCATGATCGACCAGGGCCTTGAGCGTCTTGCCGATCTTGCGCTGCAATTTTGCCGCGCTGATCGACGCCTGCTTCGCCATGAAACGTTCAAGGCGTTCCTGCTTCAATTCCTCGGCAATGTGATCGGGCAATTCGTTCGCCTTCGCGCCGTCGACCGGCGAATACGCGAACGCGCCGACACGGTCGAGTTGGGCCTCGTCCAGAAACGCGAGCAATTGATCGAACTCGGCTTGCGTTTCGCCGGGAAAGCCGACGATGAAGGTGCTGCGAATGGTCAGGTCCGGACAGGCCTTCCGCCACACACGGATGCGCTCGAGCACCTTGCTACTGGAACCCGGGCGCTTCATCAGCTTGAGGATGCGCGGGCTGGCGTGCTGAAACGGAATGTCGAGATACGGAAGAATCTTTCCTTCCGCCATCAGCGGGATCACCTCGTCCACGTGCGGATACGGATACACGTAGTGCAGGCGCACCCACGCGCCGAGTTCGGCAAGGCCCTCGCACAATTGCGTCATGCGCGTGCGGTACGGTTTGCCGCGCCATTCGCGCGCCGCGTATTTCACGTCCACGCCGTAGGCGCTCGTGTCCTGCGAAATGACGAGCAGTTCGCGCACGCCGGAGTTGACCAGCTTTTCCGCTTCGACCAGCACCTCGTCGATGGGCCGCGAAACCAGGTCGCCGCGCATCGAGGGGATGATGCAAAAGGTGCAGCGATGGTTGCAGCCTTCCGAAATCTTCAGATAAGCGTAATGCTTCGGTGTCAGTTTGATGCCAATATCCATTTCCTCGCCGCCGGGGCGGCGGCGAGCCGCAGGCACCAGATCCCGATGCGGATCATGCCGGCGCGGTACCTGCTTGTGCACCGCGCTCATCACGCTGGCGTAATCCTGCGGGCCGGTGATGGCCAGCACGTCCGGATGCGCCTCGCGGATGACTTCGGCGCGCTTGCCCAGGCAACCGGTGACGATGACCTTGCCGTTCTCCGCCAGGGCCTCGCCGATGGCGTCCAGCGATTCGGTCACCGCCGCGTCGATGAATCCGCAGGTATTGACCACCACCACATCCGCGGCGCCGTAACTGGGCACGATTTCGTAGCCTTCCACGCGCAATTGGGTGAGGATGCGCTCGGAATCAACCAGGGCCTTGGGGCAGCCGAGACTAACGAAACCGACTTTGGGCGAGGCTTTCGACATGCGCGAACCGCTTTGCTCCTGCGAGGGCGCGTAGTTTACACTTGGCCGGCTTGCGGTTTCGCTGGGGAACCGCGGCCGGAGCGTACAGGGCTGATCCGATGAAGGCTGGCGTGACCTCGTGCCGTGCGCGGTGGTTGACGTTCGCGGCATGCCTGCTGTCCGCCGGCGTGCTTGCCGGTGGCCGGGGCGATCCCGAGGCGTACCCGCGCGCACGCGCTGCCGCCACCTCGCAGCGTCTCGCCGCCGCCATCGAACGCAACGTGTCGCCATTGACGCCGACGGTTCCTGCCCTCGTCGGCGCACGCGGCGCGATCGAATTCCAGCGTCTGCTCGGCGGAATTTTCCTGGCCATGGATTCCTACGCCAGCGCGGAAAATCATTTGCGCCGCGCGTACGCCATCGCAACCGCCATCGGCGACGCGGAGGATGCCGCGGCGGCCGCCATCGATCGCGGCGAAATCGCGCTGCTGACCGGTCAATACGATCGTGCCGAACGGCTGTCGAACGATCTCGCCCAATTGGCCACCGGCGCGAACCTGCCGTGGGCGCAAGCCAAGGCCGAGGAATACCTGGGCGTCGTCGCCCGGCGTCGCGGCCGTCTCGACGATGCCCAGGCGCATGCGCAGCGGGCATTGGCGCTGCAACGCGCACTCGGTCAGGAGGCCGGCACGGCCACGGCGTTGTCCAACCTCGGCACGCTGGCGCGCGACCGCGGCGACTACGCCACCGCACTGGATCTGTTCCGGCAGGCGTTGGCGATACGCGAACGCGGCGACGACCTGCTCGAACTGACCTTGCGCAACCTGGCGTTGATCTACCGCGATCTGGGCGACGATGCCTCCGCACGCGATTATTTCGGTCGCGCACTCGAGGTCGCGCGCCGTCACGGCGACAGCGCCAACTACGCCGCCACACTCGGCACCTGGGCCGGATACCTGGTCGATTCCGGCGAATTCGCGCCGGCGCTCGCCGCCGCCGAAGAGTCCCTGGCCGTGAGCAGCGCCATCGGCGACCGGCCGTCGATCGGATTCGATCTGCTCAACAGCGGTCGCGCCCTGCTCGGCCTGGGCCGTTCCACCGAGGCGGACGCGCGCCTGCACGATGCGCTCGCGATCGGACGCGAGTTGAACCAGCACGAGATCATCGCCCACAGCCAGGTTTCGCTGGCCGAGGCCGCACTCGCCCGTGGCGACGCGGTGCGGGCAAACCGCCTGCTACAGGCCGCATTCGCCGACCCGCAGACGGCGCGTTACAAGCCGCTGATGGTCGAAGTGAACGAGCTGCGCGAAAAGATCGCCACCGCGATCGGCCAGCCCGTGCAGGCATTGCAATACGCACATGCTGCCGCCGCGCTGCGCGAAGAATTGCTCGGCACGCGCGCGCGCCGGCGCCTCGCCGCGCTGGAAAGCCAGTACGCGCGCACCGCTGCCGATCAGCAACTGGCGCTGGCCACCAAGGAAAATCAGTTGCAGGCCGCGCGCCTGACCCAACAGCACTTGCAGCGCAACTATGTCATCGTCGCCGCCTGCGGGCTCGGCGCGATCCTGCTCCTGCTCGCCTGGCGCTTTGCCGGCGTGCGCCGGCTCAATCGCGCATTGGCCGCGCGCAACGCCGAAGTGGAAACCCAGCGTGCGGCGCTGAGCAACGCCAACGACCGCCTGCAGCAGCAGGCCGACGAACTGTTCCAGGCGGCGATCAGCGATCCGCTTACCGGCGTATCCAATCGCGGGCACCTGATGCGCCAGCTCGACGCGCGCATCGCCGACTGCGCGCGCAATGGCGGGGAACTCGCGGCGCTGCTGATCGATTTCGATCACTTCAAGCGCATCAACGACGCGCACGGGCACTTGTACGGCGACCGCGTGCTGGTGGCCGGCGTGCAGACCCTGCGCCAATGGCTGGAGCCGGGCGATCTGCTCGGGCGCTACGGCGGCGAGGAATTCATCGCCGCGCTCAGCGGCCGTGACGCGGCCAATGCGATCCAGGTCGCCGATCGCCTGCGCACGCGCGTGGCCGAGGCGATGACCGGGTTCCTGCCGGAGGCGAATGGCGCCGTGACGGTGAGCATCGGCATCGCCATACTCTCGCATCTGCCCGGGCCGGCGCGGCTGGAAATGCTGATCGAAGCCGCGGACAAGGCGGTTTACGCGGCCAAGGCCGCCGGACGCAACCGCGTTGTCGTGCACGCCGCCTGAAGCGTCCCGAACGTATCGCGCGGTTGACAAGTCTGCCCGCCGGGATACGCTGCGAGGGATTCTCCGAGCGAGCAAGCGCATGGGCGAACGCATCAATCTCAATACTGCCGGCATGCACTGCATCGGCGCCTACCTGGCCAAACCTGCCGGCAAGCCGAAAGGCGGCGTGGTCGTGGTCCAGGAAATTTTCGGCGTCAATGCGCACATCCGCAGCGTCGCCGACGGCTACGCTGCGCACGGCTATACCGCGATCGCGCCGGCATTGTTCGATTTTGCCGAGAACGGCGTCGAACTCGCCTACGACAAACCCGGCATCGACAAGGGCCGCGATCTGGCGATGGAAGTCGGACTGGAGCGCGCGCTGGAAGCCGTTGCCAGCGCGGCGGAATCGATCAAATCGAGCGGCAGGATCGGCGTGGTTGGCTACTGCTGGGGCGGCACGATCGCGTTGCGCGCGGCGCAGGTACTGGGCCTGCCGGCGTCGAGCTACTACGGCGCGCGCAACGTGCAATTTCTGAACGAGCCGCTCAAGGCACCGGCGATCTTCCATTTCGGCGCGGAGGATCCGTCGATTCCAGCCGAAGCGATCGCCAAGCAGCGCGCGGCGTGGCCGGATGCGCCCGTGTACGTCTACGAACATTGCGGCCACGCATTCAATCGCGATGCGGACCCGCACGCCTATGACGCCGCCGCGGCGAAACTCGCGCTCGAACGCACGCTGGCGCTGTTCGCGAAACATCTGATCTGAGCATGCGCGACGAAACGGACTTCGGCCTCGACCCGCGCCTGGCCGGTGATACCCATGCGATCGGCGATCTGGAACTGTCGCGCCTGCTGTTGATGGACGACGCGCGCTTTCCCTGGCTGATCCTGGTGCCGCGTCGCGTCGGCCTGCGCGACCTCATCGATCTGGATGGCCGTGACCAGCAGCGCCTTCTCGCCGAGATCGACCGCTGCGCACGCGCGCTGCGCGTACTGGAAACGCCGGACAAACTCAATATCGCCATGCTCGGCAATGTGGTCGCGCAACTACACGTGCACGTGATCGCGCGCCACGCGAGCGACGCGGCCTGGCCGCGGCCGGTCTGGGGATTCGGCGAACGCGAGCCCTACGCACGCGACGCGCTGGCGACACGGCTAGCCGGATTGCGCCACGCGCTGGAAATCTGCGGCGCATGAATCCGCCACGCATCGAGGCGCTCGGCGATTGCGCATTGCTCATCCTCTGTGGCGACGGCATCGACGCGTCCATCAACGCTCGGGCGCTGGCGATAGCGCATACCGTGGAAGCGGCGCGATTGCCCGGCGTCCTCGACGTGGCACCCGCCTACGCCAGCGTCTGCGTGCGCTACGAGCCCGGCGAATGGATCGGCGCGGATGCACAGTCGCCGTTCGAGCGACTCGCCGGACGCTTGAGTCCACTTGTGGACAATGCAGCATCCGGCGCCGCTACCGCTGCCGGCTTCATCGAGATTCCCGTGACGTACGGCGGCGAATCCGGACCGGATCTGGACGCGGTCGCCGCGCACGCGCGGCTGTCGCGCGAAGCCGTCATCGCCCTGCACAGCGGGGCCGACTATCGCGTCGCCATGCTCGGCTTCACACCCGGATTCGCCTATCTGCTTGGCCTGCCCGCGGCGCTGCACATGCCGCGCCGTGCGACGCCGCGCACGCGCGTGCCGGCCGGCTCGGTCGCCATCGGCGGTGCGCAGACCGGCGTGTATCCGCGCGAAACACCGGGCGGCTGGCATCTGATCGGACGCACGACGCTCGATCTGTTCGATCCGGCGCGCGATCCACCGGCGTTGCTCGCACCCGGCATGCGCGTGAGGTTTGTCGCGCAATGAAGATCACGGTTCTCGCTCCAGGATGGCAGACCAGCGTGCAGGACGGCGGTCGCCACGGCCGCGCCGCGCTCGGCGCCGGCACGTCCGGTGCAATGGACGAGGTATCGCGGCGGCTGGCGAATATACTTGTCGGCAATGTGGAAAATGCTGCAGCCCTGGAAATCACCCTGCGCGGACCGCGCCTGCACTTCGATGCCGATTGCGTCGTCGCCCTGACCGGCGCGGCACTGGACGGCCTGCCGATGTGGCGGCCCGTCGCCATGCGCGCGGGCGCGGAAATCGCGCTCGGCACGATGGCGCATGGTGCGTATGCGTATCTCGCCGTGGCCGGCGGCATTGACGGCGCGGTGCTGCTCGGCAGCCGCAGCACGGATATAGCGAGCGGACTCGGCACACCGTTGACCGCGGGCAATGTGTTGCCGGTGTTGGATGCCGCGCCAGATCAGAGCCGACGTTTGTGGCGCAATCTATTTGCACATTTTGCACACCCACCCATGGCGCGCTCCGAGAATCGTGATGTCGCTCCAGCACTTTGGTCCCTGAATCCGCGTCCCTGGTTCGACCTCGACCCAGGCAATCCGATTGGCGTGATCGAAGGCGCGCATTTCGTGCAACTCGCCGACACCGCGCAACGGCGCCTGTTCGACACGGCCTTCCGCATCGGCGGCGATTCCAGCCGCATGGGCCTGCGCCTGCGTGAAGCGCGTCTGGACCTGCGCGAGCCGCTGGAGCTGGTTTCCGCCGCCGCCGTCCCCGGCACCGTGCAACTGCCGCCGAGTGGCGATCCCATCGTGCTGATGGCCGAGGCACCGACCTGCGGCGGCTATCCGCGCATCGGCCACGTCATCGCCGTCGACCTGCCGCGCCTGGCCCAGCGCAGGCCCGGCGATGGCGTGCGCTTCGCGCCGGTTTCGCTTGCCGAGGCGCAAACGCGCTATCTTGAACGCGAACGCGCGCTGACCGCGCTGAAGCGCACTATCCGCGAAAGGCTGCAATGATGCGCATCGACCTCAATTGTGATTTGGGCGAATCCTTCGGTGCATGGTCGATGGGCGACGACGCCGGCGTCATGCCGTGGATCACCTCCGCCAACATCGCCTGTGGTTTCCACGCCGGGGATTTTTCCACAATGCGGCAGACTGTACTTCTGGCCGGACAGCACGGCGTCGCCATCGGCGCGCATATATCGCTGCCCGATCTGCAAGGCTTCGGCCGGCGCGAGATGAAAATTTCACCCGACGACGCCTACGCGCTGACGCTGTACCAGATCGGCGCGCTGGCTGCCTTCGCGCGCGCGGCCGACACGCGCGTCGCGCATGTCAAGCCGCACGGCGCGCTGTACACCATGGCGGCGAAGGATGCCGAACTGGCCGACGCGATCGCGCGCGCCGTTCGCGATTTCGACGCCAAATTGATCCTGGTCGGACTTGCCGGCAGCGAGCTGCCGAAAGCCGGCGCGGCACTCGGATTACCCATCGCCCACGAAGCCTTCGCCGACCGCCGTTACGAAGCTGACGGCTTGCTCACGCCGCGCAACGTGGAAGGCGCGGTGATCAAGGATGCGGACGCCGCCGTCGCGCAAGCTGTACAGATTGCCACATGTGGAAACGTGGACATCCGCACCGGCGGCACGCGGGAGCTGCACGCCGACACCCTCTGCGTCCACGGCGACCGGCCCGATGCGGCGCGGTTTGCGCGGCGGTTGCGCGAAGCGCTTCAGGCGGCTGGCGCGACCATTGGGAATACCTGACCCGAATAATCGCCCGCCGCCTTCATGTCTCAGCGCATGAAAAGGCGGTTGTAGGTCAAGTGTGCACTGCCCGAGATAATGACAAGTACGCACAGCAGAACAATGAGGGCACGTGGCAGTAAAGGTACCGGAGTCATTGCGACAGATGCTGCGGGTGGCATCTGTGTAACAAACATCTGTTGGCCTCCATTCAGCACTGCGATCTGATTCAGGTCGAGATCG
>JAGWXP010000032.1 GCA_018969845.1 Lysobacteraceae bacterium | reverse complement strand
GCCTCGCCCGGGGCACGCGCACCGGCCTTGAGCGTTTGCACTATGCCATCGACATTGACATAGCTGCCTTCGGTTTCAGGAGGCAGACCAATCGGCAGTACCGCGTGCGCCGTGCGCTTGACGCCGCTACAGGCATACGAGCCGATGTAGACGCAAAACTGCGCATTGCTGCGCGCCGCGTCGAACGCGGCCGGCGAGGATGTGTCCTGCAATCCGGCCTGATACACAAGCAGGTGCCTCGGCGGCTGCGCCAGCATCGCTGCGGCGTGCTTGCCCTGCCCTTGCGGCTGCGCACCCGCGCGACCGAGGCCAATGTCGTTGGCACCGGAGGGAATTTCGTTGTAGGCGCAGCCCGTATGCTTCGCCACGAAACGCGCCGCGGCGCGCAGGATCGACGCCTGCGGATGCTGCGCGGCGGAGTTGCCGAGGATCAACACCTTCGACGACGCCTCGGTCAGCGCCTTGAACAGCGCGCGCGCGGCATCGTCCGCACTCATGCCGGACAAGACCTGCGCGAGTTCACCGTCCGGCAGATGTCCCGCGTCGTACGCGGCTTTGGCAAGACGCAGTACCGCGTCGACCAATGCCGATGGCGTGGCGATGGTCTTGCCGGCCAGTTCGAAATTGAATTCGAAATCCAGCGGATTGATCGCGTAAACCCTGGCGCCGGCCTTCCACGCCTTGCGGATGCGCTGCGCGAGCAACGGCATTTCATGGCGCGGATTGCTGCCGATCAACGCGATGACGCGGGCCTTCTCGACATCGGCAACCGGCATCTCGAACGCGGCGACTGGCGCGCCGTCGGCAAAGTCCAGCGTGCGCAGGCGGTGATCGATGGCATCGCTGCCGAGTGCACGCAGGATTTGCGCGAGCAGAAAACCTTCTTCGTTGGAAACCAGCGGCGCAACCAGCGCGCTGAGATCGCCACCGGATTTTTTCAATCCGTCGGCGACAAAGGCGATCGCCTCGTCCCACGCCACTTCGACCAGTTCGCCATTCCTGCGCAGCATCGGCCGCAACGCGCGGTCGGACGCGTACAAACCCTCGTGCGAGTAGCGGTCGCGATCGGACAGCCAGCATTCGTTGATCGCTTCGTTGTCGCGCGGCACCGTGCGCAGCACCTCGCCACGGCGCGCGTGCAGCCACAGGTTGGAGCCGAGGGCATCGTGATAGCCGATGGATTCGTGCGCGATCAGTTCCCAGGCACGCGCCTTGAAGCGGAACACCTTGTTGGTGAGCGCGCCGACCGGGCATACGTCGATCACGTTGCCGGACAGCTCGCTGACCAGCGGACGGCCGATGTAGGTGCCGACGACATGGCGGTCGCCGCGATCCATGTCGCCGAATTCGTAGGTGCCGGCGACATCGCCGAGCACGCGCACGCAGCGCGTGCAGTGGATGCAACGGGTCATCTCCGTCGCTACGAGCGGGCCGATGTCCTCGTCCGCCACCACGCGCTTGCGCTCGGTGAAACGGCTCACGGAGCGGCCGTAGCCGAGCGACACATCCTGCAACTCGCATTCGCCGCCTTGATCGCAGACCGGGCAATCCAGCGGATGGTTGATGAGCAGGAATTCCATCGCGTTACGCTGGCCGGACAACGCACGCGCCGACTGCGTATTGACCTTCATGCCTTCCATCACCGGCGTGGCGCAGGCCGGTTGCGGCTTGGGCACGGCCTTGCCGTTGATCTCGGTTTCGACCATGCACATGCGGCAGTTCGCCGCGATCGGCAGTTTCTTGTGGTAGCAGAAACGCGGGATCGGAATGCCGGCCGCATCCGCGGCCTGGATGATCATCGAGTTCTTCGGCACGCGCAGCGGTTTGCCGTCGATCTCGATGTTGACCAGATCGGGCGCCGTGTTCGGGGCAGTCGGTTGTGCACTCATGCAGTCACCATCGCGTCATGCCGGCATGGTCGAAGCCGCGACAGCGGCTGAGGGGCATCCAGACTGCACGGATGCCGACCGTGAGCGTGAATCGCGGTCTTGCCTTCCATGGCCCCTGGATTCCGGCAGTCCCTGCCGGAATGACGAGCAAAAACGCTCATGCCGCCACTCCCAATTTCTCGTCCAGCATCGAGTGCCCGTGCTCGACGAAATACTCGAACTCGTTCCAGTAATGGTGCAGGAAGGCCTGCACCGGCCACGCCGCCGCTTCGCCGAATGCGCAGATGGTGTGACCCTCGATCTGGCCGGCCACGGCTTTCAGCCGGTGCAGATCATCCGGCGTGCCTTTGCCTTCGACGATACGGGTGAGGATGCGGTGCATCCAGCCGGTGCCCTCGCGGCAGGGCGTGCACTGTCCGCAGGATTCCATGTGATAGAACTGGCTGATGCGTTCGCAGGCGCGCACCATGCAGGTGGTTTCATCCATGACGATCACGGCGCCCGAACCCAGGCCAGAACCGGCCTTGCCGATCGCGTCGTAATCCATGGTCAAGCCCATCATCACGTCCGCCGGCAACACTTTCATCGACGAACCGCCCGGAATCACGGCCTTGAGCTTGTGACCGTTGCGCACGCCGCCGGCCAGCGCGAGCAGGTCGGCGAACGGCGTGCCGAGCTTGACCTCATAATTGCCCGGTTTGTTGACGTGGCCGGACACGGAAAAGATCTTCGGACCGCCGTTGTTCGGCTTGCCCTGTGACAGGAACCACTCGGCCCCCTTGCGCAGGATTGTCGGCACCGACGCGTAGGTTTCGGTGTTGTTGATCGTGGTCGGCTTGCCGTACAAACCGAATCCCGCCGGGAACGGCGGCTTGAAGCGCGGCCAGCCCTTCTTGCCTTCGAGCGATTCCATCAGCGCGGTTTCTTCGCCGCAGATGTAGGCGCCGGCACCGAGGGCATTGTGGATGTCGACGTCGATGCCGCTGCCCTGGATATTCTTGCCGAGCAGGCCGGCAGCGTACGCCTCTTTCAGCGCTTCCTCGCAATGCTCGAAGGGCTCGTGGTGGAACTCGCCGCGCAGGTAGTTGTAGGCGACCGCCGAAGCGGTAGCGTAACAGGCGATGGCCATGCCTTCGAGCACTGCGTGCGGGTTGTAGCGCAGGATGTCGCGGTCCTTGCAGGTTCCCGGCTCGGATTCGTCCGAATTGCACAAAATATACTTTTGCATGTTGCCCTTGGGCATGAAGCTCCACTTCAGGCCCGTGGGAAAGCCCGCGCCGCCGCGGCCGCGCAGCGCGGATTTCTTCAATTCATCGACGATCGTCGCCGGATCCGGCTTCTCGGCGAGGATCTTCTTCCACGCCTGCCAACCGCCGGTCTGCACATAACTGCCCAGCGACCACGGCTTGTCGAAATGCAGCGTGGTGTAGACGACCTGGTGTTCCTGGGGTGCGGGTCCGACGGCCATGATTATTTGAGCCCATCCAGAATCGCATCGACTTTTTCAGTCGTCAGATACTCGTGGTAATGCCCGTTGACCGCCATCATCGGCGCGCCGCAGCAGGCGGCAAGGCATTCCTCTTCCTGCTTCAGGTACACGCGGCCGTCGGGTGTGGATTCGCCGACCTTGATGCCGAGTTTCTTCTCGCAATGCCTGAGGATGTCCATGCCGCCGTTGAGCCAGCAGCTGATGTTCGTGCACACGGCGACGTTGTTGCGGCCGACCGGATGTGTCTCCAGCATCGAATAGAACGTCGCGACCTCATACGCGTATACGGCCGGCTGATCGAGATATTTCGCGACTGCGGTGATGAGCGCATCGGTGAGGTAGCCGTTGTTCTGTTCTTGCGCCGCCAGCAATCCCTGGATCAGCGCCGAGCGCTTGCGCTCCGGCGGAAATTTCGCCGCCCAGTGATCGATGTGCGCGCGCGTATGCGCGTTCAACGCGACCAGCGGGTCGATGTCCTTGACCTCGTTGAAATGCCCGGTCGCCTTCATCGATCAATCTCCCCAAAGACGACATCGTAGGTGCCGATCATGGCGACGACGTCGGCCAGCATGTGGCCCTTCACGATTGCGTCCATCGACGACAGGTGCGCGAAGCCCGGCGCACGCAGGTGCACGCGGAACGGCTTGTTCGCGCCGTCGGAAACGAGATAACAGCCGAATTCGCCTTTCGGCGCCTCGACCGCGGCGTAGGTTTCTCCCGCGGGCACGCCGTAACCTTCCGTGAACAATTTGAAATGATGGATCAGCGCTTCCATGCTTTGCTTCATTTCCTCGCGCCGGGGCGGCGCGACCTTGTAATTGCGCACGATCACCGGGCCGGGATTCGCGCGCAACCACGCCCCGCACTGCTGGATGATGCGGTTGGACTGACGCATTTCCGCGACGCGCACGAGATACCTGTCGTAGCAATCGCCCTGCACGCCCACCGGGATGTCGAAATCCATCTTGTCGTACATCGCGTAGGGTTGCTTCTTGCGCAGATCCCATTCGATGCCGGAGCCGCGCAGCATCGGGCCGGTCATGCCCCAGGCCAGCGCCTGCTCGGGCGACACCACGCCGATGCCGACCGTGCGCTGCTTCCAGATGCGGTTGTCGGTGAGCAGGGTCTCGTATTCGTCGACGCGATGCGGGAAATCATCGGTGAAGGCATCGAGGTAATCCAGCATCGAGCCTTCGCGCCAGGCGTTGCGGCGATTCAGATCCGCGCCCTTGTGCCAGCGCGACTGCTTGTACTGCGGCATCGTGTCCGGCAGGTCGCGGTAGACGCCGCCGGGGCGATAGTAGGTCGCGTGCAAACGCGCGCCGGACACCGCTTCGTAGCAGTCCATCAGTTCCTCGCGTTCGCGGAACGCGTACAGGAACACCGCCATCGCGCCCAGATCCAGCGCGTTCGAGCCGATCCACATCAGGTGATTGAGGATGCGCGTGATCTCGTCGAACAGCGTGCGGATGTACTGCGCACGCTCCGGCACCTGGATGTCCATGAGCGTTTCGATCGCGCGCACATAGGCGTGCTCGTTGCACATCATCGACACGTAATCGAGCCGATCCATGTAACCGATCGACTGGTTGAACGGCTTGGACTCGGCCAGCTTTTCCGTACCGCGATGCAGCAGGCCGATGTGCGGATCGGCACGCACCACGGTTTCGCCGTCCATCTCCAGCACCAGACGCAGCACGCCGTGCGCGGCAGGGTGCTGCGGGCCGAAGTTGATGGTGTAGTTCTTGATTTCCTGCATTTTGCTTTCTACGCTCGCGGCTGCTGCGTTAATCGCCGGTCTCGCGAATCCTCATGTGCACTCCAGCAAACTCCGGTTCGCTCGCCGGCTCGCGCCTTGCATCCGCTTCGCCTGGAAGTCTTCATGATTTCTGCAAGTCCGCTGCTTGTTCGGCCTGCGCTTGTTCGAGACTCGAATCGTGGCGAAGCGTGCGCGGCACGAGTACGCGCGGCACGACGCTGGTAACCGGCTCGTAGATCACGCGGCCGAGGGCCTCGTCGTAGCGCACCTCGACGTTGCCGATCAACGGAAAATCCTTGCGGAACGGATGGCCGACGAAACCGTAGTCGGTGAGGATGCGGCGCAAATCCGGATGACCCTCGAAGACGATGCCGAACAGGTCGAATGTCTCGCGCTCGAACCAGTCCGCCACCGGCCACAAAGGTACCAGCGACGGCACTACCGGCAGCGCATCGTCGGACGCATGGCAGCGCAGGCGCACGCGGCAGTTGTGCGCAACCGAGGTCAACTGCACGACCACGGCAAAGCGCCTGTGCCCGGCGCCGCTACGCGGACGCTCGGCCCAGTCGAAGCGGCCGGGGCCTTCGCCCTCCACGCCACGCGAGAATCCGGTCGCGGTGACGTCGGTCGTATCCCATTCAACCTGGCCGTAACCCAGGTAATCCACGCCGCACACGTCAATCAGTTGTGCGAACTTGAATTCGTCCTCATCACGCAGTGCACGCGCCACGGCCAGCCAGTTCTCCGGCAGCACATCAACGACGGTCTCGCCACGCGATACGCACACACCAACGATTCGCTCGCCGAGACGCGCCTCGATGCGCTGGGCAAGGGTAGCGGTGTCCGCACTCATGCCCTGGCCTTGTTGGCAATGGATTCGCTGCGACGGATTTTTTTCTGCAATTGCAGGATGCCGTACACCAGCGCCTCGGCGGTGGGCGGACAGCCCGGCACGTACACATCGACCGGCACGATGCGGTCGCAACCGCGCACCACCGAATACGAATAGTGGTAGTAGCCGCCGCCGTTCGCGCACGAACCCATCGAGATCACCCACTTCGGATTCGGCATCTGGTCGTAGACGCGGCGCAGTGCCGGCGCCATCTTGTTGACCAGGGTGCCGGCCACGATCATCACGTCGGACTGGCGCGGACTCGGGCGGAACACCACGCCGTAGCGATCCAGGTCGATGCGCGCGGCGCCGGCGTGCATCATCTCCACCGCACAGCAGGCCAGACCGAACGTCATCGGCCACATCGAGCCGGTGCGTGCCCAGTTGAGCAAGGTGTCGATCTGGGTGGTGACGAAACCGCGCTCCAACAACGGGTTGTCGCCGTCCGGGCGCAGAATGTCCTCGACCGGACCGGTCGGTACCGGGTTGAGGAACAGCCTTTTCTCGACGGTGGTATCGGTCATTCCCATTCCAGGGCGCCCTTCTTCCAGCAGTATACAAATCCCAAAAGCAGCAGCAGCAGGAACATCAGCATCTCGATCAGCGCAACCGCTCCGATATGCCGGAACACCACCGCCCACGGGAACAGGAAGGCGATTTCCAGATCGAAGATGATGAACAGGATGGCGATGAGGTAGTAACGCACGTCGAACTTGGTACGCGCGTCCTCGAAGGCCTCGAATCCGCATTCGTAGGCGTCGGACTTTTCCTTGCTCGCGCTGCGTGGACCGAGCAACGCGCCGATGCCGAGCAGGGCCACGCCGATGCCTCCGGCGACGAGCAGAAACAGGAGTATCGGCAGGTATTCGGCCAACACGGGCGAGGCACCTCGTAACGGGAGCAGCGAAGCCCTGCGATTTTCGCATGCGCGCGGTGGCACGTGCAATGCTGATGGTCGCGCCGGAAGCAGATTCCGCACACAAAAAAACCCGCTCGCGCGGGTTTGATTGTTGGTGCCCAGGAAAGGACTCGAACCTTCACGCCTCTCGGCGCTACCACCTCAAGGTAGTGCGTCTACCAATTCCGCCACCTGGGCTTGGACTACCGTCACTGCTTCTTCGGTGCTTCCGGCTTGCCGGTGTCATTTTTCCCGGCTGGCGGCGTCGGTGCAGTCATCGCAGCAGGTTTCTCAGACGCGGCCGCCGCCGACGCGGCCGGCACATCGCTCTTCACCGGCGCGGCGGGCACCGACACGGGCGCCGGAGCCTTGGCCGGTGCGGACGTGCCGACACCGCTCATGATGCCAAGGTCGCTGTTCGGATTCGCGGTCGGATGCAGGTAGATGCCCATCGCGATGCTGAGGACGAAAAATACCGCCGCCAGGACCGCGGTGCTGCGTGACAGGAACGTGGACGCGCCGCGCGCGCCGAACACCGTGGCCGAGGCACCGCCGCCAAAACCCGAACCGGCCGCCGCGCCATCGCCGCGCTGCAGCAGGATGAGCACGCACATCGCGATCGCGACGAACACGTAAAACACTTGGAAGATCGTGAGCAACATTGGGCAAATCCGTCGAGTCAGCCACACGCCGCGGCGCAAATGGCCAGAAAATCCGCGGCGACGAGCGAAGCGCCGCCGATCAATCCGCCGTCGATGTCCGGCTGGGCAAACAGCCCGGCCGCATTGTCCGGCTTCACGCTGCCGCCGTACAGGATACGCAGCGAGCCGCAGATTTTAGCATCTTCCCGGCGGATTTTGTCACGGATGAACGCATGCACGGCCTGGGCCTGGTCCGCCGTCGCCGAGCGTCCGGTGCCGATCGCCCAGACCGGTTCGTAGGCGATCACGGCGTTTGCCAGACTCCCGGGACCGCTGTGCTGAATCACGGCATCGATCTGGGCGGCAATCACGCCTTCCGTTTGTCCGGCATCGCGCTGTTCCAACGTCTCGCCCACGCACAGCACAGCAACCAGTCCGGCCGCCTGCGCCTGCGCATATTTGGCCGCCACGATGGCGTCGGATTCGGCGTGAAATTGACGTCGCTCGGAATGCCCGACCAGAGCGTAGCGCGCGCCGATATCCTTGATCATCGCCGCCGAAACCTCGCCGGTGAAGGCGCCCTTGGCGTGGGCGCTGACATCCTGCGCACCGAAGGAAATCGGTGCTTTGGCCTGCGCAGCGATCAATTCCGCCAAATACGGGAATGGCGGGAACACCGCAATCTCGCAAGCCATCGGCGGCGCAACGACGATGGCATCGACGAGCGCCCTGGCGCTGGCGCGCGTGCCGTGCATCTTCCAGTTTCCGGCAACGATCTTGCGGCGCATGCATCACCCCGAATGTCGGCGGCGCGCAGGATAGCGATGCCGACGTCAACGCGCAATGAATCCGTCATTCCGGCAGGGTCGAGGCCAGCGACAGCTGGCCGAAGGGGAATCCAGAAGCCATGGACGGCTGCGTCGAATCGATCGCAAACGTGGCATCCTTGCAGTCTGGATGCCGGCAATTCCTGCCGGCATGACGAGACGGATGGAAACCTGCGATGGCACCCCAACCCTACGCCAACCGCTTCGCCCTCGTCACCGGCGCATCCGCCGGCATTGGCGCCGCTTTCGCGCGCGAGCTGGCGGCGCGCGGCTGCGCGCTCGTGCTGACCGCGCGTCGCCAGGACCGCCTGCAAGCCTTGGCTGACGAATTGCATGCCGCACACGCCGTCCGTGTGGAGTGCATCGTCGCGGATTTGTCCGATCCTTCCGCCGTGGAAACCCTGTGCGTGGAAATCGCGCGCCGCGGCATCGCCATCGATATCCTGGTCAACAACGCCGGTTACGGGGTGCCGGGCAACTTTCTCGCGCCGTCGTGGCAAACGCACGCCGATTTCATCCGCGTGCTGATGACGGCGCCCTGCGAGCTCGCCTACCAATTACTCCCCGGCATGCAGCAACGCCGCTACGGCCGCATCCTCAACATCGCCTCGCTGGCCGGGCATATTCCCGGCTCGGCGGGGCACACGTTGTACGGCGCTTCCAAGGCGTTCCTGATCAAGTTCTCGCAGTCGCTGGCGCTGGAAAACACGGCGACCGGCGTGAACGTGTGCGCCGTGTGCCCCGGATTCACGTATTCGGAATTCCACGACGTCACCGGCACGCGCGCCATTGTCTCGAAAATGCCGAAGTGGATGTGGATGCGCGCCGAAGCCGTCGCCCGCATCGGCCTCGACGCCGCCGAGCGCGGCGAGATCGTCTGCGTCACCGGCCGCGTCAACCGTGCGATCAAATCCCTGTTCAAGCTACTGCCGGATCGCTTCGCCCTGCGCTCGATGCAGAAACGTTCGAAGAATTTCCGTGTCCGGGATTGATCCCTTATTGCTTCACGGCCGTATAAACGTCCGTACCGAACGGGCGTAATCCCTGCGTGTCGGCATAGCCAAGGTGCGGCAGGCCGAAGAGGTCCTCGATGCTGCGCAACAGCGAATAGTGGTTGTAATCCCGTGTCGAAACCGTGCCGGGACGGATAAATGGCGAGAGCAGCACCGCACCGGTACGCCCGCCGCCCGGGCCGAACCGGCCGGGTGGCGGGCCGCCAGGCAACGGTAGCTCGCCACAGCAGGCATCGCCCGCCGTGCCTTCGTCGAAGGTGACGATCAGCAAGCCGTCTTTCTTGAATGCCGGTGCGGCAAGAATCTTCGGCACCCATTCGCGCAGAAACGTATCGGCCGAGAGCAGACCACCCGGTTCGCCGCTCCGGCATGGCGCATCGTGTCCGTCGTGACACAGGTTCGGTGTGATGAAGGCGAAGTTCGGCGTCGCGGCAATGCTCGCCAGATCGCGATCGAGCGCGGCGAGATTGACCACATGCGCCGCGCAGCGCACCGGATCGTCGATGATGGAATGAAAGTATACAAAGGGGTCGTGCTTGTCCGCATATTGATCGTTCGGCGCCGCCCGGTTGGTCTGGTCACGCGCCCCGATTGCGACGTGACCGCAGGCCGTCGCTTCACGCACGGGATCGGCGCCCATATCCTCCATATACCCTTTCCAGGTTAATCGCGCCGCTTCGAGCTGGTCGGGAAGCGTCTTCACGTCAGCCGGATAAACACATCCCGATCCCGACGCCTGGCCGTTCGCGTCCAGACCCGGTTGCGCGCGCACGAAGTCGCGGAACACCGGGCAATCGCCTTGCGTATCCGGATTCGGCGCCTGCCCGCTGATCAGCGCGATGTAGTTATCGAGGCTGTTGTGGCCGATGGCGTAGTAGTTTTGCAGCAACAGGCCCTGCTTGGGCAATTCGCGTGCGAGATACGGCGCCAGCGACTGAGCGTTGAACGTCACCTCGTACGGCTCGTTCTCGAGCACGATCACGAACACGTGCCGGATCGGCGGCAATGCGACCGACGCGGCAGCCATCGGCGTCGAGGCGACGCGCGTGGACGGCGCCGGAGCGCTCGCGCAGGCGGCAAGAAGCACCATCGGCACGGCGCCGAGCGGACGAAGCAATTGCAAAAACACGTTCATAGCAGTTTGATCTCGCGCAGACGCATTTGCAGGTATTCGTGGGCGGTGATCGAGGTGTCGTAACGGCGCGGATTGTCTTCGCTCACGCACTCCGGCAGCGGATCGAGCACCACGTCGGGATTCGGGTGCAGGAAGAACGGCACGGAATAGCGCGGTTGGCGTGCCAGCGCGCCAGCCGGATTGACCACGCGATGCGTGGTCGAGGGATACACATGATTGGTCAGGCGCTGCAGCATGTCGCCGATGTTGACCACGATGGTATCGGCCTCGGCGGTGAACGGCACCCACTCGCCTTTGCGCGATTTGACTTCCAGGCCGGCCGCGCTCGCGCCAACCAGCAGGGTGATGAAGTTGATGTCCTCGTGCGCACCGGCACGCACGTTGGGAATATCCGACGTCGCGATCGGCGGATAGTGGATAGGGCGCAGGATCGAATTGCCGAAATTCGTCTTGTCGGAAAAAAAATCCCCGGGCAATCCGATATGCAGCGCGAGCGCGCACAGCACGCGCGAACCGAGCGCATCGAGCGCGTTGTAAAGCGCCAATCCGCGTTCGCGGAAATCCGCGACTTCGGCCGGCCACACGTTCGGCGGCATCACCTCGGCAAACTTCGAACCCGGCGGCAACTCGCGACCGATGTGGTAGAACTCTTTCAGATCCGGATAGCGCGAATCCTTGGCCGTTTCGATGCCGAACGGCGTGTAGCCGCGCGCACCGCCGGTGCCCTTGAGGTGGTACTTCGTCTTTGCTTCGACCGGCAGCGCGAAGAAACGCACGAACGCCGCGTAGGCGCCATCGATCAGTTCTGGCGCAATGCCGTGGCCACGGATGCCGGCAAAGCCCCACTCGCGATACGCCGCGCCGAGTTCGGCGACGAAGGCGTCGCGGTCAGCGTCGAAGCGGCGGATGTCGAGGGTGGGGATTGACTGGATCATGGTCTCTCTTGATTTTCCCTCTCCCGCCGGCGGGCGACGCTCACACTGCCGATTCTACGGCGTCCGCAAGTTCCTGCGCGAGCCGGCGCACTTGCGCCGCATCCTCGCCTTCCACCGTTACGCGCACCAGCGGCTCGGTGCCGGAAGCGCGCAGCACCACGCGACCGCGGCCGCGCAGCGCGTCTTGCACGCGGCGCAGCGCGGCTTGCACCGATACGGCGGCGAGCGTAGCGGCAGCGGCATGCACGTTGAGCATCACCTGCGGCACGCGACGCAGCGGCGCGCGTGCTTGCGCGAGCGTCGTCCCCTGACGCCGCAAAGCATCGAGCACGAGCAGGGCACCGAGGATGCCGTCACCCGTCGGCGCGTGTTCCAGACTCAACAGATGGCCGGAGGCTTCGCCGCCGAGCGTGCCACCGCGCTCCCTGAGCAACTGCAACACATGGCGGTCGCCCACGTCAGCGCGCAGGAAGTCGACGCCGAGTTCGCGCAGCGCACGCTCCACGCCGAAATTCGTCATCAGCGTGCCGACAACCGGGCCGCGCAGTGCGCCGCGCGCCTGGGTGTCGCGCGCGAGGATGTAGAGCAGATCGTCGCCATCCACCAGCGCGCCGCCGGCATCGACCATCTGCACGCGATCGCCGTCGCCGTCGAAGGCGATGCCCAGGTCCGCGCCGCGCTCGCGCACCGCCGCCTGCAGCGCCGCGATATGCGTGGCGCCGCAATCGCGGTTGATGTTCTCGCCATCCGGTTGCACGCCGATCGCATGCACCTCCGCACCCAGTTCGGCGAAAAGTTTCGGTGCGATCTGGTAGGTCGCGCCGTGGGCGCAATCCAGGACGATGCGCAAGTCGTGCAATTGCAGGTCCGGCACCGCGGCGCGGCAATGCGCGGCATACCGTTGCGCGGCGTCGTCCACGCGCGCGGCCTTGCCGATGCGCGGCGGCGGAGCGCCGTTGCAATCCAGTTCGCGCTCGATCGCCAGTTCCGCCTCATCGCCGAGTTTTTCGCCGTTCGCGTCGAAGAACTTGACGCCATTGTCCCAGTAGGGATTATGCGAGGCGCTGATGACGATGCCGGCGCTGCCGTGCAGATCGCGCGTGAGCAAAGCGACTGCCGGCGTCGGCATCGGTCCGAGCAGACGCACGTTCGCGCCGGCCGACACGAGTCCGGCTTCCAGCGCCGACTCGAGCATGTAGCCGGACACGCGCGTGTCCTTGCCGATAAATACCGGCGCAGCGCTGCCGTTCGCCAGCACGCGGCCCGCGGCGCTGCCCAGGCGCAGCATGAACCCGGCCGTGATCGGCGGCTCGCCCGCGCGGCCACGGATACCGTCGGTGCCGAAAAAGCGTTTTTGCATTTGGGTGGGGCGCAGCCGCAGCTACATCGTGTTGGTGGGCCTGTCAGACCCCAATATGCCGGCCAGGATCGATTCGATCTTGGTTCGCGCCGCCTCGCCATCGGAGGAATCATTGAACTGCACGCCGATGCCGGCCGCGCGGTTGCCCTGCGAGCCGGCAGGCGTGATCCACACGATCTTGCCCGGCACCGGCAAGCGATCCTTCTCGTCCATCAGGGTGAGCAGGATGAAAACCTCGTCGCCGAGGTTGTAGCGCTTGGCTGTGGGCACGAACAGACCGCCACCGCGCACGAACGGCATATAGGCGTTGTACAGCGCGGTCTTGTCCTTGATCGTCAGCGGCAGAATCCCCTGACGCGGCATGGCGAGATTGGGTGCGGCCATCGGACAGGCTCCTCGTTACGCGGCCAAAGCGGACAACGCGTCCAGTATCAGCAGTTCCGGCCGCAGCGGTCCGCGCAACTGCTCGCGCGCGCGGTTGATGCGGTCGAATCCCGTCGCTAGCTTGGGCAATTCGGCGGGCGCGGTCAAGGCGCGAGCCCGGTCTTGCAGATGCATGGCGGCGAACCACAGGCACCGTTCCGGATCGGATTTGCTCCAGCGCAGGGCGATCTGCGATGCCGCAGCCGCGCCGTCGCGCAGGGCGCGCAGATCGGTCTCGACTTCTGCACGCAGCGCCAAACCGCCGGACTTGGCGAGATCCAGCGCAACGCCGGGATTGCCGGCGGCGGCCTCCAGCGCCGCCGCCGCGGTATTCGCATCCAGCTTTTGCGCCACCAGCCACGCCCGCGCCTGTTCGGGCGAAGGCAACTGGAAGTCGATGCGCTGGCAGCGGCTGCGGATCGTCGCGGGCAGACGTGCGGGTTTCGAGGAAAGCAGAATCAGATGACGGCCTGCGCCGGGTTCCTCCAGCGTTTTCAGCAAAGCATTCGACGCCGCGACGTTCAATTCGTCGGCCGGATCGATCAAGGCGACCTGCGCCCGGCCGAGTTGCGGCGGCAATACCAGCCACGCCGACAGATCGCGGATCTGCTCCACGATCAACTCCGCATACATCTTCTTCGGACTCGGCTTTTCGTTCAGCACATGCCCGATGAAGCGCGCATCCGGATGCCCGGGATGTCCGTGCGGCTGCGCCAACGTGCCGTCCGGCCGGGTCTCTTCCGGATCGCGCTGAAAACGCTGTGCAAACAGGCGGCACGCGTGGCACGAGTGGCATGGCGCGTCTTCGCTTGCGCACAGGATCAGCGCCGCGAGACGCTCCGCAAAATCGCGCTTGCCCAGTCCCGCCGCGCCGCTCAGCAACAACGCATGCGGCATCTGGTTTTGTGCGCGCCGCGTCAGCAGGCGCTGCCAGTCTTCGGCGTGCCAGGGCGCAAGATTCATGCCCGCACCCTCGCGGCGTCGAGAAACCCGCTGACGGCGCGGCGCACGTTGGCAAGCACGGCCGCCAGCGGACGGCTCGCGTCGATGACGCGAAAACGCGCCGGCTCGGATGCGGCGCGCGCGCGGTAGGCGGCGCGGACGCGCTCGAAAAAGTCTGCATTTTCCATTTCTATACGATCCGTCGAACCACGGCCGTTGGCGCGCTTCAATCCTTCCACGACGGGCAAGTCCAACAGCAGGGTGAGGTCGGGCTTGAGCCCGTCCGCAGCCCAGCGTTCGAGTTCGGCGATGCGCTCCACGGGTTGGCCGCGGCCGCCGCCCTGGTAGGCGAAGCTGGCGTCAGTGAAACGGTCGGAAAGCACCCAGCGTCCCGTCGCCAACGCCGGCCGCACGCGTTCACGCACGAGCTGGGCGCGCGCGGCGAACATGAGCAGGAGTTCGGCTTCCGCGCACAGGCCATGATGCGTGGTATCGAGCAGCACTTCGCGGATTTCCTCGCCCGCCGGGGTGCCGCCGGGCTCGCGCGTGACCAGCGCGTCGAGTCCGCGCGCGGCGAGCAGATCGCGCACGGCTGCGAGCACGGTACTCTTGCCCGCGCCCTCGCCGCCCTCGAGCGTGATGAATTTTCCAACCGTCATGGGCGATGCAACTGATATTTGGCCACGGCCCGATTATGCGCTTCCAGGGTAGCCGAAAACGCGTGCGTGCCATCGCCGCGCGCGACGAAATACAAGGCGTCGGTTGGCGCCGGGTGCAACACCGCTTCAAGCGAAGCCGAGCCCGGCATCGCGATCGGCGTCGGCGGCAGGCCGGCCCGCGTGTAGGTGTTGTAGGGCGTGTCGGTTTCCAGATCGCGCGTATGGATCTTGCCGTCGTAGCCAGAGCCCAGACCATAGATCACCGCCGGGTCGGTTTGCAGGCGCATGCCGAGTTTCAGGCGACGCTCGAACACGCCGGCGATGAGCGCGCGCTCGGCGGGTTGAGCGGTTTCCTTCTCGACGATGGACGCAAGGATCAGCGCCTGATACGGCGTATCCAGCGGCAGATCCGGCGCGCGCGCGGCCCACAGCGCATCGAGCTTGCTCCGCATCGCCGCGTGGGCGCGGCGCAGGATATCCAGATCGCTCATGCCTTTGACGAACTGGTAGGTCTCCGGCAGGAACCAGCCTTCCGGCGGCGCGGCGGCGGAACCCAGCGCCCGCATGATGTCGGCTCCACTACGCCCGATGAGGGTCCGCTCGAGCTCCGGGTCGCGCGCGAGGGCGTCGCGCAATTGCGCAAATGTCCATCCTTCCACAATGGTAAATTTGTGCTGGACGACATCGCCCGCCGCCATCTTTTCAAGCAGGCCGCGCGGCGCGATGCCGGGATCGAGCGCGTACTCGCCGGCATGCAGCTTGCCAGCGACGCCCATCTGACGCGCGAGCAGTCGCCAGTAGAGCGGCGATCCGGAGCGGATGCCGCGCGCGTCCAGATCGCGCACGATGCCCGGCAGCGGCGTGCCGAAGGCCACATCGAGCGTGGCGGATTTCGGCAACGGCGCGAGCGGCGCATCGGCGAAGCGTTGCAAACCGGCGTAGAAAGCGGTTGCCAGGGCCACCGCCAGTGCGCACGCCGCAAATACGAATCCGACCAGGATTTTTCGGTTTCGACTCAAGGCTTGGTCCTTCGGCAAAATAGCGACATCGGTCCGGCGCCATCGGGATTTTGCCCGAACCGGGTACTAACCCGCCACGCCCAGAGCGCACAACAGGCCGCGCGCCTTGGCCCGGGTCTCGGCGAGCTCGTGCTCGGCGACCGAATCGGCGACGATGCCCGCGCCGGCACGCAGCCGGACGAGTCCATCGCGCAGGGTCAGCGTGCGGATCAGGATGTTCAGATCCATGTTGCCGTTACAGTCGAGGTAGCCGAGTGCGCCGGTGTACGCGCCGCGGCCGACGGCTTCGAGTTCGGCGATGATCTGCATGCAGCGCACTTTCGGACAGCCGGTGACCGTTCCGCCGGGAAAAACCGCGCGAATCACCTCGCCCGGTGTCGCGCCCACGCGTACGCGCCCGCGCACGTTGGACACGATGTGATGCACGTGCGCGTAACTTTCCACCGTCATCAGTTCGTCCACCTCGACTGAGCCCGGCACGCAAACGCGGCCGAGATCGTTGCGCTCCAGGTCGATCAACATCACGTGCTCGGCACGTTCCTTGGGATGCCCGATCAGCTCGCGCACGCGCGCGGCGTCGTCCTCGCCGGCCATGCGCGCACGCGTGCCGGCGATCGGGCGCGTCTGCGCAATGCCATGGCGCACTTCGATCAGGCGCTCGGGCGAGGAGCTGACGATCGCCCATGCGTTCCGTCGTGAATCGAGCCATTGCAGCAGCCCGGAAAATGGCGCGGGATTGTTGCGGCGCAGGCTGATGTGCAGATCCGCAGCGGCAAGCGGATTGGCGTTGCGCAGGCGCCATTCGCGCGACAGGTTGACCTGATACGTGTCGCCGCGGCGCAAATACTCCTGGATACGCGCGACGCCATCGAGGAAATACCGCGGATCGTCCTCTTCCACAGCCAAGCCAGGAATCGGCGCCGGCACGAATTGCGGTGTGGATTCGAGGTCGCGCGCGAGATTACCCAGAAGATTCGCATGCCCCGGCTCGGCGATCAATCGCGTGGTTTGCGCGATGCGATCAACGACGATCGCCGCCGGACAACGCAAGGCCAGTGCGACCGGAATGCGCGCATCCGGCGCCGGCGGCAGGTGCAGACCGGGTTCGACCTGAGTGGCAAGTTCGTAGCCGAGGAACAGCGCCCAGCCGCCGGAAAATGGCGAATCCGCGGGCGCCATCGTGCGTTCAGCGCCAAATGCCGCATCCAGCCCAGCGAGAAAATCAGCGCCACGGTCGCGACCGGCCATGTCGCGCACACGACCGTCGGCGTGCAGCGTGAGCGCGTCCTGTGGAAACGCGAACAGGATGTCGTGGCGCGAATGCGCTCCGGACGCGGCGCTTTCGAGCAGACAGGGGTAACGCCACGGATCAGCCGCGGCCAGCGGCAACAGATCGCGAACGCCGGGAAGCGTGCGCTGGAAATCGCTCAGATGCGGCGGAATACCAGCGTACCGTTCGTGCCGCCGAAACCGAACGAATTCGACAGCGCGGCGTCAATGCGGGCCTGACGCGCGGTGTGCGGCACAAAATCCAGGTCGCAGCCCTCGCCCGGATTGTCGAGATTGATCGTCGGCGGCGCGACGTTGTCGCGGATCGCCAGCACGCAGAAGATCGCCTCGACGCCGCCGGCGGCGCCGAGCAGATGCCCGGTCATCGATTTGGTCGAGGACACCATGACGGTTTTAGCCGCTGCGCCGAAGCAGGCCTTGACCGCATGCGCTTCGGCAACGTCGCCGGCCGGCGTCGACGTACCGTGCGCGTTGACGTACTGGATCTGCTCCGGGTTGAGGCCGGCATCCTTCAGCGCCGCGGTCATGCAGCGTGCCGCGCCTTCGCCGTTCTCGCGCGGAGAGGTTATATGGTAGGCATCCGCACTCATGCCGAAGCCTGCCAGCTCGCAGTAGATGCGGGCGCCGCGCCGCTGCGCGTGCTCGTAGTCCTCGAGCACCAGCACGCCCGCCCCGTCGGCAAGCACGAAACCGTCGCGATCCTTGTCCCACGGGCGGCTCGCACGGGTCGGCTCGTCGTTGCGCGTGGACATGGCGCGCGCCGAGCAGAATCCGCCCATCGCCACGCCCGTCGTCGCATACTCCGCGCCACCGGCGACCATCACGTCGGCGTCGCCGTACTGGATCATGCGCATGGCCAGGCCGAGGTTGTGCGTGGCCGTGGTGCAGGCGGTGACGCAGGCGATGTTCGGACCCTTCAGGCCGAGCATGATCGACAGGTTGCCCGAGGCCATGTTGATGATCGAACTGGGCACGAAGAACGGCGAAATCTTGCGTTGCCCGCCTTCGTGATAGGCGATGCTGGTGCGCTCGATCGTGTGGATGCCACCGATGCCGGCGCCGACCGCGCAACCGATGCGCTCCTCGTCGTGCTCGTGCGGATGCATGCCGGCGTCCTTGAGCGCTTCCAGCGAAGCGGCGACGCCGTAGTGGATGAACGGATCCATCTTCTTGACGTC
>JAGWXP010000187.1 GCA_018969845.1 Lysobacteraceae bacterium | reverse complement strand
TGGTAGCCGGATGATCGCTCATTTCAGAGCGTGAACGCCCAGACGAACAGGCCGCCACCGGTCAGGCCGAGCAGGACCGATCCCACCCAGACGATGCGCTTGCGTGTCAGCGCCGCGACCGCGCCGAGCGCGATCGCGACTTGCAGCAGCGCGACCGACTGCGCGAAAAAGTGATGGCCGTGCATCAGATGATCGGCTTCCTCGCCTTTCGCGTCGCGCTCGTGCTCCAGCGCCTTGGCCTCGTCGCTGGCCTTGCGCTGATCTGCGGCATATTTGTCCAGGGCCCTGGAAAGTTCCTCGGGCGGCGTCTTGTCCAGCGCCAGCCAGGTGCTCTTCGACAACTCGGTCACCGTCGCCTTGAGGTTCTTGGCCTGGTAGTAGCTCCACTTGTCCGATGCCTCGGCCTGCAGACGCGTGGCTTCCGTCTTCAGCGCCAACGCCTCGTTTGCGCTGCCGCCGGCCTTCAGCGAGGCGACCGCCGCCAGCGCAGCGAACACGGCGGTGGACAGCGCGATCGTGCGCAGCAGCGCACCGCCTTCCTTCTCGATTTCCTCGTCGATGGCTTCGCGCAGCTTGTCGGTATCGACTTCGGGTGCTTCGGGCATGGCGCAATCCTCGGATCGGGACAGTGCGATTCTAGCCGACCGCGCAGGTTTCAGCGCGACAATCCCGCCGCGGTCAAAGCGTCCAGATACGCCTTCCAGTTCGCATCGTGGTTGCGGCCCAGATCGTGCAGCACACTCCACGAAAAAATACCCGTGTCGTGGCCATCGTCGAAACGCAGCAGCACGCCGTAGTGCCCGACGGGAACGATCTCGACGATGTTCACGTCGCGCTTGCCGTGCTGGAGCACGCGCTGGCTCGGACTGTGTCCCTGCACCTCGGCACTGGGCGAATGCGTACGCAGGTATTCGCAGGACAGGCGGAACGTCTCGCCGGTGTCGAAGCCGACTTCGAGCGCATGCGAGGCGCGATGCAGGGTGATCGCGGTAACGCGCGGATTCACGATGCCGGCAATGCTTCGGGCGGCATGGGCACCGGCGGCATGCCGGCGATCTTGGCCAGCAAATTCATGTACTGCGTGCCGAAGCCGATCGAGGCAATGCCGGGGAATTCGTAGGCGCCGGTATCCGGATACCAGGTCGCGTTCGGATCGACTTCCTGCAGGATCAGCGCGTCGGCTTCCGCGCCGGCGAGACGGCCGATGTAACTGACTTCGCCGTTCTCGTCGTCGAGCATGTTGAGTGAAACCAGCGGCGTGACGCGCGCGGCGGATTCGGCAATGGTTTGCCAATCGTCAAGTTTGAAATTCGCCAATTGCGGAATCTGCTCGCCGTTGAGTTGCAGCGCCTTTTCCACGAACTCGCGGCCCGGATCCTGCTCGACCGCGTCGATGTCGCCGACCGCGAGAGCCAGGAAGCCATCGAACTGCATTGCGTCGCTGACTTCGGCGATCAGGCAGAATTCGGACGCCAGCCCGATCACGTAACCATGCACCCATCCCGGCGAGATCTGCGAGCGTGCGATCTGCACCGGCACGCAGCCTTCCAGCGCCTCGCGCAGTTGCGCGCGCGTGCCGCGTCCGCGGAACTGGACGACATTGCCTTCGCGGTGGTGTTTGATCGGGGGCATGGCGCGAATTGTACCGGTTTCCCATTCGTCATTCCGGCATGGAATGCGGGGGTGACGAGCCAGGATCAAAGAATATACCGGCTCAAATCCTGATCCTTCACCAGCGCCGCCAAATGGCCGTCGACGTAGGCGGCGTCGATAGTATACTTTTTGCCATCCTGATCCGGCGCATCGAAGGAAATCGTGTCGAGCAGGCGTTCGAGCGCCGTATGCAGCCGCCGCGCGCCGATGTTCTCGGTGCGCTCGTTCACGCTGAACGCGATTTCGGCAAGGCGCCGCACGCCGTCCGCCGCGAACTCCAGCGTGACGCCCTCGGTTGCGAGCAACGCCACGTATTGCTTGGTCAGCGCGTGCTCCGGCTCGGTGAGGATGCGTTCGAAGTCGGCCGCCGACAACGCCGCCAGTTCCACACGGATCGGGAAGCGGCCTTGCAATTCCGGAATCAGATCCGACGGTTTGGCCAGCGAAAACGCACCCGAGGCGATGAACAGGATGTGATCGGTCTTGACCATGCCGTGTTTGGTCGAGACGGTGGAGCCTTCGACCAGCGGCAACAGGTCGCGCTGCACACCCTCGCGCGACACGCCCGCGCCGCTCCATTCGCCGCGTTGCGCGACCTTGTCGATCTCGTCGATGAAGACGATGCCGTTCTGCTCGCAGTTGTCCAGCGCCTGCGCCTTGAGTTCCTCGTCGTTGACCAGGCGCCAGGCTTCCTCGTCCACGAGCAGCGGGCGCGCGGCCTTGATCGGCAGCTTGCGCTGCTGCGTCTTGTTGCCGGCCAGCGAGGAAAACATGCCGCGCAGCTGCTGAGTCATCTCCTCCATGCCCGGCGGCGCCATGATCTCCACGCCCACGTTGACCGCGGTTTCGATTTCGATTTCGCGCTCGTCCAGCGCGCCTTCGCGCAACTGCTTGCGCAGCTTCTGGCGCGTTTCCGAATCGCCGGTGTCCGGCTGCTGCGGCTCGCCCATGAAACCGTGCAGTTGCCGTTTCGGAAGCAGCGCATCGAGAATGCGTTCCTCGGCACGATCCTCGGCCTGCGCGCGCACCTGCGCCTTCGCCTGTTCGCGTGCCATCTTCACCGCGACGTCGGCCAAATCGCGCACGATCTGCTCGACGTCCTTGCCGACATAGCCGACTTCGGTGAACTTGGTCGCCTCGACCTTGATGAACGGCGCGTTCGCAAGATGTGCGAGACGCCGTGCAATCTCGGTCTTGCCCACGCCGGTCGGCCCGATCATGAGGATGTTCTTCGGCGTCACCTCGTCGCGCAGCGCGGGCTCGAGCTGCATGCGCCGCCAGCGGTTGCGCAGGGCGATGGCAACGGCGCGCTTGGCCGCGTTCTGGCCGATGATGTAGCGATCGAGTTCGGTGACGATTTCGCGGGGAGTCAATGCGGACATCAGAGCTCTTCGATGGTTACGTTGTGATTGGTGTAGATGCAAATATCGCCCGCGATCTTCAGCGCCTTCTCCACCACCTCGCGCGCGGACAGATTCGAGCTTTCCAGCAATGCCTTCGCTGCGGCCTGCGCGTAAGGTCCGCCGGAGCCGATGGCGATCAACCCGTTTTCCGGTTCGAGCACATCGCCGTTGCCGGAGATCAGCAGCGATGCGTCCTTGTCGGCCACCGCGAGCATCGCCTCCAGACGTCCGAGACGCCGGTCGGTGCGCCATTCCTTGGCCAGCTCCACCGCCGCGCGCGTGAGATTGTTGCCGTGCTTGTCGAGCTTGGCCTCGAACAGTTCGAACAGGGTGAACGCATCGGCGGTGGCGCCGGCGAATCCGGCAAGCACGTTCGCGTCCTTGCCGAGCCGGCGCAACTTGCGCGCGTTGGCCTTGACCACGGT
>JAGWXP010000031.1 GCA_018969845.1 Lysobacteraceae bacterium | reverse complement strand
CGCCTGATCGACACGTTCAAGGTCGCCGCCGAGGAATCGGTGCGCATCGACGGCGAGGTGCTCAACCTGGAAATCTCGCAACGCGCGAAAGGCTACCGCGCGTTCACCAAGCGCGTGCCGATCGGGCCGTGCTCGTTCATCTCGCCGTTCAATTTTCCATTGAACCTGGCCGCGCACAAGGTCGCGCCGGCGTTGGCTGTGGGCTGTCCGTTCGTGCTGAAACCGGCCAGCCGCACGCCGATCGGCGCGCTGATCATCGGCGAGGTGCTGGCCGAAACCGATCTGCCGCCCGGTGCATTTTCGATCCTGCCGGCTCACCGCGACGGCGCTGATCTGTTCACTACCGACGAGCGCTTCAAGTTGCTCTCGTTCACCGGCTCGCCCGCGGTCGGCTGGGATCTGAAGGCGCGCGCGGGAAAGAAGAAAGTCGTGCTCGAGCTCGGCGGCAACGCCGCGTGCATCGTCGATTCCGATCAGGCCGAACGCATCGACTTCGTGGTCGAACGCATGTGCTTCGGCGCGTTCTACCAAAGCGGACAGAGTTGCATCGGCGTGCAGCGGATTCTGGTGCAAGAGGATTTCTACGAGCGCTTCCGCGATGCCTTTGTCGTGGCCACTAAAAAACTCGTCGCCGGCGATCCCAAGGACGAGAAAACCTTCATCGGCCCCATGATCGACGAGAAGGAAGCGATGCGCCTCGATGGCTGGATTGCCGAAGCCGTGAAGGCCGGCGCGAGGATCCTTTGCGGCGGCAAGCGCAGCGGCGCCATGCTCGAGGCGACGGTGCTGGAAAACGTGGATCCGAAGCAGAAAGTCAGCTGCATGGAAGCTTTCGGGCCGGTGGCCCTGCTGCAAAAGTACAAGAACTTCGAGGACGCCATCCGTATCGTCAACGACTCCGAATTCGGATTGCAAGCCGGCGTGTTCACCTTCGATGTGCGCAAGGCGATGCGCGCCTGGGACGAACTCGATGTCGGCGGCGTGGTGATCGGCGACGTGCCGAGTTTCCGCGTCGACAACATGCCCTACGGCGGCGTCAAGGATTCGGGCCTCGGCCGCGAGGGTATCCGCTATGCGATCGACGACATGACGGAAATACGCCTGATGGTCATGCGCGACCCTTGAGGCCATCCAGAAACTGCTGCGCTCGACATCTTGCGTTTCGGCTGTGCTCGAAATCCTCATGTACTCAGCCCGTACACTCCGGTTTCTGCGCTCCGGCGAAACGCAACCTGTCTTCGCTCGTGACGTTTCTGAATGGCCTCAACCCCGGGTGTGGCGCTTCCACGTTCCACGTCAGTCTGAAATCCCGTAACCTTCGCGCATGGACGCGGCGTATCCGGACGAAAAGCTGATGCAGGCCTACGCGCGCGGCGATTTGCGCGCCTTCGATACGTTATATGCGCGCAGCCGCGGCATGCTGTACCGCTACATCCTGCGCAGCGTGGCTGACCGCGCCGTGGCCGACGAATTGTTCCAGGAAACCTGGAGTCGGCTGATCGCCGCGCGCGAGCGTTATCGCATCGAGGCCAAGTTCACGACCTGGCTGCTGCAGATCGCGCACAATCTCGTCGTGGATCACTTCCGCCGCAGCCGCCCGCAGGCCGGTGCGGAGGAGACCGAGACCGTGATGCGCGAACAGGATGCACCGGAAACCGAGCGCCCGGACCATGCGTTGAGTGATTTCGAGGAACGCCGGCGCCTGCAGGTGGCGCTGGACGACCTGCCCGCCGAGCAGCGCGAAGCCTTCGTGCTGCGCATGGAGTCGGGGCTCGGTCTGGCCGAAATCGCGCAACTGACCGGCACCGGACAGGAAACCGTGAAATCGCGTCTGCGCTACGCGTTCGCGAAAATCCGCGAGAGGCTCGCCGAATGAACAGCGGCAATCCACAATTCGAACGCGACTTCGAGGCGTTTCTCGAAAGCGACGACTCACGTCTGGACGCGCTCTATCGCAAGCTGCCGCAACCCGAGCCTGATGCGCGACTCGATGCGGCGGTGCGCGCGCTGGCACAGCGTGCCGTGGCCGCGACTGCGCGAACGCCCGTTGCAGCGCATCGCCGCTGGCTGCCGGTGTTCAGCGTCGCCGCCGTGGTCGCACTTGCCGTCGGCTTCGCCTTCCGCATCGGGCCGCAGCTCTGGCAACGACCGGCGAGTCAACCTGGAGCGGAGCCCGCAAGCGTTCCTTCCGCACCGCCGGCCCCCGCTGTGGCACCGAGTGCGCAGAAAGCATCCGCCACACCTGCCGCGACCGCCGCGCCCGCGGCGCAGGCAGCCGCCGCAGAAATGAAAAAAATGGAAAATGCCGCATCACGACCGGTGCCGCGTGCCTTTCCCGCGCCCGCGCGGGCTATGCGCGAGGCCCCGCCCCCCGCCGCACTCGAAGTCAAGCCGCCGATGCCGGCGGCGACAATGGCTGCCCCGATGCGGGCCAGGCAGCAGGTGGACATGGAATCCGCAGGCGCGCCGGCGCATGTCCCACCGGCGGAAAGAGACAGCAATGTCACCCTGTCTCCGGAACACTGGCTGGCGAATATCCGGCAGATGCTGCGTGACAACCAGCGCGAGGAAGCGTTGCGAAGTTTCGAGAAATTCCGCAAGAGCTATCCGGACTATCCCCTGCCGGACGATTTGCGCGATTTGCATTGAGGGCTAAGGCCGTGGCGCCGTCTCCTGCGTCAGCCCTACCTGCAACCAACCCAGATTGAATCCGATCGCCGTCGCCTGCGGATTGGTCCACGCATAATCGACGATTGCGCCGTCGGCATCGTCGATCACGTTGAGTTGAAGCACATCTTGCTTGCGCTCGGCGTAGGTCTTGCGTTCCAGTTGCAGTGACCAGCCGCTTGCTGCGCCATCACGCCAACGCAGTTCAGCACGCCCGCCTTCGCTGGACAGGCGCAAACCCTTCTGCAAATGCCAGTCATTGTTGCCGGCACGCGCTTTCGGACCGCCGCCGTTGATCGCCGCCCAACCGGTGAACCAGCGCACACGGCGTGCATCGATGCTCGCATTCGCACCGCGTGCCTGATCGGCGAAAGTCGCCGTGCGCAGCATGTCACCATCCAGTTCCATGCGCAAAGGCAGCAGCGCTGCTGCGGCGCCGAGGCCCGGCAGCAAGGCGCTGCACGCTGCAGCATCGGCTTGTGCGATGAATCGATCTTCCTTCCATGTCCCGGTTTGTGCACACGGCGCGAGTTCTGCCCACTGCTCGGCGACGAAACGGAATTTTTCGGGCGCACTCGAGGCTTTCTCCGCAGTCGCCGGATCAAGCGCACGGTACGGCGTGAGCGTCACGCCGGCGCCATTCGCGCTGAGCAGATAGAGCCATGTGGCCGTGGCCGGATGCGGCGCGTCCGACGTTTCCAACCGCCATAGCCACAGACTGCCGCCGTGAGCGCGTGACAACGCTTGCCAATGTTCGCGCAGATGCGGTACCGCCAGCGCCGTGCCGGCATGCGCAGCGGCGCCGGTACGCTGCACCTGTTCATGGTTGTCGTAACTGCCGGCGAGCGCGCTGTCCAGCCGTGGCAGGGCATCGCCGCCCGGGTTTGCGGCACCGCTGCGGCCGGGAACCGTCTGGCAGGCCGCAAGCAGACCGAACACAATCAACAACACCGCCGCGCGCATGCGGATCTCCACTCGAGTCAATGCGGCAAGCATACCGTCTTTTTCCGGCGGCTTTGCCACATGCAGGCCAGCACGGCCGTTGCGCTATGCTTGGCGACATGCAAATTCAGCCTGCCGATCGCAGCCAACGCCGCAACGCCGTGATCATCATCGTCGTCGCGGCGATCGCGCTGATCGTGCTGTTCGTCGCCTTCGACCACTGGTTGCAGCACGCGGCGCAGCGGATGAGCACGACCGAATTGGTGACATCGGTCGAACGCATGATTTCCGCCTGCGTGATCCTGATGAGCCTGTGTCTGCTTCTGCTTGGCCGGCATCTGCTGCTGCGCGGGCGCCGTATCGTGCGCGACCGCCGCTATCCGGCCAACGATGCGCGCCCGTTGCGCGCTACGCCGGTGCGCGAAGGCGACGACGCCGTGCGTATCGGCAATGCCAGCCGGGTCGCCGGATTGATCGCCTGCCTGCTCGGCGTGGCGATTGCCATTGCCGGCTGGTTCTGGGTTGCGCAGATGGGCTAGGAGGACGCGGCCACGAAAGCGCGCGTGGCCTGCGCCAGCGCCGGATCCTGCAAGGCGAAATGCAAGGTCGCCTTGACCAGACCGAGCTTGCTGCCGCAATCGAAGCGCGTGCCCTCGAAACGGAAGGCGTGGACTTCGCCTTCGCGCAGCAACGAAGCTATCGCGTCGGTAAGCTGGATTTCGCCGCCGGCACCGGGCTTGGTCTTTTCCAGCAACTCGAAAATCCGTCCCGGCAGCACATAGCGCCCTACGATGGCAAGATTCGACGGCGCAACCTCGGGCTTGGGTTTTTCCACGACATGCCGCACCCGTGCGGCACGCCCCGCAGTCATATCGGCATCGACGATGCCATATTTTTGCGTTTCCTCGCGCGGCACTTCCTCGACTGCAATGACGCCCGTTTCCGCATTCGCAGCGAACTGCGCCATCTGGCGCAATGCCCCCGCACCGCGATTCCAGATCAGATCATCCGGCAGAATCACACCGAAAGGTTCGTCGCCAACCACGGGTTTGGCACACAACACGGCATGGCCAAGTCCCAAGGCCTCGGACTGCGTCACATAAACGCAGCGCACATGCTTTGGAATCAGGCCGCGCACGGCGGCCAGCAATTCCTGCTTGCCGCTGCGTTCGAGTTTTTGTTCCAGTTCGTAGGCTGTATCGAAATAATCCGCGATCGCGTGCTTGTAGCGGTTGGTCACGAAGACGAGCGTGTCGGCGCCCGCATCCACCGCCTCATCGACCGCGTACTGGATCAGCGGTTTGTCCAGCACCGGCAGCATTTCCTTGGCCACGACCTTGGACGCAGGCAGGAAGCGCGTGCCCAGTCCGGCGACCGGAAACACGACTTTGCGCAGCGGTGCACTCATTCAGGTTCCTCAGGATTGGCGCGTGATCGACACGACGTGCGCGCTTTCGGTTTCTGCGCGCCAGTTGAAATCCGGCAGCAGACTGGTCAGGCAGGCGCGCAACGCATCTTCGTCGTAATCGCGCACGGCGTGCGCCGCATGGCGCAATTGCGCATTGAGCAGTTCCCACGACACGCTGCGCGGCTGGGCAAGGAAAATCTTCGCGTGCTTCGTGGCCTGGTAGTTCTCGTGGTCGTGGAACAGTTCCTCGAACAGCTTCTCGCCCGGACGCAAGCCGGTATACACGATGGCGACATCACGCTCCGGAACCTTGCCGGCGAGGCGGATCATCTGCTCGGCGAGGTAGCGGATCTTCACCGGCTCGCCCATGTCCAGCGCGAAGATTTCTCCGCCCTTGCCGAGCACACCGGCCTGAAGAATCAACTGGCAAGCCTCGGGGATGGTCATGAAGTAGCGCGACATTTCCGGATGCGTGACCGTGACCGGACCGCCATTGCGGATCTGCTCGCGGAACAGCGGCACCACGCTGCCGGCCGAATCCAGCACGTTGCCGAAACGCACGGTGACGAAGCGTGTCGCCGATTGCGCGGCAAAATTCTGGCAGAAAATCTCCGCGGCGCGCTTGCACGCGCCCATCACGCTGGTCGGGTTGACCGCCTTGTCGGTGGATATGAGCACGAAACAGCCGACGCCATGACGGTCCGCGGCCTGCGCCACGGTCTGCGTGCCGAGGACGTTGTTTCGGAACGCCTCGCGCACCTGGTTCTGCAAGAGCGGTACGTGCTTGAACGCGGCCGCATGCAGAACCACCTGCGGACGCACACGCGCGAACACGCGCTCGCATACGGCCGCATCGCCGCAATCGCCGAGCACCGCATCGATGAGCAGGTCGGGGAATTCGCGCCGCAGTTCCTGTTCGATGCGGTACAGGTTGTATTCGGACAATTCCAGGATGGCGAGCGATTCGACGCCAAGGCGCGCTACCTGACGGCACAGTTCCGCGCCGATCGAACCGCCGCCGCCGGTGATCAGCACGCGTTGACCGGAAAATCCGCCACGCATCGCGGCCCAGTCCAATTGCACCGGATCGCGGCCGAGCAGATCCTCGATCGCCACTTCCTTGAGCTGACCGAAGCCGATGCGCCCGGCGACCACGTCCTGCAGACGCGGCACCGTGCGGAACGGCACGCCGGCGTCTTCGCACAACTCGACGATACGGCGCATCTGCGCGGTGGTCGCCGACGGAATCGCAATCAGCAGCATGTCCGCGGCGGATTCGCGCGCCAGGTCCGGCAGATGCTCCAGCGTGCCGAGCACCGGCACGCCGTGCACGCGCGCACCGCGCAACGCGGGATTGTCGTCGAGCAAGCCGACCGGGCGATAACGCGCGTCGTGCGCCAGCTCGCGCAGCAGGGCTTCGCCGGTGCGTCCGGCGCCGAGCACCAGAACGCGCCGCGCGGGAACGCGCGCCAGCAGCTCGAAACGGCTGTCTTTCCAGTAGCGGTAGGCAAGCCGCGGCGTGCCGAGGAGCACGGACAGCACGACCGGATAGATCGCCAGCACGCTGCGCGGCACCGACTCGAGGCGGTCGTACAGAAACAGGGCGACCGCGATCGCCAGCGCGCCGATGGCCGCTGCGCGCAGGATGTTCCACAAGTCCGGCAGGCTGGCGAAGCGCCACAGACCCTTGTACAGCCCGGTCCACCACAGCACCACGCCCTGCACCAGCAAAGCAATGACGGTATCGGGCGCCATCTGCCATGCTGACGGCGGGTTGGATTCAAAGCTGTAACGCAGCCAGTTCGCCGCCGTCCAGGCGAGCCAGACCATGGCCAGGTCGTGCAGCACGACAGCCAGGCGAGGATGAATCGACGCGGTCAGCTTACGCAAGCCCATACCGTTTCTTCGATTTCACCTTGTATAAACACCAGCGTTTTCCACAAATCCACACGATGATGGCAAGGGCATAAATGCCCAGCGTCGCCACCGCGCCCGGTTTCGGCGGCGCTCCGAACGGGCGCAGGTTCATCCAGTACAGCACCGGCACGACTACCAGCAGATTCCACGCCATGTAACCGGCCACCACGCGCGCATGCGACATGCCGGCTCGCGCCATCCACTGGTACAGATGCTCGCGATGCGCACGATACCAGCGCCGTCCGCACAACATGCGCGACAGCAGCGTGCCGCTGGCGTCCGTCACGAATGCCGAGGCAGCGACGATGCCGCTCAAGGCGGCGCTGTACGGCGAGGAATTCTGCCAGATCACGGCGATCGCGATCAAAAACCCGACGCTGCCGCTGCCAACGTCGCCCATGAACGCGCGCGCACGCGGAAAATTGAACGGCAGGAATCCGGCCACCGCCGCCGCCCACAGGGCGATCTGCATGTCGTGCGGATTGTTCCCGTAGCGCTGGCACAGCACGGCCATGGCCACGAGCACGAAGATCGTCTGCAGGGCAAGCAAGCCGTCGATGCCGTCCATGAAATTGTGCAGGTTGATCGACCAAATGCAGACGAAACCCAGCAAGGCGATGATGCCGGCGCTTTGCCAGAACGTCGTGTCCAGCCACGGCGCGGACGCCGTCAGATGAAACATCGCAGCCAACAGCGGCTGCAGGAAGATCGCGACCGCAAGACAGTGCACGCCGAGTCGCAACAGCACCGGCAGCGGACGGTGATCGTCGATCCAGCCGATCGCCGCGACCAAGGCGATCGGAATGCACAGCCGCAGTTCCGGCGCTGCTGCCGGCACGGCATGCGCCAAGGCGAAAATCGATGCCAGCGCGGCCACGACGATGCCGATGCCGGCGCCGCGCGGCGTCGGCGCGGCGTGCGAACGACGGCGCCCGGGCAGATCGAGCAGTGCGTGCCGGAGCGCGTAGTGCAGTGCGGCCCAGGCCACAGCCGCCGACAGCGCGAAAGCGGCGGCGAGCCACAGCCAGTAACGCAGGGTCCAGGGTTCGGAATACCAGAACATGTCGGTTACTCGCCGGCCACGCCGTGGATAGGCCTGACCGAACCCCAGGTCTTGCAACTCGGGCATTGCCAGTGATGCGCCTTGGCGCCAAAGCCGCACTTGCTGCAGCGGTACATGGCCTGACCTTCGATGAGCTTGCGGGTCAGGTCCTGCAGAATGAGAAGATTCTCGCGCGCTTCGCCGCGTGATGTGTCGAGCGAAGCGCCGATCAGCGTCATCAATCCGCGCACGGACGGACGCTGGCGCAACTGCCGGGTGAGGAATTCGATTGCCGCGGCCTCGCCGCGCGTGCCCGCGTACAACTTGGCCAGGGCGATCACGGGCGACACACCCTGCGAGCGCTCGATGATGTCGACGAGGAAGCGCTCCGCGTGCTGCATCTGCCCGAGCCGCGCGTAACAATCGAGCAAGGGCGTGAGTACTTCCGGCACGAAATCCACATCCAGCGTGGCCACGCGTTCGAACGCCTGCGCCGCGGCTTCGAGGTTGCCCTGCTGCATTTCCAGGTGACCGAGGACGATGTAGGCGCGCACGCACTCGGGCTGACAGACAAAGGCGTTTTCCAGGTGCGCGTGTGCGCCGGGAAAATCGCGCGCGGCGCGCGCCTGTTCGGACAATTCGCAATGGAACTGCGCGATCGTCGGACCTTCGGATTCGCCGGTGATCTTCTCCAGCCGGCGCGCGTGGTCGATGGCCTTGTTCCAGTCCTTCTCGTGCTGGTAGATGCCGATCAGGTGGCGCAACGCCGAGGGCACGTGCGCGTCCATCGCCACCAGGTCGCTGAACAGGGTTTCGGCGCGATCGAGCAGTCCGGCGCGCATGTAATCCTCGCCGAGTTCGAGCAGGGCGATGGTCTTTTCCTCGTTGTTGAGATTCGGCCGCGCGATCAGGTGCTGGTGCACGCGGATCGCGCGATCGACCTCGCCGCGGCGGCGGAACAGGTTGCCGAGGGCGAGGTGGGTTTCCACCGTGTCGCGGTTGAATTCGGCGAGTTTGAGGAAGACCTCGATGGCCTTGTCGGGCTGCTCGTTGAGCAGGTAATTGAGGCCGCGAAAATAACTCGACGACAACTCGCTTACGCCGGCGCGGCGCGAACGTTCGCTGCTGCGGCGGCCGTAATACCAGCCGGACAACGCGGCCAGAGGCAGCAGAAACGCGAGCGCCGGCAGCAACAACGGCGGCAAGGCAATCATGGTTTCCGGACTCAGGCGGACCGGCGGACGGCGAGGTTGACCCGCTCGCGCAATTCCTTGCCGGGCTTGAAGTGCGGCACGTGCTTGCCGGGAAGCGCGACCTGCGTTCCGGTCTTGGGATTGCGGCCCATGCGCGGCGGGCGGAAATGCAGCGAGAAGCTGCCGAAGCCGCGGATCTCGATACGCTCGCCGCTGGACAGGGCCAGACTCATCTGCTCCATTACGTTCTTGACCGACAATTCCACGTCGTTGAACGCCAGATGGCTCTGGCGCGCGGCCAAGGCTTCTATCAGCTCGGACTTAGTCATGCAGACCTCTGGCTTCGACTGGCGCTCGCCTTTTCCACAACCCCATCATCAAAGCCCCGCTCGCGCGGGGCTTTGATCGCTCCCTTAACTCAAGGGTGCTGGAAGCAAAAGCGACATTACTCGGATTTGCCCATCTGTTCCTTGAGCAATGCGCCGAGCTTGGTCGTGCCGCCGCTGGCGGACTGGTATTCCTCCAGCGCCTGCTGCATCTCGTCGTCGTCCTTGGCGCGGATCGACAACTGCAGCACACGGCCCTTGCGGTCCATGCCGGTGTACTTGGCTTCGACGGCATCGCCCACCTTGAAGTGCTGCGACGCGTCGTCGACGCGATCCTTGGCGATGTCGCGCGCGGCGAGATACCCCTCAACGCCATCACCCAGATCGACCGTCGCACCCTTGGTATCGATTTCCTTGACCGTGCCGTTGACGATGCTGCCGCGCGGATGCGCCGCCATGTACTGGCCGAACGGATCCTGCTCGAGCTGCTTGATGCCGAGACTGATGCGCTCACGCTCCGGGTCAACGGCCAACACCACGGCCTCGACCTCGTCGCCCTTCTTGTATTTGCGCACCAGATCCTCGCCCGTGCTCTGCCAGGAAATGTCGGACAGGTGCACGAGGCCGTCGATGCCGCCGTCTAGGCCAACGAAGATGCCAAAGTCGGTGATCGACTTGATCTGGCCGGAAACCTTGTCGCCCTTCTTGTGGATCGCGGCGAACGATTCCCACGGATTGGCGCGGGTCTGCTTGATGCCGAGCGAAATGCGGCGGCGCTCTTCGTCCACGTCGAGAACCATGACTTCGACCTCGTCGCCGACCTGCACCAGCTTGGCCGGATTGACGTTCTTGTTGGTCCAGTCCATCTCGGAGACGTGCACCAGGCCTTCGACGCCGGGCTCCAGCTCGACGAAGCAGCCGTAGTCGGTGACGTTGGAAACCTTGCCGAACAGGCGCGTGCCGGTCGGATAGCGGCGCGCGATGGCGACCCACGGATCCTCGCCGAGCTGCTTGAGGCCCAGCGACACGCGGTTGCGCTCGCGGTCGAACTTGAGCACGCGCACTTCGAGCTCGTCACCGACGTTGACCACCTCGGACGGATGACGCACGCGCTTCCAGGCCATGTCGGTGATGTGCAGCAGACCGTCGATGCCGCCCAGATCCACGAACGCACCGTAATCGGTGAGGTTCTTGACCACGCCCTTGACCACGGCGCCTTCCTGCAGACGCTCGAGCAACTGGTCGCGTTCTTCCGAATGCTCGCTCTCCACCACCGCGCGGCGGCTGACCACCACGTTGTTGCGCTTGCGGTCGAGCTTGATGATCTTGAATTCCAGTTCCTTGCCTTCCAGGAATACCGGATCGCGCACGGGACGCACGTCCACCAGCGAACCGGGCAGGAATGCGCGCACATCCTTGATGTCGACGGTGAAGCCGCCCTTGACCTTGCCGGAAATCTTGCCGGTCACGGTGGCATTGGCCTGCTGCGCGGTTTCCAATTCGTCCCAGACCAGGGAACGCTTGGCCTTTTCGCGCGACAGGCGGGTTTCGCCGAAGCCGTCTTCGATGGCGTCGAGCGCCACCTTCACTTCATCGCCGACGCGGACTTCCAGGTCGCCCGCCTCGTTGCGGAATTGCTCGATCGGAACAATGCCCTCGGATTTGAGTCCCGCATTGATCACGACGACGTCGTTGCGGACTTCGACGACTATCCCGGAGACGATGGCGCCAGGCTTCAATTTGTTGAGCGTCTGGCTCTGTTCAAACAGTTCGGCAAAACTTTCGGTCATGTCAAATTCCAAATGGATATCAAGATCGTATCCCAGAATATTGATTTTTCTGAAATTCCGATCCACCCGTTGATGATTCGGACGCCCCGAACCGTGGCCGATTTCCGCTACGGAAATCGGAAATGGAAAACCCGCCGGTAGCGCCTACCGCCGTTTCCCATTTCCCATTTCCGCGGAATCAATCGCGCCCTTTCCGCACGAGCTCCAGTACCGCCGCGACCACGCGCTCGACCGGCATACCGGTCGAATCGATCACCGTGGCGTCGGCGGCGGGCTTGAGCGGCGCGACCGCGCGCCCGGCGTCACGCACGTCGCGCGCCTGAATCTCGCGCAAAAGGGCGGCAAGTGTAACGCCCAATCCCTTTTCTTTCAACTGCTTATGGCGGCGTTTGGCGCGTTCTTCCGCACTGGCGGTAAGAAATACCTTGACCCCGGCGTCCGGGAAAATCACCGTGCCCATGTCGCGGCCGTCAGCAACCAGCCCCGGCGCCTTGCGGAAAGCGCGCTGCTTGTCGAACAAGGCCGCACGCACGCCGGCAATCGCCGCGATCGCCGACGCCGCCGCCCCGCAGGTCTCCGTGCGCAGCTCGTCGGTCGCGTCCATGCCGTTGACGATCACCCGCGTCTCGCTGCCGTCCCCTGGATCGTGAAAAGCGATTTTCGTGGTCTGCGCGCAGCGTGTGACCGCCTCGGAGTCGGACAGATCAAGCCCTTCCATTCCCGCCGCGAATCCGACCGCACGGTACAGGGCGCCGGAATCCAGCAGATGCCAGCCCAGCGTTTCGGCCACCATCCGGCTGACCGTGCCCTTGCCGGAGCCGGAGGGGCCGTCGATGGTGAGGACGGGAAGAATCTTGTCGGGCATCCGGCCATTTTACCGGAAAGCGTGGCCCGGCCTTACCCGGGCGTTGCCGCAAGATCGAATCCGCTGGAATTGGCCAATTGAATGAATCCCGGAAACGACGTCGCCACATTCGCACAATCGACGATGCGCACCGGCGCGCGCGCAATCGCGCCGGCGACGGCGAAACTCATCGCGCAACGATGATCGCCGGCCGAATCGACCTCGCCGCCCGCGATCTCGCCACCCGCGATGACTGCACCGTCCGGCATTTCCTCGATGCGAATGCCCAGTTTGCACAACCCACGCGCCATCACCGCGATGCGGTCGGATTCCTTGACTCGCAATTCCGCCGCACCACTGACGCGCGTCGTTCCTTGTGCCGCCGCTGCGGCGATGAACAGGATAGGGAATTCGTCGATCATGTCCGGCACGAGTTCCTCCGGCACGTCGATGCCGCGCAAAGGCGCGTGCCGCACGACGAGATCCGCCACCGGCTCGCCGCCCCGCGCGCGCGGGTTCGATTCGCGGATATCCGCGCCCATCGCGCGCAGTGCGACCAGCAAACCCGTGCGGCGCGGATTCATGCCGACGTCGCACAAAACAATTTCCGATCCCGACAGCAGTGTCGCCGCGACGATGAAAAAAGCGGCCGACGAAAAATCCGCGGGCACATCGATATCGGTCGCCACGAGTTTGTGTCCACCGCAAAGCCTTGCCCAGCCTTCACCGAATTGGACTGGCCAGCCGAACGCGTCCAGCATGCGCTCGGTGTAATCGCGGGTCGGATGCGGTTCGCGCACCCATGTCTCGCCCTGCGCGTACATCCCGGCAAGCAGAATCGCGGATTTGACCTGGGCACTGGCCACCGGCAGCGCGTAGGAAATTCCGTGCAGCGCGCATCCACCCCGGATTTGCAGCGGTGGCAGGCCGGCGTTCGATTCGATATTCGCGCCCATCCTGGTCAGCGGTTCGATCACGCGCCGCATCGGCCGGCGTGAGAGTGACTCGTCTCCAGTCAGTGTGGCATCGAAGGCCTGTCCGGCCAGCAATCCGGTCAGCAAACGCATGCCGGTACCCGCATTGCCGCAATCGATGGAAACGCCCGGCGCCTGCAATCCGTGCAAGCCGACGCCGTGCACGATCCGTTCGCTGGAACGCGGCGCGTCGATGCGGACGCCCATCTGCGCGAACGCTCGCTCGGTGGCGCGGGTATCCTCGCCTTCCAGAAATCCCGTTATGCGCGAACACCCATCGGCGAGCGCAGCCAGCATGATTGCACGATGCGAAATCGACTTGTCGCCGGGAACAACTACTTCGCCGCGCAGCGGTCCCGCCGCTGCGCTGATCCAATCGCTCACGGCAGCGCCTCCAGCAAGCGTTCGTTTTCGGCGCGCGAACCGACGCTGATACGCAGGAACTCCGGCAATCGGTAACCACCCATCGGTCGCACGATCACGCCGCGCTCGAACAGCGCGTGTTCGATGGACGCGGCGTCACGCTCGAAATCGACGAGAACGAAATTCGTCTGCGACGGCAGCACGCGCAAACCCCGCGATCGAAGTTGCGCCGCCAGCCATGTTCGTTCGGCAAGGTTGAACGCCTTTGATCGGGCAACATGCTCGGGGTCGCCAAGCGCCGCCTCCGCCGCCGCCAGAGCCAGGGAATTGACATTAAACGATTCGCGCAACCGCTCGATAATGCTTATATTTTCCCTGGAACCGACCGCATAGCCTACGCGCAAACCTGCCAGCGCATGGGCTTTGGAAAATGTGCGTGTGACAACAAGATTCGGGTGCTTCTGCAATAACGGCAATGCGGACGTCAGCGCCGCATCGTCGACGAATTCGTGATACGCCTCATCCACGACAACGAGCGTCGTCGGTGGCACGCGCGCGAGAAGCGCCGCCAATGCCGCATCGTCGAACCAGGTGCCGGTCGGATTGTTGGGATTGGCGAGGTAAGCGATGCGCGTGTCGCTGCAGATCGCCGCCGCCATGGCATCCAGATCGTGACCGAGCGGCATCGCTGCGTGATCGGGCGTCAGCGCCGGCACTCGAATCGGCCGCGCGCCGGCCGCCGCGGTCGCGATCGGGAACACGGCGAAGCCGAACTCGGAAAACACGACAGACGTATGCGCATCCGCGAAACACTGCGCGATCAGCATCAACAATTCGTGCGAGCCATTGCCGAGTGCGATCTGTCCCGCACCGACTTCCAGATGCCGTGCCAGCGCCGTCTTCAGCGCGCCGCCCTTGGGATCGGGATAGCGGAAAATCTCCGGCAATGCGGTTTCGATCGCGGCCACCGCGCGTGGGCTCGGTCCGAGCGGGTTTTCATTCGAGCCGAGTTCCGCGAGCACAGCGCCGAAACGGCGGCGCAAGGCGGGCAGATCGTGTCCGGGGTCGTAAGCGCACAACGCGCGCGTCGCCGCATTCGGCAGGGCGGCGGCGAGAGTCACGGCACCGCTACCGGATACGAACCCAGCAATTTGATTTGCGCCGCATGTTCCTTCAACCCGGCGAAGGCACGGCGCATCGCTTCGTCCTCGACGTGGCCGGCGAGATCGATGAAGAAACCGTATTCCCATTTGGCGTGGTGCGAAGGCCGCGATTCGATGCGGTTCATGCTGATGCCGTTGCCTGCGAACGGGCTAAGCACGTGGAACAGCGCGCCGGGCTTGTCCTTGATGAAAACCAGGATCGAGGTGCGGTCGTGGCCGGAGGGCGGAAAGATCTGCCGGCCGATGACGAGAAAGCGCGTGGTGTTGTCGGCGCGATCCTCGATCGGACTCATGATGACTTTGCGCAGGCCGTAGACATGCCCGGTCGATTCGCCGCCGATCGCCGCCGCATCGTCGGCGTTGCGTGCGCGGCGCGCGGCCTCGGCGTTGCTCGACACCGCTATCTTTTCAGCCTTTGGCAGGTTGCCGCGCAGCCAGGTCTTGCATTGCGCGAATGATTGCGGGTGCGAATAGACGCGCTCGATGTCCTCGACGCGGCCGCTGCGCGACAGCAGGAACTGGCGCACGCGCAATTCCACCTCGCCGCAGATCTTCAAATTCGAGGTCAGGAACATGTCCAGCGTGATCTGGATCGTTCCCTGCCCGGAATTTTCCACCGGTACAATGCCGAAATCGGCGTTGCCGTTTTCGACTTCCTGGAAGACTTCCTCGATTGTCGCCAGCGGCAGGCCGTGCGCAGAGCGGCCGAAATGTTTCATCACCGCCTGCTGGCTGAAGGTGCCTTCGGGGCCGAGATAGCCGATCTTGAGCGGTTCCTGCTGGGCAAGGCATGCCGACATGATCTCGCGGAACACATGCACCAGCAGATCATCCGACAGCGGACCCTCGTTGCGATCCACGACCATGCGCAGCACCTGCGCTTCGCGCTCCGGCCGGTAGTAATCCACTGCCGCGGCGAGCTTGCCCTTGGCTTTGCCGACCTGGTGCGCCCAGTTCGCGCGTTCAGCAATCAGTTGCTGGATGTTGCGGTCAATCGCGTCGATGCGCGCACGCGCATCCGCGAGCGAAGACGCGGCGGCAGCGGCGGGCTTTTTCTTGGTCATGTCAGGCTAGCGCACGAACCGAAAGAATACCGTCGATCTTGCCGATCGCCGCGACCAGCGCATCGCTCGCAACGGAATCCAGGTCGATCAGCGTGTAGGCAATGTCGCCGCGCGAGGCGTTGTGCATCTGCGCGATGTTCACGCCGGCCTCGCCGAGCACGTGCGAGAGCTGACCGATCATGTTCGGCCGGTTGCGGTTGGCGATGCACAGGCGCGCCCTGCCCGCGCGTGCCATGCGCGTGTTCGGGAAATTCACCGCGTTATGCACGTTGCCGTTCTCGAGGAAATCGCGCAATTGATCGACCACCATCACGGCGCAGTTTTCTTCCGCCTCGCCGGTGGATGCGCCCAGATGCGGCAAACCGATCACGCGCGCGTTGCCGATGAGTTCGGCGCTCGGGAAGTCGGTAACGTAGCGGCCGATGCGGCCGTCGGCCAGACCCTGCGCCAGCGTCGCCGCGTCGACGATGCCTTCGCGCGCGAAGTTGAGCAGCACGGTTCCGGGCCGCACCCGATCCAGCGCGGCAGTGCCGAATACGCCGCGGGTGGCGTCATTGAGCGGCACATGAAACGTGATGTAGTCCGATGCCGCATAAAGCTCGTTCAACGATCCGGCCCTTGCGACTTCGGACGACAGCGCCCAGGCGCCGTCGACCGTCATGTGCGGATCGAACCCGAGCACGCGCATGCCGAGCGCGCGCGCGGCATTGGCGACCTTCACGCCGATGGCACCGAGGCCGACGACGCCGAGCGTCTTGCCCGCCAGCTCCGTCCCCACGAAGCGTTTTTTTTCCGCCTCGACCTTGTGGTGCAGGTCGTCGCCCGTGTTCAAACCACCGACAAAAGCCAGCGCACCGTCGAGATTGCGTGCGGCGATCAGCATGCCGGCGACGACCAGTTCCTTGACCGCGTTCGCGTTCGCGCCGGGCGCGTTGAACACCGGCACGCCGCGTTGGCTGAATTCGGCGACGGGAATGTTGTTCGTGCCCGCACCTGCGCGCGCGACGGCCTTGATCGATGCGGACAGGGGCTTGCCCTGCAGATCGGCCGAGCGCAGCAGAAGCGCATCCGGCTCGGTGACGTCGTTCGCGACGGAGTACAGGTTCGCAGGCAGGCGGTCGAGGCCATTGCGCGAAATGTTGTTGAGGGTCTGGATCTTGAACATCAGGAATTTCTCGTCGCGAAATCTTTCATGAAATCCACCAGCGTCTGTACGCCTTCCAGTGGCATGGCGTTGTAGAGCGAAGCGCGCATGCCGCCGACCGCGCGATGGCCCTTGAGCGCCATCAGGCCCGCGCTTTCGGCTTCCTTCAGGAACGCCGCGTCGAGTTCCTCGCGCGGCAGCGTGAACGGCACGTTCATCCACGAGCGCGCGGATTTTTCCACCGGGTTCTTGTAGAAACCCGAGTTGTCGATATAGCCATAAAGCAGATCGGCTTTGGCAAGGTTGCGCTGTGCAATTGCCGCAACGCCGCCCTGCTCCAGCAGCCACTCGAACACCAGCCCGGCCAGATACCAGCCGAACGTGTTCGGCGTATTGAGCATCGACTCGTTCGCCGCGTGTTCGGCGTAGTTGAAGATTTTCGGGATGTCCTTCGGGCAGCGCGCTAGCATGTCCTCGCGCACGATCATCACGACCAAGCCCGAAGCGCCGATGTTCTTCTGCGCGCCGGCGTAGATGACGCCGAATTTCGACACGTCGACCGGCCGCGACAGGATGTTCGAGGACATGTCCGCGATCAGCGGTGCGCCGCCTGCATCGGGAATGTCGTGGAATTCGACGCCGTGGATCGTCTCGTTCGGCGTGTAGTGCAGATAGGCCGCGTCTGCATCGAGTTGCCACTGTGCTCGCGGCGGAATCGCGGTGAACTTGCTCTCCGCGCCGCTGGCCGCGATGCGTACCTGTGCGAGCGGTTTGGCTTCCTTGGCTGCCTTTTCGCTCCAGTGGCCGGTGACGACGTAATCGACGCCTTGATCGCGGCGTGCGAAGTTCATCGGAATCTGGGCGAAATGCTGCGTCGCGCCACCTTGCAGGAACAAGACTTTGTAATTTTGCGGAATGCCCATCAAGGTGCGCAAATCGCCCTCGGCCTTCTGCGCCAGAGCGATGAAATCCTTGCCGCGATGACTGACTTCCATGACGCTCGCACGAGCCTTGCCCCACTCCAGCATTTCGTCCCGGGCGCGGCGCAATACGGGTTCCGGCAGCGCCGCGGGCCCGGCGCTGAAGTTGTAGGTTCGGCTCATGGTTCGCTCCAAAAGAGGAACCCATTATGCCGCAGTGCAACAGTTACGCAACCGCCGACGGCGACGAATCCGGCTGACTGGCGAAACCGCGCTCGAGCAGCGTCTCGAACTCGCCTTGCGGCAGGGCCGGCGCATAGAGAAACCCCTGCGCCACCCTACAGCCAAGATCGCGCAACAATCCGGCTTGTTCGGCGGTTTCCACACCTTCGGCGATCAGGTCCAGATGCAGATCTTCGGCGAATCCGGCGATCGTGCGCACAATCGCACGGTGGCGGAAATTGCTGACCATGTCGCGGATGAAGCTGCGGTCGATCTTGAGCGCATCAAACGGCGAAGCAGCGAACGAATCCAGCGACGAATAACCGGTTCCGAAATCGTCGACGACGAGCGCCACGCCCAACTGCTTGAGGCCGCGCAGCGTCTGTGCCGCCTCTTCGCGGCCACGGCGGAATACGGTTTCGGTGATTTCCAGCGCGAGCGTCGCCGGATCAACGCCAGTGCGCCGCAACACGCTGTGCAGATGCTCGACCAGATTCGGATCGGCAAACTGGCGGTCGTCGACGTTGACGCTGGCGCGCAGGTGCGCGTGCGCCG
>JAGWXP010000186.1 GCA_018969845.1 Lysobacteraceae bacterium | reverse complement strand
TCGGCGATGTCGTAGCCGAAGTCGGCCATCGGCGACTTGAAGAACGGCGCGATCCAGATTGCGTCCACGCCGAGTCCGGCCACGTAATCCAGGCGTTCGATGATGCCGGGCAGGTCGCCCACGCCGTCGCCGTTAGTGTCGAGGAAACTGCGCGGATAAATTTGATAGATGACGGCACCGCGCCACCAGCAAGCATCGGCCATTTACAAACTCCATTGACGTGCGCCGCGCGCAGTCTGCGCACTGGCGGGGCGGCGACGTGCAGCTTACGGGCGCGCCGCGCCGTCCCGGCGTTTGCCGCATACGTATTCATGGATGCTGCACCTGCGTCATTCGCGCAGGCCAACGCAAATCCCGGGCGTGCACGCGGCGCATTCAACGCGACTGCGTCGCACGATCGCGCCTCATGTTGCACCGCATTAGACGGCCAAGTGGCGCGTCATGAATACGTATGCGGACCTCTCGCGCGAGTGAAGCGAGCGCCTACCATGCCGGCACGAACCCGCCGCCGCGTGCGGGTCGGCACCGACAGCGCGCCCCGGCGTCTGTGTGCGACACAACGAATGCGTCACCACTGGAGAACGCAAAAATGCTACTGAAACGCAATGCGATGACATTGGCGCTGATTTCCGCAGGCATCGGCCTGATGGCCTGCACCGACTATGCCCTCGCCGCCGACACGGTGGCCGCGGGCGCACAGGATCAGACCCAGCCGCAGGCCAAGTCGGCTGCGGCGGATCAAGACAACAAGGCGCAGGACAAGAAAAAGAACGAAAAGGCGGCTGCCGAAAAGCAAACCACCCAGCTGCAGGAAATCAACGTCAAGGGCTATGCCGGCAGCTTGCAGAACGCCACCGCGATCAAGCGCAACTCCGACGAGATCGTCGAGGCGGTTTCTGCCGAACAGATCGGCAAACTGCCCGGCACCAGCATCGCCGACGTGCTCGGGCGCCTGCCGGGCCTGGCCGTGCAGACCCTGGATGGCCGTCCGCAGGTGCTCACGATCCACGGCCTCGGCCCCGATTTCAGTACCGCGCTGGTCAACGGCCGCGAGCAGGTCAGCACCTCGAACAACCGCGACGTGCAGTACGATCAATATCCGGCGAGCTGGTTCAACAACGTCGTCGTCTACTTGTCGCCGAGTGCCGGCCTGATCGGGCAGGGCCTGTCCGGCACGGTGGACATGCGCACGATCCGTCCGCTGGAACAGAATCACCCGATCGCGGCGGTCAACGCGCGCTATGTGTGGGACAGCTTGTCGACGATTTCGCCCGGTTCCGGCGTCAGCGACCGCGGCTATTCGGCGAACGGCATCTGGGTGAACCAGTTCGCCGATCACACCTTCGGCGTGACCCTGGGCGTGGACCTCGAATCCAATCCGGCCCAGATCGAGCACCAGCAGCCCTGGGGCTATCCCACCGACGGCAACGGCGACCTGGTGATCGGCGGCTCGAAGAATTACGGCATATCCGATCAGTTGAAGCGCACCGGCCTGCTCGGCACGCTGCAGTACCAACCGTCCGAAAACTTCACCAGCACGCTGGATCTCACCTACGACAACTTCCGCGAAACCCAGCAGGCCAAGGGCATGGAATTTCCGCTGTGGTGGAGCAACGCCAAACTGGCGCCCGGCGCCAGCGCGCAGAACGGTTTCGTGACCGGCGGCACCTACGACGACGTGGTTGCGGTGGTGCGCAACGATTACAACCGCACCAAGGCCAAGGTCTGGAATATCGGCTGGAACAACAAGATCCGTTTCAACGAGGACTGGTCCGCCAGCGTGGATGCCAGCTATTCGCGCGCCGACCGCCGCGACATGCTGCTGGAAAGCTACTCCGGCACCGGCTACAACAAGACCGGCCCCGGCGACACCCTGGGCTTCACCGAACTCGGCAACGGCCTGTTCTTCGTCAACCCGTCGCTGAATTACACGCAGGGACTCGTGCTCACCGACCCGCAGGGCTGGGGCAGCGGCAACAATCCGCCGGTGGTGCAGGCCGGTTTCATCAATGCGCCGCACACGAACGACTATCTCGCACGCCTGCGTGCGGCGGTCGAATACGATTTCGCGGGCGGTCCGTTCGCGAACGTGAAATTCGGCTTCGATCGCGCCACCCGCGACAAGACCTACAACATCGATCAGGACTTCCTGGTCCTGCCCAACGGCGCACAGACCGCCCCGATTCCTTCCTTCACAACGGGCGATCCGCTGGCCTGGATGGGCGTGGGTCCGCAGGTGATCTACAACCCGCTGGACCTGATCGCCAACGGCAACCTCCAGCTGTACTCGACATCGCTGTCCTCGATCGGCGTGCCGCCAAATTGGAAGGTGCGCGAGAACGACGTGACGCCGTTCGCGCAGTTCAACCTCGACAGCTCGCTCGGCGACGTGCCGGTGCGCGGCAATATCGGCGTGCAGGTCGCGCACACCAACCAAGGCTCGCAAGGCCAGCGCGTCGCCGCCGGCACCAGTTCGACCGGTTCCTCGCAGGTGACCCTGGTGCCGGTCTCGGGCGGCACCAGCTACACGCGCTGGCTGCCCAGCGCGAACCTGGTGTTCGAGTTCACGCCGAGCACCGACCTGCGCGTGGGTGCGGCACGGGTGATGGCGCGTCCGCGCATGGACCAGATGAGCGCGAGCCTGTCGATCAGCGGCAACATTACGCACCTGCAATCGACCGATCCGAACACGTCGTATTTCAGCGCGTCCGGCGGAAATCCCGAATTGCTGCCCTCGATGGCGAACAATTTCAACGTCAGCCTCGAGCATTACTTCGGCGACAACCAGGGCTACATGGCGGCGTCCGCGTATTACCTGAAGCTGTCCGACTACATCAACCCGAGCGCAGCCTTCCTGTACAACTTCGCCCCGTTCGTGGGCGCATTCTTGTCCGCGGACCAGCAGCAGCAACTCGGCACCACCTACGGCATCGTGTCCGGACCGACGAACGACGGCAGCGGCAACGTGAAGGGTTTGCAGGGCACGATCAATCTGCCGTTCAACATGCTCACGCCCGTGCTGGACGGCTTCGGCGCGATCATTACCGGCGATCGCACCAACAGCTCGGTGACGTATGCGGGCAACTCGCAGGCGATCACGGTACCCGGTCTTTCCAAGTGGGTCGGCAACGGCACGTTGTATTACCAGCACGACGGCTTCGAGGCGCGCGTCAGCGACAGCTACCGCTCGAGCTTCCTCGGCGAAGTGCAGGGCATCAGCGCCACGCGCATCCTGCAAACCATCCAGGGTGGCAGTACCTACGACGCGCAGGTCAGCTACACGATCCCGAGCGGACGCTTCAAGGGACTGACCATCCTGTTGCAGGGCTCGAACCTCACCGACAAGCGGTTCATCACGTACCAGAACAACGATCCGCGCCAGGTGCTGACGTGGGAGGATTACGGGCGGCGCTACGAGCTCGGCATCTCCTACAAATTCCAGTAACGTCGGGCGGCGCATGGCTTCGCTGCTCCCGTCAGCGAAGTCATGCGCCCTTTGTCATGAATGAC
>JAGWXP010000185.1 GCA_018969845.1 Lysobacteraceae bacterium | reverse complement strand
GCGAATTCGGCCGCGCAGGAATCCACGCGTTTGTACGCCGGGTGCACCTTGAACGCGTGACGCAGCTTGCGCACTGCCGCTTCGTCGGTGCCGAGCAAGGCGGCGAGGCGCGCATCCGAAAATCCCTTGCGCTTGAGTTGGAAAAGGCGTGCGGCATCGAGCGCCGCGAGTCCGCCGACTTTCACCTGCGCTTCGATCTCGACGAGTTCGGCGATCTGGTCGAGGAACCAGCGGTCGATATGCGTCAACGCGAAGACATCTTCCAGCGACAACCCCGCGCGAAAACCGTCGGCGACGTAAAAAATGCGATCCGGCCGCGGTTCGCGCAATTCGCGCCTCAGATCCGCGATGGCGTCGGGTTCAGTCAGATCCAGCGGCCCGGGGTTCAGACCATCCCTGCCCGTTTCCAGTCCGCGCAGCGCCTTCTGCAGCGATTCCTGGAAGGTACGTCCGATCGCCATCACCTCGCCCACCGATTTCATCTGCGTGGTCAGGCGCGCGTCGGCGGCCGGGAATTTTTCGAACGCGAAGCGCGGAATCTTGGTGACCACGTAATCGATGGTCGGCTCAAACGAAGCCGGGGTCTTGCCGCCGGTAATTTCGTTGCGCAGTTCGTCGAGCGTGTAACCGACCGCGAGTTTGGCCGCGACTTTCGCGATCGGAAAACCGGTGGCCTTGGACGCCAGCGCCGAGGAGCGCGACACGCGCGGATTCATCTCGATCACGACCAATCGGCCGTTTTCGTTGTTCACGCCGAACTGCACGTTCGAGCCGCCGGTGTCCACGCCGATCTTGCGCAGCACGGCAATGGAGGCATCGCGCAGGCGCTGGTATTCCTTGTCGGTAAGCGTCTGCGCCGGCGCCACCGTGATCGAATCGCCGGTGTGCACGCCCATCGGATCGAGGTTTTCGATGGAACACACGATGATGCAGTTGTCGGCCCTGTCGCGCACAACCTCCATTTCGAATTCTTTCCAGCCCAGCACCGATTCCTCAACCAGCACTTCGTGCACCGGGGAGAGTTCCAGTCCGCGCTTGACGATCTCGTCGAACTCCTCGCGGTTATAGGCGATGCCGCCGCCGGAACCGCCGAGGGTGAAACTGGGCCGGATGATGGTCGGATAGCCGACCTTGGTCTGGATTTCCAGCGCCTGCTCGTGGGATTTCGCGACCTCGGCCTTGGGACATTCCAAACCAATCTCGATCATCGCTTGGCGGAACAGTGCGCGATCCTCGGCCATGCGGATCGCCTCGCGCGAGGCGCCGATCAGCTCGACGTTATACTTTTCCAGAATGCCGCAATCCGCCAGGTCCAGCGCACAGTTCAGCGCCGTCTGCCCGCCCATCGTCGGCAGCAGCGCGTCGGGTTTTTCCTTGGCGATGATGCGCTCGACCGTGGCGCGGTTGATCGGTTCGATGTAGACCGCGTCGGCCATTTCCGGATCGGTCATGATCGTGGCCGGATTCGAGTTCACCAGCACGACCCGATACCCTTCCTGCTTGAGCGCCTTGCAGGCCTGCGCGCCGGAATAATCGAACTCGCAGGCCTGGCCGATCACGATCGGACCGGCGCCGATGATGAGGATGGTCTTCAGATCGGTGCGCTTAGGCATGGCTGCCGACCTTGTCCATGATGTCGGCGAACCGGTCGAACAGATAGCCGATGTCGTGCGGCCCGGGCGAGGCTTCCGGATGGCCCTGGAAGCAGAACGCCGGCGCATCGGTCAGCGCGAAGCCCTGCAGCGAGCCATCGAACAGCGAGGTGTGGGTCACGCGCGCATTCTTCGGAAGCGTGGCGGCGTCGACGGCGAAGCCGTGGTTCTGCGAGGTGACCAGCACGCGGCCGTCATCGTGATCCTTGACCGGATGATTGGCGCCGTGGTGGCCGAATTTCATCTTCAGCGTCTTCGCCCCCAGCGCCAGACCCATGATCTGGTGGCCGAGGCAAATGCCGAACAGCGGAATCTTGTGCGCGATGAATTCGCGCGTTGCGGCAATCGCATACTCGCAGGCGGCCGGATCGCCGGGACCGTTGGACAGGAACACACCATCGGGTTTGAGCGCCAGCGCTTCGGCGGCCGGCGTCTGCGCGGGCAGCACGGTCACCTCGCAGCCGCGGTCGGCGAGCAGGCGCAGGATATTGCGCTTGACGCCGAAGTCGTAGGCGGTCACGCGATATTTGCGAGCGTGTTTTGCGAATTCGCACGAATCGAGAGCGTAGCTGCCCTCGGCGAATGTATACTTTTTCGGCGTGCACACGACCTTGGCCAGGTCCATGCCGTTCAGGCCCGGAAACGCACGCGCGGCGGCGAGCGCGGACTCGGCGGAAATTCCCTCGCCTGCTGCCAGGCAGCCGTTTTGTGCGCCGGTTTCGCGCAGGATGCGGGTAAGCCGGCGCGTGTCAATTTCGGCAATCGCAACAATGTTGTTGCGGCGCAGATAATCCGGGAGCGCCTCGGTGCTGCGCCAGTTGCTGGCCAGTCGCGGCAAATCGCGGATAACCAGCCCAGCGGCTTGAACCCTGCCCGATTCCTCGTCGACCACGTTGCAACCGGTGTTGCCGATGTGCGGATAGGTGAGCGTGACGATCTGCTGTGCGTAGGACGGATCGGTGAGGATTTCCTGATAACCCGTCATCGCCGTGTTGAACACGACCTCGCCAACGGATTGTCCTTCCGCTCCGATGGAAACGCCGCGGAAGAGGCTGCCGTCTGCAAGTGCGAGAATGGCCGGGGTCATGTGCTCTTTTTGTGATCTCCGCGAGCAGGGATGCTCGCAAAAACGCCGGTGCAGAAACACCCGCGGGCGGGCGCTGGCCAGTCCGTGGGTAGAGGTTTCGGGCGAGTTTGGATTTTACCGGGATGCACCCGCTTCTGTCCATCCGCAACGCCTGTTGGTAGTGTCTCGGCTTGAATTTAACCCGTTCGCGTTGAGCGTAGCTCGCGTAGCGAGCGGAGTCGAAGCGCTGCTGGCCCTTCGACTTCGCGCCTTCGTCGCTACGCTCAGGGCGAACGGAGTTTGAAACAGAGACACTACCTGCCCGTTACAGCAGCCAGTCGATCGGCAATCGCGCCAGCAAGGCTACGAACACGCGCTGCCAGAACGTGCTGCCGGGTTCGCGCCGGTGCACGGTTTCGATGCCGTCGTCGCGCTCAACGCCGAACGCGCCGCCGACGAAGCGCGCGGACTGGTGCGCTGGCTGCGTCCGGAATTCCAGAATCCGCAGGCGCAGGCGAAACCCGTGCAAGCGGAAATCGACACGAGCGCGGGCGCCGCGGATTCCGTTCGTCCTGAGCGTAGCGGCGAAGCCGCGAAGTCGAAGGACATCAAGACCACTCCGTGGCCGAAAGACGCCGTCGACCAAGTGCGCGCCATCGCCGACCTGCTCGCCGCCAGCGCCACGCCGCTGTCGCCGGACGACATCGCGGCACGATTCAGCGCGCGCGGCGCGTGGAAGAAACGCCTGCCGCCGCTGCTCGACATGCTCGTCGCGCTCGGCCGCGCGCGCGAACGCGCGGGCCGCTACACGGGCGCGTGAGGAAAGCGGCGCGCCAATCGGGATCGAACCGGTGACCTCCACAATGGCATTGTGGCGCTCTCCCCGGATTTGGCAG
>JAGWXP010000030.1 GCA_018969845.1 Lysobacteraceae bacterium | reverse complement strand
GGCCTGGTGAACCTGCGCCAGGCCATCGCACGCTCGGTCAATACCTATTTCTATTCGCTCGCGCTGGACATGGGCATCGATCGCTTCAGCGCGTGGATGGCGCATTTCGGTTTCGGCCGGCCCACCGGCATTGATCTGCCCGGCGAAGCGGCCGGCGTGCTGCCATCGCGCGAATGGAAACGCGCGAAAATGGAACAGCCGTTCTATCCCGGCGAAACCGTGATCGCCGGCATCGGCCAGGGCTACTGGGTGATCACGCCGATCCAGCTGGCCTGCGCGCTGGCGACGCTCGCCGACGGCGGCGTGCGCCATGCTCCGCACCTGTTGCGCGCGATGCAGGATGGATTGAATGCGCCGCGCGTACGCGTGCCGCAGCCCAAGCCTGCCCCAGGTTTCGTCCGCAATCCGGCCGACTGGGACGCAGTGCGTCAGGGCATGATCGACGTGGTGAACGACCCTTCCGGCACCGCACACGGACTCGGCGACGGCTTCCCTTACGTCATCGCCGGCAAGACCGGCACGGCCGAGCGCTATTCGCGCACCGGCGAGGAATGGACCAGCATCATGGCCTCGCCGATCAGCCGGCACGAGGTGCTGTTCGAGGCGTTTACGCCGGCCGACGCGCCGCGTATCGCCGTGGTCGTCGCGCTCAAGCAAGGCCATACCGGCGCCTACGACGCGGCGCCGATCGCGCGCCGCATCCTCGACGCGTGGCTCAAGGACGACGACGACGGAGGCGCACCATGAACGTGCACCCACTGTTACGCCTGCGCGCCTGGCTGCGGCACACGCTGCGCGAGCCGCGCCTGGATCTGCCGTTGCTCGCCGCACTGATCCTGCTGGCGCTGATCGGTCTCGTCACCCTTTACAGTGCCAGCGATCTGGACCGGCACCTGGTGCTCAATCAGGCCTTGCGCTTCGCCCTCGGCGGCTTGTTCCTGCTGCTGCTCTCGCGCGTGCCGCCGAACGTGCTGCGCAATTGGACGCCGTGGCTGTATCTGGCGAGTCTGGCCCTGCTCGTGGCGGTGGCGCTGCACGGTCAGGGCCGCGGCGCGAACCGCTGGCTGAATCTGGGCGTGATGCGCTTCCAGCCGTCCGAACTGGTCAAGCTGACCCTGCCTATGATGATCGCCTGGTACCTGCACGCGCGCGAATTGCCGCCGCGCTGGCTCACGCTCGGCACGGTCGCGGTGCTGATCCTCGCGCCGACTCTGCTGATCGCCAAACAGCCGGATCTGGGCACCGCCTTGCTGGTGACGGCAAGCGGCGTGTTCGCGGTCTTCCTCGCCGGACTTGCCTGGTGGCGCATCTTCGTCCTGCTCGGTGCGGCGGCCACGGCAGCGCCGCTGCTGTGGCATTGGCATTTCCTGCACGAATACCAGCGCAATCGTCTGCGCATGTTCCTCAACCCGGAAGCCGATCCGCTCGGCAACGGCTGGCACATCATCCAGTCCGAAATCGCGGTCGGCTCCGGCGGGATGTGGGGCAAGGGCTGGCACCACGGCACGCAATCGCGCCTGGAATTCCTGCCCGAGCACACCACCGACTTCGTGTTCGCGGTGTTCTCCGAGGAATGGGGCCTGATCGGCGTGGTCGCGCTGCTTGCACTCTACCTGTTCATCGTCGGGCGTGGACTCATCATCGCCGCGAACGCACGTGACACCTATTCGCGCCTGCTCGCCGGTTCGATCAGCATGGCGTTCTTCGTCTACGTGATGGTCAACGGCGGCATGATCACCGGCCTTCTGCCCGTGGTCGGCGTGCCGTTGCCGCTGATCAGCTACGGCGGCACATCGGCAGTGTCGCTGCTGGCCGGTTTCGGCGTGCTGATGTCGATCCACGCGCACCGCAAGTTCATGTCCGGGTGAAAACCGGCATGCTAAGCTTTCGCGCCATCGGCACCATCGGCGGCAGCATGCGGCGCGGACTCGCGGCTTTTCATCTGTTTCTGTTTTGTGCGGCGCTGGCCGCCACCGCGTCGGCGCAGCCTGCCCCCGATCCCGGCGCGGCGGAAAAGCGGTTCGCGCAAATGATGGCGCACGAACACGGCCTCGATGCCGCGGCGGTTCTGCAGACCCTGCACGGCGCGCGGTACCAGCAGAGCGTGATCGACACGATGACGCGTCCGGCCGAAGCCAGGCCGTGGAAGGATTACCGGCCGATCTTCGTCAATCCACGCCGCATCGCCGACGGCGCGGCTTTCCTCGACGCCAACCGCGCGCTGCTCGCGCGCATCGGCAGCCAGTACGGCGTGCCGCCCGAACTGATCGCCGCCATCATCGGCGTGGAGAGCAATTATGGCCGCACGCCGATGCGTTACCGCGTGCTCGACGCGCTGGTCACGCTGGCCTTCTACTACCCGCCGCGCCAGGGTTATTTCCGCTCCGAGCTCGTGCAACTGCTGCTGCTGCGCTCGGCCGCGTTTCCCTACGCGCCGGACGAACTCATGGGCTCCTACGCCGGCGCGATGGGCTGGCCGCAATTCATGCCATCGAGCGTGGCCAAGTACGCGCGCGACGGCGATGGCGACGGCAAGATCGATTTGTGGAACTCGCTACCTGATATTTGCGCCAGCATCGCCAATTATTTCGAAGCGTTCGGCTGGCAGACCGGAGCGCCGGTCGCGCTGCGCGCGCATGTCGCGGCCAATGCGCGCAACATCGATCCGCAAGGGCTCGACCCGGTCTATCCGCTGCAACAGCTCGCCGAATGGGGTTACGCGACGGACGCCAGGCTCGATCCGGCGACGCCCGCGACGCTGCTGCGTCTGGATGGCGCGGATGGTCCCGAATTCTGGATCGTGTTCGGCAATTTCCGCGTCATCTCGCGCTACAACAAGAGTCCGCTGTATTCGATGGCGGTATATCAATTAAGCGAGGCGATCGCCGCCGCGGCTCGCGCGCCATGAGCCGCGGGCTTGCCCGCGCCGCCGTGGCGGTGGCGGTGCTTGCGCTCGGCGGGTGTTTCCATCGGCAGGCGACGCGCCCGTCATCGCCATCTGAACGGACGTCCGCGCCACAGGAATCCGGCGGCCGCTACGCGCAGGCAAACGACTCCACGCCGACGCAGATCCCGGACATCAGCAGGATTCCGGAACCGGTGCCGCGCGACGAACCGCGTTCGGTGTATGGCAACAAATCCCCCTACACCGTGCTCGGCGAAACCTATCGGGTACTGCCGAGCTGCAAGGGCTACGACGAGCGCGGCCTGGCGTCGTGGTACGGCAACAAGTTTCACGGCTACACCACCTCGGACTTCGAGAAATACGACATGTACGCCTACAGCGCGGCGAGCAAGGTGCTGCCGATCCCCTGCTACGTGCGCGTCACGAACCTGGAAAACGGCCGCAGCGCGATCGTGCGCGTCAACGATCGCGGCCCGTTCGTCGCCAACCGCATCATCGACCTGTCCTTCGTCGCCGCGATCAAGCTCGGCGTGTATCCCCGCGGCACGGCAATGGTCGAGGTGCGCGGCATCGATCCCGACCATCCGCAACGCAGTGCGGAACCCGCGCGCGCCGGCGCGGTCCCAGTCGCGCCACGAAAAACGCCCAAACCCTTGCTATACCTGCAAGTCGGCGCGTTCGCGGACCCGGCCAATGCCGAGCGGGCAGCGGCGAAGGTACGCCGTGCGCACCTTGGCAACGTGCAGGTGGTCGATGTGCCGAGCGGGAACCGGATCCTGCACCGCGTGCGCCTGGGGCCGCTGCAGGACGCCGCCGAGGCCGACGCGCTGGCGCCGAAGCTGCGCGCGCTGGGGTTGGGCGAAGTGAGGGTTTCCATAGATAATTGACAAGGCGATCCAGCGGGGATGGATCACATACCGAAAATCCTGATGGATCCGATGATGAAATTTCTGCACTATTTCGCATTTGCCGCATTGTTCGCGTTTTCCGACATGACCTCGCCTCTGGCGGCGGCACCGCACAAGCACAAGCAAGTCGCGCAGCCAGCGCAACAGCCCGCGCCCGTCGAACTGCCCACGCCCAACCCGACACCGCGCCCGGCGCCGGGCGCGCTCGACGTGCCCACACCGCCGCCGCCGACGCTGGATGCCAAGAGCTGGGTACTGATGGACTACGCGACCGGACAGATCCTCGCGCAGAACAACGCCGACGTGCGCGTGGAGCCGGCCTCGATCACGAAGATGATGACCGGCTACATCGTCTCGGCGGAACTGGCCGCCGGCAAGATCACGCTCGACGATCCGGTGCTGGTCAGCGAGCACGCCTGGCGCGCGGGCGGCGCCGGCACCGACGGCTCGACCACGTTTCTGAAAGTGAACTCGCAGGTGCCGCTCAAGGATCTGCTCTACGGCATGATCATCCAGTCCGGCAACGACGCGGCGATCGCGCTGGCCGAGCACATCGCCGGTTCCGAGGACACCTTCGCCAGCCTGATGAACGAGTACGCGGCCAAGCTCGGCATGACCGGCACGCATTTCGTCAACGCCACCGGCCTGCCGGATCCGAACCACTATTCCACCGCGCACGATATTGCCGTGCTGGCGCGCCACGTCATCCACGACTATCCGAACGAATACAAGATCTACGCGATCAAGGAATTCGAGTGGAATGGCATCACCCAGCACAACCGCAACGCGCTGCTGTGGCGCGATCCCAGCGTCGACGGCCTGAAGACCGGCCACACCAAGGAAGCGGGGTTCTGCCTGACCACTTCGGCCAAGCACGGCGACCAGCGCCTGATTGCGGTCGTCATGGGCACGCCCACCGACAAGCAGCGTGCGGATGACAACCAGACCCTGCTCAACTACGGCTTCCGCTTCTTCGAGACCCACAAGCTGTACGACGCCGACAAGCCGCTGACGACGCCGGAATTGTGGAAGGGTGCGCAAAACACGTTGCCGCTCGGGGTCGCGGAGGATGTGCTCGTGACCCTGCCGCGCGGCCGTTACAACGACCTCAAGGCCAGCCTGAAACTGCCGGGGCGCCTGATCGCCCCGTACAAGAAAGGCCAGCAGGTCGGCATGCTGGACGTGTCGCTGGATGGCAAAATATTGGTCGAACGTCCGCTCGTCGCGCTGGCAGACGCGCCCGAAGCCGGTTTCTTCGGACGCCTTTCCGACAGCATCTGGCTATGGTTCAAGGGCGACCAGAAAGTGGAAATTTCGTCCACGCCGAATACGCAATGAGAGCGGCAGCATGACGATTGGCTCATGAAATCCCTCGACGACATCGCGCCGCAGAATCCGCAGCAGGGATTCCAGTTTCCCGGCGCCTTCGAGGTCACCGCGATGGGCAGAGCGGGTGCGGGACTGGAACGGCGCGTCCCGGAAATCGTCGCGGGGCTCGGGCTGTCCGTCATCGAAGGCAGCCTGCGCACGCGCCCGTCCGCGGAAGGCAATTACATCTCGGTCAGCGTGACCTTCACGTGTCCCTCGCGCGAAAAATACGACGCGGCGCACGCCGCGCTGCGCGCCGATCCGGATATCCGCTGGACGCTCTGACGCCGTGCCGAACCTGCTCGTCCGCCGCTTCCCCGGCCTGTCGCCCTACGAACCGGTGTGGCGCGCGATGCAGGCGTTCACCGATGCACGCAACCCGGAAACGCCGGATGAGTTGTGGATGGTCGAGCACACGCCCGTATTTACGCTCGGCCAGGCCGGCAAGTGGGAACACGTACTCAATCCGGGTTCCATCCCGGTGCTCCCCGTCGACCGCGGCGGCCAGGTCACGTATCACGGGCCAGGTCAGATCGTGGCCTATCCGCTGATCGACCTGCGCCGTGCCGGCATCGGCGTGCGCGCGTACGTGCAGCGCATCGAGCAGGCGGTGATCGACACCCTGGCCGAATGGAACATCGTCGGTGCGCGCCGCGACGGCGCGCCCGGCGTCTATGTGAACGGCGCCAAGATCGCCGCGCTCGGCATCCGCGTGCGCCGCGGCTGCACGTTTCACGGCCTGGCCTTCAACGTGGCCATGGATCTGGAGCCCTTCCACCGCATCAATCCCTGCGGTTTTCAAGGCTTGCAAGTCACGCAGGTGCTAGACTTGGGCGGCCCGTCGCGGCTGGCCGACGTGGCAACCGCGCTGGTGGCCGAGTTGGCGCGCCAGTTCGGTCTGGAAGCGGCCGCAGCCGACCCCCATCTGACTTTTGGCGCTGGCGCCCGATCCGCGACCGGCGCTAACGTGAACGCATGACCGTGAACAAGACTATTCCATTGACCGTTGTCGCCGAGAGCCCGATTCACGAAGGAGCGAAGCTGCTCGGCGAGGACAAGATCGCGCGCAACCGCGCCCAATTCCACAACATGACCGACGCGGCGGCGCCGACGCTGCGCAAACCGGAATGGATTCGCGTGCGCATTCCGCCGGGCAACGCGGTCGCACGCCTGAAGGCCAGGCTGCGTGCGAACCGGCTCGTCACCGTGTGCGAGGAAGCCTCGTGCCCGAACATCCACGAATGCTTCGGCAAGGGTACGGCCACGTTCATGATCCTCGGCGAAGTGTGCACGCGACGTTGCTCGTTCTGCGACGTCGCCCACGGCCGGCCCAAGCCGCCGGATGCGGACGAGCCACGGCACCTGGCCGAGACCATCCGCGACATGGGCTTGCGCTACGTCGTCGTCACCTCGGTCGATCGCGACGATCTGCGCGACGGCGGCGCGGCGCATTTCGCCGCCTGCATCCGCGAAGTGCGCGCGGCCAATCCCGGCATCCGCATCGAGATCCTCACGCCGGATTTCCGCGGCAAGGGCCGCATGGAACGCGCACTCGAAACGCTCGCCGTGAATCCACCCGATGTGTTCAACCACAATCTCGAAACCGTGCGCGAGCTGTATCCGAACGTGCGCCCGGGCGCCGATTACGACTGGTCGCTGACCCTGCTGCAGCGCTTCAAGGCGCAGCACCCGGACATTCCGACCAAGTCCGGCATCATGCTGGGCCTTGGCGAAACGCCCGAGCAGGTGCATGGCGCCTTGAACGATTTGCGCGCGCACGCGGTCGATATGGTCACGATCGGACAATACCTGCAACCCACGCCGCATCATCACCCGGTGCTGCGCTATTGGACGCCCGCGGAATTCGATGCGCTCGCCGACTACGGCCACAAGCTCGGCTTCCAGCATGTCGCCTCGGGGCCACTGGTGCGCAGTTCCTATCACGCCGACCGCATGGCTCACGAGGCCGGTTATGTCGAAGTCGCCTGACCCTCTTGGATAAGACCGTTATGTGGAAAAAACCCGCCCTCCGCCATCTGGCCTGGATCGCGCTCGCGTTCGCAGCCGTCGCCACCGCCAAACCGGTGCCCACGCCGCGCGACGTGGTGCTCAAGCCGACGTCCGAGCAGGCGCAGGCGGCGCTGCTGGCCACGCGCTTCCTGACCCGCTTCCACTACAAGGCCGAACCGCTCGATGCGGCAATGTCGCGGAAGATCTTCGACCGCTATTTCGATTCGCTCGACGGCGACCGCCTGTTCTTCCTGCAAGCGGACGTCGACCGTTTCGCTCCGGACCGCGACAAACTCGGCGACGACATCTACGACGAAAACCTGTCGGTGCCGTTCGCGATCTTCAATCTGTACGAGCAGCGCGTGACCGAGCGCACCGCCTATGCGCGCAGCCTGCTCAAGAAGGGTTTCGATTTCGACAAGGACGAAACCTACACCTACCAGCGCGAGCATGCGCCGTGGGCCAAGAGCAAAGCCGAACTCGACGACCTGTGGCGCAAGCGCGTGAAGAACGACTGGCTGCGTCTGAAGCTGGCCGGTCAGGACGACACCAAGATCCGCGCGACGCTGGACAAGCGTTACGCAACCTACCTCGAGCGCATGCGCCAGCTCACCGGCGAAGACGTCTTCCAGACCTTCATGAACGCGTATGCGATGTCGATCGATCCGCACACGAATTACCTCGGCCCGCGCGCCAGCGAGAATTTCGACATCGCCATGAAACTGTCGCTGGAAGGCATCGGCGCGGTCCTGCAGCGCGACGACGACTACACCGCGATCCGCGAGATCGTGCCCGGCGGACCCGCCGCTTTGTCGGGCAAGTTCAAGGTCGGCGACCGCATCGTCGGCGTCGGCCAGGGCGCCAGCGGCGCGATCACCGACGTGGTCGGCTGGCGTCTGGATGATGTGGTGGATCTGATCCGCGGCCCGAAGGACACCACCGTGCGCCTGGAGGTGCTGCCCGCCGACGCCGGCCAGGACGGCACGCACGAATTGATCGCGCTGGTGCGCAAGAAGGTCAACATCGAGGAACAGGCGGCAAAGAGTTCGGTTATCCAGATCAAGGATGGCGACGCCACGCGCCGCATCGGCGTGATCACGCTGCCGACGTTCTACGAGGATTTCGACGCGCGCCGGCGCGGCGACAAGAATTACCGCAGCGCCACGCGCGACGTCGCCCGGCTGCTCGACGGCCTGAAGGCACAGCACGTCGACGCGGTGCTGATGGACTTGCGCAACAACGGCGGCGGTTCGCTGTCCGAAGCCATCGACCTGTCCGGCCTGTTCGTCGGCAAGGGTCCGGTCGTGCAGGTGCGCAATACCGACGGCCACGTCGAAGTCGGCCGCAACACGCGCGAGGCGATGGCCTGGAGCGGCCCGTTCGCCGTGCTGGTCAACCGCAATTCGGCTTCTGCATCGGAAATCTTCGCCGGCGCGATCCAGGATTACGGCCGCGGCTTGATCATCGGCGAACAGACCTACGGCAAGGGCACGGTGCAGAATCTGGTCGACCTCGACCAGATGTCGCAGAGCGAGAAACCGACGTTCGGCGAATTGAAGATGACGATCCAGCAATTCTTCCGCGTCGACGGCGCATCGACCCAACTCAAGGGCGTCACGCCCGACATCGCGTTTCCGGTCACCGGCGATTTCGCCCAGAACGGCGAGTCGACCAACAAGAATGCGCTGCCGTGGGCCTCGATCGCCGCAGCCGATTACACGCCGACGTCGGATCTGAAATCGATCCTGCCGATGCTCAAGTCCATGCACGACGCGCGTGTGGCCAAGGAAAAACCGTGGCTCGCCTACGAGGCGGATGTGGCCGACGCGCGCAAGATGCGCGCCGAGACCAGTATCTCGCTGAACGAGAAGGCGCGACGCGCCGAACGCGACGAGCAGGAAAAGATTCGCCTCGAACGTCACCCGGAGTTGGCAGAGTCGAGCAAGCCCAAGTCCGCGGCCAACCTGCAAACGCTGATGTCCGCGCACAGTGCGCATGACAAGTTGATAGAGCACGGGCTGAACACAAGCAAGGGCCAGGCCAAGTCCGATCCGCAGGCGGACGACGGTCTGCAACCTGACGAGCGCAGCATCAAGACCGATCTGGCCGACGAAAAGGCGCGCAAGGCGGAGAGGGACGTGGTCCTGCACGAGGCCGCGAACATTCTCGCCGACGAGGTCAACCTGTTGCGCAGCGATACCCAACTCGCCGCGCGCGTGCTGCCGCATACGGCGATCGACAAACCCACAGTGGATTGAACGCTACTTTGCGTAGCGTTCTTTCAACATCGCGAAAAACGCCCGCAGGCCCTGCGCCTCGCCGCCCTTTGGACGACCCGGGCGGTCGGTGTCGTTCCACGCGTAGACGTCCACATGCATCCAGGCTTGCGCGTCCGGCACGAAGTGCTGCAGATACAGCGCCGCGGTAATCGCGCCGGCGTGGCGTGACGGCCCCGCATTGGCGATGTCGGCGATGGACGATTCAAGCAGGCGCGCATACGGCCGCCACAAGGGCAGGCGCCAGAGCGGATCGGCCTCGCGTTCGCCGGCATCGAGCACGACTTGCGCAAGATCGTCACGGTTGGCGAACAGTGCCGGCAGTTCCGGTCCCAGCGCCACGCGCGCGGCGCCCGTGAGCGTGGCGAAATCCAGGATCAAATCCGGTTTCTTCTCGACCGCGTAAGCCAGCGCGTCGCACAGGATCAGGCGCCCTTCCGCGTCGGTGTTGTCTACTTCCACGGTAACGCCGGCGCGCGTGCGGATGACTTCGCCGGGACGGTAGGCCTCGCCCGAGACCGCATTCTCCACCGCCGGGATCAGCACGGTCAGACGCACCGGCAATTTCGCCCGCATGACCAGATCGGCCAGCGCGATGGCGTGCGCCGCGCCGCCCATGTCCTTTTTCATCCAGCGCATGCCGTCGCTGGTTTTCAGATCCAGCCCGCCCGTGTCGAAACACACGCCCTTGCCGACCAGCACCAGGTGCGGCGCACGCGCATCGCCCCAGGTCAGTTCGGCCAGCCGCGGTTCGCGATGACTGCCGCGGCCGACGGCGTGGATGGTCGGGAAGTTCGCCTTGAGCAGTGCCACACCCGCCCACTCGCGGAATTTCGCGCGGTGCCGGCGCGCCAGCGCCGCCACCTCCGCCGTCAATTCGGCCGGACCCAGATCCTGGGTCGGCGTGTTGACGAGATCGCGCACGCGCGCGATGCCATCGAGCAGGGGCACCACGCGGCCCAGCGTGCCGACGTCGACGAGCAGGTTGGCCGGCGTCCGCGCGGCCTTGCGATAGCGTGCGAACCGGTAGGCGCCCAAACCCCAGCCGAGCGCCGCGCGCAGCGGATCGAGTTCCAGGCCCATGCCGGTCAGCCGGAAATCGCCGACTGGCAAGGCGTTTGGCAAAGCGGACAAGGCATGCACGTCGTTGCCCTGAGCGACACCCACCAGCACGGCGCGCAGTTGCCCTTTTGTGTCAGGCAGCGGACAGAACGTGCCGGGATCGGCACGAAATCCGCTCGCCTCCACCCAGTGGTGTGCGTTGCCGTCCACACGGCGCGCGGTCTTTTGCAAGCTCGCCGTATCCACGGGAATCAGGTCGATGACCCGGCGACTTGCGGAAATCAGTCCATGCATTTTCTTTCCCTCAAGATGTCGTCGGTTCAACGTGTTAGGTCGACAAGTTGCGACGTTACATCCGATAAAGCACGGACTATGCCAACGCAGAAACCGAGGTGGCCGGGAAAGACGGCTGCAGCAACCGGTCGACCAACTCGTGCAGATTGCTTACGCTGAGGTGCGGTGGCTCGGCGCCGGACCACGGCGCGCCATTGCGATTGACCCACGCGCTGTGCATGCCGGCCGCATGCGCGCCGGCAACATCCAGTTCCGCATCATCACCCACGTGCAGTACGGCATGCGTGGGCAAGCCGAGAGCGTCGCAGGCCGCGTGGAAAATCGCCGGCGCCGGCTTGCTGACGCCGCATTCGCGCGCACTGACGCTGAAACGAAAGAAACGGTCGAGGCCGATGCGGCGCAGATCCGCGTTGCCGTTGCTCAGCGACACCAGCGGGTAATGCGCCACCAACCGTTCAAGCGCCGGCAGCGCGTCGGCATAGCATTCCACCTCGTTGCGCGCGGCGTAGTACTCGGCGAACGCGGCGTCCACTTGCGCCGACGTGTAGCCGTGCGGGATCAGCGCCCGCTCGAGCGACAGGCAACGCTGCGCGGTGAAATCGTGGGACAGATGCGGATTCTCCGCGGCCACGCGTTCGCGCAAGGCGCGCATCGTTGCGATGGGATACGCCGCCGCCGCGCGCGGGCAATGGATTTTCAGCCACGCATCGAGGCGTTCCTCGGCGCGGGCGATGACCGGTGCTATCGGCCACAGCGTATCGTCGAGATCCAGGGTGATCGCGGCGATGTTCACATCAGTGGCCAGTCTCCTCGGGCGGATCGGCCTGCTTTTGCTGCTTGGCGGCCGCTGCACGCGCGGCGCGGTCTACCGCCTCGGCGGTCAGCTCGGACGTCGGCGCGATGCGCTGCAACGCCTGCGCCGTGGCACGCGGCGCCGATACCGGCGTTTCGCTGTTTGCAGCCGCTACTGCCGTGGCTTGTGGCGGACGCACCAGTGCGTCGATGAAGGCCATGCGTTCGTCCTGTCTGGCCGGCAATCCCGGCGCATCGGCATAGGGGACCAGATCCTGTTGGCGCAACAGTGCCTTGCCGGCGTCGCTGGCAGCGAAAGCGACGAATTTCGCTACTTCATCCTGGTGCGGGTCGTCATCGCGCGAGGCGAGATAGATCGCCGAATACAACGGATAGGTGCCGTCCGCGATGCTGGCGGTGGAGGCGTGCACGCCTTCCACGCTCAGCATCTTCACCTTCGGGTTGCGCGCCACACCCGAGAGCGTGCTCATGCCCAGGCCGTTCGCGTTCAAGGCGATGTCCTCTTCGAGCTTTTCCGTGTTCACGTACATGCGCGAGACGGACACATTCTGATCACCGTAGTGGAACAACAGCAGGCGCGTGGAATATTCCACGCCGTCGAGCGGCCCGGCGACGCCGTCGAGATTGATCGGCGCATCGTTGCCGCCCAGATCCTTCCAGTTCGTGATCCGGCCCAGATACACGTCGTGCAGTTGCTTGAGCGTGATGTTGCTGATCGGATTGGATGGCGACACTATCGGCACCAGCGCATCCCAGGCCACGGGATGGAAATGGGTACCCTGCTCCTCGGCCCGGCCCGGCATGGCCGCGCGTGCGCTCGCGGCGATGTCGGCCGTGCCGGCGTGCACCGCGTCGAGCCCCGAGATCGTGCTGAACGGCTGCACCGTCACACGGCCGTCGCCGGCCTTCTCGAAAGCCTTGACCAGGGCCTCGTAGACACGCATGGTCGAATGATCGCCGCGCAGAATAATGCTGTCGGCTGCGGGTACCGCTTTCGATTCGGACTTCGCGGGTGGGTGATGCGTGGCCGCAGCGGCGGCGAATGCCAGACCGCAGGCGAACAACACGGATAACGGCCCGAGACGGCGGGCGATGGAGCGAATCGTCACGATCTCACCTCTGCGGATGCGAGCCACGCCGTGGGGTCGGCGGCGCAGCGTTCCCGCGGATTATAGTGCCGGAACACTCAGCGAAGCGGGACGAAAAGCGCATTCCGTCCGCGCACCACCGACAACAGCACCCGGCGCGGGTAGCGCGCGAGCAATCCGCGCAGATCGTCCAGGCCGGCGACGTCGACCTGATCGACGCCCACGATCAAGTCGCCGGGCCTGAGGCCGTTGTCCTGTGCACGACTGCCGCCGGCCACGCGATCCACGCGCACGCCTGCGAGACCGTCGCGGCGCGCATTCGGATCGACTTCCGACAACTGCGCTCCGCGCAGACGCGCATCGACCTTGCCGCCTTCGGTGCTGGCAAGCTTATCCGCATCCAACCGGGTTTCCGCGCGCAGCGCCTTGCCATCGCGCAACAGATCCAGTTGCACCTTCGATCCCACCGGCAGGATGCCCTGTTCATTCATGAGGTCACCGGCGCTGCGCACCGGCTTGCCGTCGACGGCGGTCACCACATCACCGGGCGCGATGCCGGCCGCCGCCGCCGGAGAGCCGCCGCGCACGCGCGTGATCAGCGCACCGGAACCGGCATTCACGCCGAGCGCCGCGGCGATATCGGGCGTGATGTCCTGCGCCGAAATCCCCAACGAGCCGTGCGCGACGGTACCGGTGGCGATGAGTTGGCGCATGACCTGGCCGGCCAGGTTCGACGGGATTGCGAAACCGATACCGACATTGCCGCCCGACGGCGAATAGATCGCCGAATTGATGCCGACCAGTTCTCCGCGCAGATTGACCAGAGCGCCGCCGGAATTGCCCGGATTGATCGACGCATCGGTCTGGATGAAGTTCTGGTAACCCAGGCCGCGCAGACCGCTGCGATTGAGCGCCGAGACGATGCCGGAGGTGACGGTCTGGCCGAGTCCGAACGGATCGCCCAGCGCAACGACGAAATCGCCCACGCGCAACCGGCTGGAATCGGCCAGCGGCAGGGCGCTGAGGTTTTCCGCCGGAATGCGGATTACGGCGATGTCGGTATCCGGATCAGTGCCGACCACTTGCGCCTTGAGCGTGCGTCCGTCGTGAAGGGTTACGGCAATGTCGTCGGCGCCGGCAATGACGTGGTTGTTGGTCAGCACGTAGCCTTTGGCCGCGTCGATGATGACGCCCGAGCCCAAGGATTGCTCGATGCGCTCGCGCGGCATGTCGGGCATGCCGAAGAACTGGCGGAAAAAAGGATCTTCCATCAGCGGGTTGCGCACGCGCACACGGGTCTTGGAATTGATGTTGACCACGGCCGGCATGACCTGGGCCAGCATCGGCGCGAGCGAAGGCAGCGGCTGGCCGCCGACCGCCACGGGCAGTGTGCCCGCATGGCTCGCGGACGGGCGTAGCAGGAACGGCAGCCCGGCCGCCAGCAGCAGGAGCAGCAGCGCGAATCCGGCGCGCAGAAAGCGGATGCGCAAGTACTGGGTCGGCATTTCGTCCTCATATTTTGTTCAACGGGAGGCACAACAGACCATTTTTTCACGCATCGGTTTCCGGAGACGTGCCCGCGCCAAACCCCGTTTCCGGTACTCACGGCCGACGCGATCAGAAGTTCGCGTACGTAGCAAAGATACGGGCGCAATCGATTGAAAAACCGAACGAAAAAAAACCTTTTGACATTGCCTTTTGTATGGCGTACTTTTCCTGCGTCGGACACAATATCTTGTGGTTTGACGCGACCGAAAGACCCAAATAATGGGTTTTGCCGATCGGCAGGGTGACCCGCTCGCAACGGGCCGGAGAGGCGGATAACGACGAAAAATCAACGCACAGCGCTTGACCCCGGGCCTCCACCCGGCACGAGCGCTGGCGGGATGTTTTTCGCTGTAATGCAACGGACGCGCAGCAGTCAGAACACGGAAATGAAAAAACAGCGTCACACAGCGACATTTAGGGAGGACGACAAGAAAATGAACACCGTGCGTATTGAGGCCCTGAACCGCGACGCCGCCGCGCCGATTCCCATGCAGCCGGCCTCCAGGGACATCTGGGACAAGAAGTACCGGCTCAAGACCAAGCAGGGCGTACCGGTCGACGCGGACATCGACCACACCTACCAGCGTGTGGCGCACGCGCTCGCCGACGCCGAGGTCACGCCGGAGAAGCGCAAATACTGGTACGAACGCTTCCTGTGGGCGCTGCGCCGGGGCGCGATCCCGGCCGGACGCATCACCTCCAACGCCGGCGCGCTGCAGCACAAGCCCGCCACGTCCACGATCAATTGCACGGTGTCCGGCACGATCGAGGATTCGATGGACGGCATTCTCGACAAGGTGCACGAGGCTGGGCTGACGCTCAAGGCCGGTTGCGGCATAGGCTATGAATTCTCGACCCTGCGCCCGCGCGGCGCCTTCGTCGCCGGCGCCGGCGCCTACACGTCCGGGCCGATGTCGTTCATGGATATCTACGACAAGATGTGCTTCACCGTGTCCTCCGCCGGCGGCCGCCGCGGCGCGCAGATGGGCACGTTCGACGTCTCGCATCCGGACGTGAAGGATTTCATCCGCGCCAAGCGCGAGAACGGCCGTCTGCGCCAGTTCAATCTTTCCTTGCTCATTACCGACGGCTTCATGGACGCGGTCGAGAACGACACCGACTGGCCGCTGGTATTCCCGATCAACGTCAAGGAACGCGACGAAGTCGATCTCGATGATGCGGACAAAATCGTCTGGCGCGACTGGCCCACGCACAAGAACTACGTCACCCGCGACGACGGCCAGGTCGCCTGCAAGATCTACGGCCACATCCGCGCCAAGCATCTGTGGGACATGATCATGAGCTCGACGTACGACTACGCCGAGCCGGGTTTCATACTCATCGATCGCGTCAACGAGATGAACAACAACTGGTGGTGCGAGAACATCCGCGCGACCAATCCCTGCGGTGAGCAGCCGTTGCCGCCATACGGCTCGTGCCTGCTCGGCTCGGTGAACCTGACCACCTTCGTGCGCGATCCGTTCGGGCCGAAAGCGCGTTTCGACTGGGACGAGTACAAGGAAGTCGTGCGCGTGTTCACGCGCATGCTCGACAACGTGGTCGAAATCAATGGTCTGCCGCTGGCGCAGCAGCGCGACGAGATCACGCGCAAGCGCCGCCACGGCATGGGCTTCCTCGGCCTGGGCTCCACGCTGGCCATGCTCAAGATGAAATACGGCAGCGCCGAATCGTGCGAATTCACCGAACAAGTCGCACGCGACATGGCTGTGGCCGGTTGGGAAGTGGCGCTGTCGCTGGCCCGGGAAAAGGGTCCGGCGCCGATCATGATCGAGGAATTCACGGTCACCGCGCAAATGCTGCGGCAGCGTCCGCAGATGGCCGCCGACGGCTTCAAGCCGGGCGACAAAATCCCCGGCCGCCTGCTGCACGCCAGGTATTCGCGCTACATGCAACGCGTGGCGGATGTGGCGCCGGAACTCGTCGAGGAGCTGGCCAGGATCGGCGCGCGTTTCACGCATCATTCCTCGATCGCGCCGACCGGCACGATTTCGCTGTCGCTGGCCAACAACGCCAGCAACGGCATCGAGCCCTCCTTCGCCCATCACTACAGCCGCAACGTGATCCGCGAGGGCAAGAAGTCGAAGGAAAAGGTCGAGGTCTACAGCTACGAGCTGCTCGCCTACCGTGAGCTGATCAATGCCGACGCCATGCCGTTTACCGACAAGCTCGAGCAGAAGCTGCCGGACTACTTCGTCGCGGCCGACGACATCACGCCCAAGGAGCACGTCGACATCCAGGCCGCGGCGCAGAAATGGGTGGATTCGTCGATTTCCAAAACCGCGAACGTACCCACCGACTTTCCGTACGAGGATTTCAAGAACATCTACCGCTACGCGCACAAGCAGGGCCTGAAAGGCTGTACCACGTTCCGCTTCAACCCGGCTGCGTTCCAGGGCGTATTGGTCAAGGAAGCGGATCTGGAGAGCACCCTCTACCGTTTCGAGCTGGATGACGGTACCGTAGTGGAGGCCAAGGGCAACGACGAAATCGAATACGACGGCGAGACCCATACCGCCGCAAACCTGTTCGATGCCCTGAAGGAAGGCTACTACGGGAAGTTCTGAATGCGCCGCAAAGTATACTTTTGACGCGCAGAACCGGATTCAGCACAACGCGAGCGAATCGGAGGCACTATGCAAAGCGAACAAACCTGGGGCGACAATCCGCCCGGACCGGTGGATGCGGTCGTCGAGAAGGCGCAGGAGATGGGTCAGACCGTAGCCGACACGGCGCAGCAGATCGGCCAGGCGGCCGCGCAGAAGTCCGCCGAGGTCAGAACGGCCGTGATCGAGAAGGCCGCCGAAGTACGCAAGGCCGTTGCCAAGCGTGCCGCTACGGTGAAAAAGGCTGCCGCCAAGCGCGCCGGCGCCGCGAAGAAGGCGGTAAGGCAGGCGGTTGCCGGTGCGAAAAAGGCAGCGAAGAAAGCGATGAAAAAGGCCAAGCCGGCGAAAGCCGCAAAAAAGGCCGCCAAGAAGAAACCAGCGAAAAAAGCCAAACCTGCCAAGACCACATCGGCGAAGAAAGCCGTCGGCAAGACAGCGAAAAAAGCCGGGGAATCTGCCCGCGCGGGCAAACCGAAGAAGCCCGCGAAAAAATCAGCAGGCAAGGCCGCGCGTGGCAAGAGCAAGCGCAGATAACTCCCGTTGCGAAGCCACGCCCGCGGCTTCGCCGGGTTCACATCCATCCGAACGATCCCTCATGACCATCAAGATTTCCCGCAAGATCAAAGGCTACAGCGTCGCCAAACCCGGCGCGGACGCCACTGCGCTGTCCGCCGGCCCGGACCCGCACGACGCGATCGAGGTACCCAAGGCCGAAGTCATCCAGATGCACGAGAAAGTCGAGCGTCCGGAAGTGCTGATCGGCGCCACCTACAAGATCCGCTCGCCGCTGGTCGAACACGCGATGTACGTGACGATCAACGACATCGTGCTCAACCAGGGCACCGAATTCGAGCTGCGCCGGCCCTTCGAGATCTTCATCAATTCGAAGAACATGGACCACTTCCAGTGGATCGTGGCATTGACCCGCATCATGTCCGCGGTGTTCCGCAAGGGTGGCGACGTCACCTTTATCGTTGAGGAACTCAAGGCCGTATTCGATCCGCGCGGCGGCTACTTCAAGGCCGGCGGCGTGTACCTACCATCGATCGTGGCCGAGCTCGGCGCCATCGTCGAGCAGCATTTGAAGATGATCGGCCTGCTGCACGACCCGGAGCTGTCCGCCGAGCAGCGCAAGCTCATTGCCGACAAGCGCGCGGCATACGAAGCGCAGGTGCGAGGCGCAAAAAAAAAGTCTGAAATAAGCACGGCCGGCGAAATGGGCGGCGCGATGGTCGAACCTGCCTCGGCCACGGGCGAGAACGCGGACCCGCAAACCGAGCCGGATTCCGCCGGCGCCTTTCCGTCCGGTGCAACGCTGTGTCACAAGTGCAACAGCAACGCCGTCATCATCATGGACGGCTGCGCGACCTGCTTGAATTGCGGTTACAGCAAATGCGGGTAACCGGCGCGGATGGCGTTCACGCCGCCTTGGTCTTGCCTGCCACACTCCGCCGACCCACTTTCTCGTACAGCGGATACATCGTGGTTTCGTTGCGGCGGCGGTATTCGGCCATGCCCGCCACGACGTGACCCGCTGCGGCCGCGATGCCGTTTCCGCTTTGCACCGCGCGCGCGAGTTCCTCGAAACGGCGCAGCACGCGCCGCGCCAGACCGAGCATGACCAGGCGCGATTGCCAAAACAGGCGGCGCTGGATCGGATCGGCCGACAGCGCGTGCGCGATTACCGGATACAACTGCAAAGCCTCGGCATGGCGCAGCTGGTGTAGGCGCTCGGCGCAATCGCGCACGACGAATTCGGCGATCGCGGGGTCGCGCTCGAGCATGCTGGTCATCGCCGCGAAACGCTCGTCGAGTTCGTCGTGTTGCGCAATCAGCCGTGCGATGAGTGCGGCGTCGTACTGCACCGGCGTATTCCATGTCGGCGGGTCGCTGGGTGCGTCGATCTCCTTCACCGCCTGCCGAAACGCTGCGAACTTGAACATGGGAACCTCCAGGTCGTCACCACATGCGCACCGTAGTCGAGACGCGTTCCGACGTACGTGATTGATCGCACAATCTGCGCATTCAAAACCGCGGTGTGAATGGGTTTTCCGCGTTTGCCCGCGCCGCGCGGATATTTCCGGGAAAAAGCAGTAAGTAGTTGCACGGATTACCAAACCCGGGGCAGGCGCCTAGTATCGAGTCCGATAGTCGCGCCGCATCGGGCTGTGGCATTTGCATGGAAGGCGTTGCATTGCGGACATCTATCGGGTGATACGAGGTATCCGCCA
>JAGWXP010000184.1 GCA_018969845.1 Lysobacteraceae bacterium | reverse complement strand
GTTTGAATTTAACCCGTTCGCGTTGAGCGTAGCTCGCGTAGCGAGCGGAGTCGAAACGCTGCTGGCCCTTCGACTTCGCGCCTTCGGCGCTACGCTCAGGGCGAACGGAGTTTGAAACTGAGGCACTACCCGGGAGAGGGTTGGTGTGAGGGTGGTTCCGGCGTCGAGAAAACCACCCTCACCCGCTCCTGCGGCGCGGCCTCTCCGGTCGGCAGGAGAGCCGGCAAGCCGCGTCAATCGCTGCGTAGCTTGTCCCTGAGCAACGCATTCAACTGCTGCGGATTGGCCTGACCGCGCAGGCGCTTCATCGCCTGGCCGACGAAGAATTGCAGGAGTTTCTCGTTGCCGGTGCGGTAGTCGGCGAGCTGCATCGGGAATTGCGCAATGACCGCATCCACTGCTGCGGTAATCGCGCCGGTATCGGAAATCTGCTGCAGGCCGCGCGCGGCGACGATGGCGTCGGCATCGCCCTCGCCCGCCCACATCGCGGCGAACACATCCTTGGCGGTCTTGCCCGAAATCGTGCCGTCGGCGATGCGCGCGACCAATCCCGCGAGCATGGGTGCCGAAATCCGCGTGGATTCCATAGCCAGGTTTTGCGCATTCAATGCGGCGGCGAGTTCACCCAATACCCAATTCGCACAGGTCTTGGCCTGACCCGGCAGCGCGCCGAGCATGGCCTCGAAATAATCGGCCGTGGCCTTGTCCGCGCACAGTTGCGTGGCATCGGAATCCGGCAACCCGAGCCCTTCGATGTAGCGTTTGCGGCGCGCGTCCGGCAATTCCGGAAGCGCCGCACGCACGGCTGCGATGTCGGCATCGGTGACCGCGAGCGGCGGCAAGTCCGGATCGGGAAAATAACGGTAGTCGTCGGCATCTTCCTTGCTGCGCATCGGCAGCGTGCGATGTGCCGCCGCATCGTACAGCCGCGTTTCCTGCACGAGGGTCTCGCCGTTTTCCAGCGCGCGGATCTGGCGCTCGATCTCGTACTCGATCGCCTTCTCGACGAAACGGAACGAGTTCACGTTCTTGATCTCGGTGCGCGTGCCGAGTTTTTGCGTGCCGGTGCGGCGCACGGAAACGTTCGCGTCGCAGCGGAACGAGCCTTCGGCCATGTTGCCGTCGCAGATGCCGAGCCAGCGCACCAGGGTGTGCACGGTGCGCAGGTAAGCCACGGCATCCTGCGCCGAATGCAGCACCGGCGCGGAGACGATCTCGAGCAACGGCACGCCGGCGCGGTTGAAATCCAGACCCGTCGCCGCGTGGAAAGCATCGTGCAGCGACTTGCCGGCGTCCTCCTCCAGATGCGCGCGCTGGATTTCCACGTCGATGCTGCGGCCATTCTGCAAGCGCACCGCCAATGCCCCGGCGCTGACGATCGGCAACTCGTACTGGCTGATCTGGTAGCCCTTGGGCAGATCGGAATAGAAATAATTCTTGCGCGCGAACACGCTGTGGCGCGCGATCGTCGCGTTCACCGCGAGGCCAAAGGCGATGGCCTTGTCCAACGCGGCGCGGTTCGGTACTGGCAAGGTTCCGGGCATGGCCACATCGACGAGGCTCGCCTGCGTGTTCGGCTCGGCGCCATACGCGGTGGATGCGCCGGAAAACAGCTTGCTCGCGGTGCAAAGCTGGGCGTGGATTTCCAGGCCGATGACACTCTGCCAGCTCATGCCGGCGGCTCGCGCGTGTGCCAGTCGGTGGCAAGCTGGAAGCGATGCGCCGCCGCCAGCAGGCGCGACTCTGCAAAGGCCGGTGCGATCAGTTGCAATCCAACGGGTAAGCCGTCACTGAAACCGGCGGGTATCGAAATCGCCGGCAATCCGGCCAGATTCACGGCGACCGTGTTGACGTCCGCCGCGTACATCGCCAGCGGGTCGGACGTTTTTTCGCCGAGCTTGAACGCGACCGTCGGCGCGGTCGGTCCGGCGATCAGATCGACCTGCGTGAAGGCTTCGCCGAAATCATGCGCAATCAGGCGCCGCGCACGCTGCGCACGCAGGTAATACGCATCGTAGTAACCGGCCGACAGCGCATACGTGCCGACCAGGATGCGGCGCTTGACCTCGGCACCGAAACCCTCGCCGCGGCTGCGCGTGTACAGATCCTCCAGCGCTTGCGGATCGGCGCAGCGGTGGCCGTAACGCACGCCGTCGTAGCGCGCCAGATTGCTCGACGCTTCCGCCGGCGCGATCACGTAGTAGGCCGGAATCGCCAGCGCCGCGTGCGCCAGCGAAATATCCAGCAACGTCGCGCCGAGTTTTTCGTAATGCCTCAGCGCAGCCTGCACCGCGGCGCCGACTCCAGCCTCCACGCCCGCGCCAAAGTACTCGCGCACCACGCCGATTTTTATACCTTGCGGCGTTGTGGACAATGCCGCAACGTAATCGTCGACCATGCGCTCCACGCTGGTCGCGTCGCGCACATCGTGCCCGGCCAGCGCCGCGAGAACCTGTGCGCAATCGGCGGCGCTGCGCGCGAGCACGCCGGCACAATCCAGACTCGAGGCGTAGGCGATCATGCCGTAGCGCGAGACGCGGCCGTAGGTCGGCTTCAATCCGGTGATGCCGCAGAACGCGGCCGGCTGGCGCACCGAACCGCCGGTATCGGTGCCGGTGGCGAACGGCACGATGCCGGACGCAACGGCCGCGGCCGAGCCACCGGACGATCCGCCCGGGACGCGGGTCGCATCCCACGGGTTGCGCACCGCGCCGAAATACGAGTTCTCGTTCGACGAGCCCATCGCGAACTCGTCCATGTTCGCCTTGCCGATGGGCACGGCGTCGCCCGCGGAAAGTTTTTCGACCACCGCCGCGTCGTAGGGCGGTACGAAGTTCTCCAGCATCCGCGACGCGCAGGTGGTGCGTATTCCATTTGTGCAAAAAATATCTTTGTGCACAAAAGGAATTCCAGTCAAGACCGGCGCACTGCCAGCCGCGAGCGCGGCCTCTGCGCGCTGCGCGGCGGCGAGCGCGGCGTTTTCATCGAGCGTGATGAAGGCGTTCAGATCCGCGCGCGCTCGCGCGCGCGCCAGTGCGGCAAGCGCAAGCTGCGTCGCCGTGGTTTTGCGTGCGCGCAAATCCTGCGCCAGTTGCGCGATACCCGATGCCATCGGCACTACCTAGCCAATGACCTTGGGCACGGCATACAAACCGGCACGCGCATCCGGCGCCAGCGCGAGCAGCGCATCGGCGCGATCCGTTTCAGTCACCGTATCGGCGCGCCAGGCGAGCGCTTGCGCGTGCGGATGCGCCATCGGTTCGACCCCGTCGAGCGGCGCGGCCGCCAACTGCCCGACCAGGTCGAGCACGCGCGCCAATTCGCTCGCCGTTTGCGGCGGTGCCTGCGCATCCAGCGGCAGACGCGCGAGCCGGGCGATGCGGGCGACGGTGGCGGCGTCGATTGACATGAGCGATCCGGATCGGGAATGACGACGATAACACGGTGCGATGGTTGCGTCTAAACGCCGAAAATCGTGCCGCAGGCCGCATTTTAACGGCATTTTCCCTTGCTTACGCGGCGCCGCGAAACTACACTGTCGCGCCTTTCGCGATCCCGCGAAACATCCATCAACAGAGCGCTTCATGTTCGGCCTAGGCAGATTCTTTTCCAACGACCTGTCGATCGA
>JAGWXP010000183.1 GCA_018969845.1 Lysobacteraceae bacterium | reverse complement strand
GCCGACGCGCACGGCATGTGCGCGCTGCATGCGGCGGCCCAATTCGCCTTTGCCGGCGGCGATGCGCAGAGGGCACGTCGCGTGTTCGAGATGCTGCTGGATGCCGGTGCGCCGGTCGATGCGCGCAATGCCGATGGGCAGACCGCACTGCTGGTCCTGCTCGGTGCGCACGCACCGCCGCGCAGTGGCGCAGATCAGAAAGCCCTGCTCGGCCTGCTCGAGGTGTTGCGCGAGCGCGGTGCGCGGATCGACGTGCAGGATGAACGTGGCGTCAGCCCGCTGCACGCCTGCGCGATGCACGGCCTGCTGTTGCCCGCGCGCGCCCTGCTCGCCGCGGGCGCGGACCGCTCCTGCCGCGACCTGCTCGAACGCACGCCGCGCGAAGTGGCGCACCGGCTGGGTTTCGTCGATGTCGCCGCGGAAATCGCCGGCGAACCCGGCCGGCGCTGGGCGATCTGAACCGCGGACGGATCATTGTGCCGCCGGCGTCTCGTCGCCACGGTCGGCTTCGAACAGTCGACCCAGATCGTCGAGCGCCTCCTTGCTCGATTGCACCAGCGCCGCCTCGTCGTCGTACACCAGGTACTGGATTTGCAGCACATGCGCGTCGTGCACGCGGAATTTCTCCACGCGCTCGGCGGCAAGAGCCGGGTCGAGCCCCAGCTCGATCAATACCCGGCGCGTCATTTCCAGGCTCGAATACAGCGTTTCGCGCACGACATCGTCATCGGCGATGCTCAAGTCCATCAGGCGGAAGGCATGCTGGCGGTTGCGCGCGCGCGCGACGATCTTCAGGTGCGGGAAGGCACGCTTGACCATGCGCGCCGTGCGCAGGTTCGCTTCGGGATCGTCGGTGGCGAGAACGAAGATTTCGGCCTTGTCCGCACCGGCCGCGCGCAGCAGTTCGGGGCGTCCGGGATCGCCGAAGTAGATGTGGCTGCCGAAGCGACGCGAGAAGTCGACCTGCTCGGCGGAGGTTTCCAGCGCGGTGAACGCAATGCGCTGCGCACGCAGGATGCGTGCCACGATCTGGCCCATGCGGCCGTAGCCGGCGATGATCACGCGCGGATGCTCGTCGACGATGGCATCGAACGGTGGCGGTGCCGGGGCCTTGCGCGCTGCCAGCCAGCGCGATACCGCGATCAGCGACAATGGCGTCAGCGCCATCGACAAGGTGACCGCGACGACCAGCGCATCGCGCTGCGCGGTCGTGAGCAGTCCGTGCTGCGTGGCCAGACCGAAGACGACGAAGGCGAACTCGCCGCCGCCGGCCAGGATCATCGCCAGACGCAGGCCGCCTGCCAGGTCGAGCTTGCCGGACAGTTTGCCAAGTGCGAACAGAACCGCGGACTTGAGCAGCAAAAGCGCGACCACGATCGCCGCGATCTGCGCCGGTTCGCGCCGGATCAGACCCAGATCCAGCGATACGCCGACGCTCAGGAAAAACAGGCCGAGCAGCAGGCCCTTGAACGGCTCGATCTGCGCTTCGATCTCGTGCCGGTATTCGGAGTCCGCGAGCAACACGCCGGCAAGGAACGCGCCGAGCGACATCTGCATGCCGGCCAGTTGCATGAGCCAGGCGACGCCGAGCACGACCAATAACGCCGTCGCGGTGAAAACTTCGGGGATGCGCAGGCCGGCAACAGCGCGGAAAATCGGTCGCAACAGCCAGCGTCCACCGACCACAATGGCCGCGATCACGGTGATGATTTTCGCGACGGTCAGGCCTTCGGCCGCCGGCGAGCCCGCGGCCGCATGTGTGCCAAGCAGGGGAATCAGGGCAAAGATCGGAATCGCGGCCAGATCCTGGAACAACAGGATCGCAAACGCGAGGCGGCCGTGCGCGCTGGCCAGTTCCTTGCGCTCGGCCAGAATCTGCAAACCGATGGCGGTGGAGGACAATGCCAGTCCGAGGCCAACGATCAGCGCGCCATTGCGCGGCACGCCGGCCAGCCATGCCGCGGCGCCGAGCAGCAGTGCCGACGCTGCGACCTGCGCAGTGCCCGCGCCGAACACCGCGCGTCGCATTACCCACAGGCGCTGCGGAGAGAGTTCCAGGCCGATAACGAACAGCAGGAAGATCACGCCGAGCTCGGAAAACTGCGTGGCCTGCTGCATGTCCGGGGTGAGCCCGAGCATGTGCGGACCGATCACGGCGCCTGCAGCCAGATAGCCGAGCACGGCGCCCAGCCCGGCACGCCGCGACACCGACACCGCGATCACCGCGGCGGCGAGGAACATCACGGCGTATTGGAGGAAGTGCGGGGTTTCCACGGTCGCCAGTATAGACGAGCGCGGCATCTCAATCGGTGAGATGCCGCCTTGCGAGGATGCGCGCATCGCAACGAGGGAGATGGCCATGTCGACGCTGTCGAATCCCGTCCGGCGCACGGAAACAATCGAAGGTCTGTTTTGGATTTGGCTGAGCGCCGGCGCCTTGGCATGTTTGATGTTCGCCCCGCTGCGCGGACACGATCCTTTGCTGGGCTGGCTGCCGTTCTGGCTGGTTGCCGCGCCGCTCATCGACCTCGGTGTGCTGCACCGGCATCGGTTGGCGGCGGCGGCCGTGTTATTGCGATCCTCGATGATCGCGAGAGTCAAAAAGCGCCCGTCTGAACATGTATTTTTCGGAAAGCGCGGGTGCAATCGTGCAAGGCCATGCGCCCGCCGATTCCGTCGCGATCAATCCTTGATGCCCAGACGCTTTCTTTCCATGCGCCGCAGAAATTCGGACATGATGCGCCGGTACAAATCCTCGCCGAGGTAGGCATCTTCGACGCCGGCATCAATCGAGGGATTGTCGTTGACCTCGATCACCACACTGCGGTTGCCGACTTGCTTCAGGTCTACGCCGTACAGACCGTCGCCGATCGGCGCGGTGGCTTTCAGCGCGAGCTTGACGATCTCACTCGGTGCGTTGCGCACCGGCAGAGTCTTGAAACCGCCGGATTTCTGCGTCGCGTTGGCGCCGTGATTGTAGATCTGCCAGTGCCCGCGCGACATGAAGTACTGACAGGCGTACAGCGCTTCGCCGTCGAGCACGCCGATACGCCAGTCGAATTCGGTGAACAGGAATTCCTGCGCCAGTACCAGCGCGGTGTGCTGGAACAGGTTTTCCACTGCGGCCTTGAGCTGTTCAGGCGTTTCCACCTTGACGATGCCGCGCGAGAAAGATCCATCCGGAATCTTCAGCACGATCGGAAAGCCGAGCTGGTCGGGCAATTCCTCCAGGCGCTTGCCGTCGTCGCGGTAGAGGATTTCGGTTTTCGGCGTGGGCAGTTTGCGCGAGCGCAGCAGGTCGTGCAGGTAGATCTTGTTCGTGCACTTGAGGATCGAGCCCGGATCGTCGATCACCACCATGCCTTCCTTCTCGGCCTTGTTGGCGAAACGGTAGGTGTGGTTGTCCAGTGCGGTGGTTTCGCGGATGAACAGGCCGTCGTATTCGGCGAGGCTGGAATAATCGTTCTTGCCGATCGTTTCCACCTCGATGGCGATTTCCTTGCCGGCCTCGATGAAGGATTTGAGCGCGCGCTTGTTCGAGGGCGGCATCGCCTCGTTCGGATCGGCCAGCATGGCGATGTCGTAACGGAATTGGCGCCGCGCACGTGGCTTGCGCCAGAGTTTTTTCGAGAACT
>JAGWXP010000029.1 GCA_018969845.1 Lysobacteraceae bacterium | reverse complement strand
CCTGCGCTTCACCGATCCGCGCCGCTTCGGCTGCATGCTCTGGCAGAAACCGGGTGCCACGCATCCACTGCTGGCCGGGCTCGGCCCGGAGCCGCTCGCCGAGGAATTCGACGGCGATCATCTGTGGCGCGCCGCACGCGGTCGCAGCGCGCCGGTGAAGTCCTTCCTGATGGATCAGCATGTCGTCGTCGGCGTCGGCAACATCTACGCCGCGGAGGCGCTGTTCGCGGCGGGCATCCATCCGCAGCGCGCCGCCGGTGCGGTGTCGCGCGCACGTTACGCGCGACTGGCACAGTGGGTCAAACACATCCTCGCCCACGCCATCACGCGTGGCGGCACGACGCTGCGCGATTTCCTCGCTCCCGACGGGGCGCCCGGTTATTTCGAGCAGGAACTGTTCGTCTATGGCCGCGCCGGCGAGCCCTGCAAAGTCTGCGGCACGGCCATTCGCGCCGTCGTGCTGGGCCAGCGCAATACCTTCTATTGCCCGCGCTGCCAGCGCTGAATCATTTCTTTTCTTCGAGCGGCAGGGTCGGCTGCTGCAACTCCATCCGTCCCTCGCCGCGCACGACCTTCTTGAACTCGGCGCGACTCACCGAGACGTAGCGCTCGTTGCCGCCGATTTCCACCTGCGGCCCTTCGGTGAGGGCGCGACCGCGTTCGTCCACGCGCACCACCATCGTCGCCTTCTTGCCGGTGTGGCAGATGGTCTTGATCTCGGCCAGTTCATCCGCCCAGGCGAGCAGGTACAAGCTGCCTTCGAACGGTTCGCCGCGAAAATCCGTGCGCAGGCCGTAGGCGAGCACGGGAATGCGCAGCCGGTCGACCACGTCGGACAATTGCCACACCTGCGCCTTGCCCAGGAACTGCGCCTCGTCCACCAGCACGCAATGCAGCGCGCCGTTCGCGGCGATGTCCTCGCGCACCGTCTCGAGGAGATCCTCGCCGCGCGCGAACATGCGCCCGCGCGCCTTCAGGCCGATGCGCGAGGCGACAACACCCTTGCCATGACGGTCGTCCAGTTGCGGGGTCAGAATCAGCGTGCGCATGCCGCGTTCGCGATAATTGTGCGCACTTTGCAACAAGGTCGTGGTTTTTCCGGCATTCATTGCCGAATAATAGAAATACAGTTTCGCCATTCCGCCCGCCTTGTCCGCCGAACGCCGGCGGCCTGGCGCACAGTGTACGGCACCGACCATGGAAGGGTGGGCGCCACCGACTTTGGTCGGTATCGTCGAGGCCGCGCGGATGGCAGATTGTCAACGTGCGCGGCATTCCGCGCGTTGCGGGTATCGCGTCATGATGCGGAGAACTGCCATGTTGAAATTGCTGCTTGCAGCGGCCTTGCTGCACCTTCCGGCTGCGGCCGTGCAGGCGACCACGTTTACCGTGACGGCGTCCGACTTCAACTTCACGCCATCCAGTTTGACGATCAACGCCGGCGACACGGTGACCTTCAAGAATGCCGGCGGCTTCCATAACGTCCATTCCACGAGCGGTCCGACGAGCTTTAAATGCTCGAACGATTGCGCCAACAACAATGCACCCAGCGGCAACGCATGGAGCGACACCGTAACCTTTCCAACCGCAGGCACGATCAATTACCAATGCGACCAACACGCCGGCATGGGCATGATCGGCAGCATCGTCGTCAATGCGGCGGCACCGCCGCCGATCACGCTGGGCGGTTATCTGTCCGGCAACTGGTACAACCCGAACCAGGGCGGCCACGGCTTCCAGCTCGAATTCACCAACTTCGCCACCGGCGGCACCACCTTCAACATGCTCGCCATCTGGTTCGTCTACACACCCGTCGCCAGCACCGCCAACGACGGCAGCGGCCAGAACTGGATCTATGCACAAGGCAGCTACGACACCACCACCAATACCGTCACCCTGCCGGCGATCCTGCAAACCGGTGCGCGCTTCCCGCCGAACTTCAATCCGAACGATGTGCGCCGGGTCGGCACCGGCCCGAATCCGCCGGACCTGTGGGGCACGCTCACCTTCACTTTCACCGACTGCAACAACGGCACGGTGAGCTGGCATTCGGACGTGCCCGGTTACAACAATGCCAATGACACGCCGCTGCCGATCCAGCGCCTGACGCAGATCGCGGGCACCACGTGCCCCGCGCAATGAGCCTGCGCATCGCACTGGCCGCTGCGTTGCTCGCCGCGGCCGGTGCGGCGAGCGCGGTGGAACCCGGCGCCACGGCGCCGGATTTTTCCCTGACGCCGTTCGCTGGTACGCATAGCGTGTCCTTGGCCGATTACCGCGGCAAGGTTGTGCTGGTGGATTTCTGGGCGTCCTGGTGCAGTCCATGCCGGCAATCCTTGCCGCTGTACAACGGCCTGCAGGCAGATTTTCCCGTATCCGAATTCGCCATACTCGCGGTCGGCCTCGATGAGAACAGCGACGACGCCAGGGCATTTCTGCGTGAACACCCGGTCAAGTACACTGCTTTGCAAGATCCACGCGGCGACGTTGCGCAGGCGTTCGGATTGAAGGGCATGCCTTCGTCCTACCTGATCGACCGCGCGGGGATCGTGCGCTATCGTCACATCGGATTCGAGCCCGAGGACATCAATGCGCTCAAACGCGAAATCACGGCGCTCATCGCCAAGCCAGCCGCTGCGCACTAAACGCGCCCTGCGCTGGCTGCTGGCGCTGATTGCGCTGGTCTGCCTCGGCGGCTGCGCGATGCAAGCCGTGCAGCCGTGGCAGCGCGGCCGGTTGGCGCGCTGGGACATGCGCTGGGATCCGGACCCGTTGCAGGCGGCGATGAACCAGCACGCGTATTTCAGCAAGGAGGGGACTTCCGGCGAGATCGGCGCGGCGGGCGGCGGGTGCGGATGCAATTGATGCGGCCTTCGCCCTCGCTCTCGTTGTTGATCGCGGCCTCGGCGGCATTGACCGGGACCAACGCGGTGCGGGCCGATGAAACCGCTTCGGAGCAATACGTCGGTTATCGCTTCAACATCTACGGCGAGGATGCGCTGTCGGCGCCGTCGCTCGGCGATCCGCGCCGCTACGAGGTGTATTCGCAGCAGTTCCTGCTGAACTCGCCGGTCGGCGATCGCAACACGCTGAGCGTGAATGCGACCCACGAGGTGATGAGCGGATCCTCGCCCTGGTACGTGATTCCCGGACCGGACAACAGGCCGATCCAGGTCTTGAGCGGTGCGACCATCCGCGATCACCGCAGCGCGGCCACGGTGGCGCTGACCCACGATGCGGGCGGCAACGACACGCGCACGTTCAGCGCGTCGTATTCGCAGGAGCGCGACTACCACTCCACCGCACTCGGCGCCGAACGCACGTTGCCATTGTCGAGCGCACTGACCCTGGGTTTCGGCGGCAGTTTTTCGCATGATCGCATCGAACCCTTTGCCGCCGTGCTTTACGACCGCATCCAGCGTGCCGAAAAAAACACGGCGTCGGCTTTCGCCAGCCTGAGCCTGGTGCTGGATCGCGTATCGGTGGCCGAGAGCGGTGTCCAGATCGATTATCAAAGCGGCTATCTGTCGGATCCGTACAAGCTGGTCTTCGTGGACGGCACGCTGGATCCCGATACGCGTCCGCATCGACGCGGCGAAATCGCGTGGCTGGTGCGCTATCGTCGCGCCGTCAACGACAGCGCCGCATTGCACCTGGATACGCGTCTGGCCGCGAACAGTTGGGGCCAGCATTCACTGACCCTGGAAGCGAGCTGGTACCAGAACCTGCGCGATGGCTGGCAACTGGTACCCGGCGTGCGCTATTACAGTCAGAGCCGCGCGCGCTTTTACGCACCGTTCTTCGCCGCCGGCAGCGGACCGGATTTTTCCAGCGACTACCGTCTCGGCGCGTTCGGCGCGGCCGCGGTGAACCTGAACCTGCGCAAGCGCATCGGGCATTGGGAATTGTCCGCCGGCGCCGAGCGCTATCATGCCAGCACGGGCTATACGATCGGCGGCGCAAGTGCGGCCGATCCGGCGGTGGTCAGTTACACCCGCGTGTTTGCCGGTCTGGACTACCATTTCGATTGAGTGGCGCAGTATACAAATTCGACTTCTCCAGCATGGGCTGCCCGTGCGCGCTGCATCTGGAGACGGACGCCGAACCCATCGCGCGGGCCGCGCAGGCGGCGGTCGTTGCCGAATGCACGCGGCTGGACCGCAAATACTCGCATTACCGCGGCGACAGTCTCGTTGCGCGCATCGCGGCGAGTGCGATGGCAGGCATCGAAGTCGATGCGGAGACGGCGGACCTGATCGACTTCGCCGCCGCGCTGCACGCGCAAAGCGGCGGCCTGTTCGACATCACCGCCGGTGCGCTGACGCGGCTGTGGGATGCGCAGCGCGGGCGCCTGCCGGACAAGGCCGAAATATCGGCGGCGCTCGCCGTCACCGGCTGGCAGCGGGTGCGGTGGCGGCGCCCGTTTTTGCGCTTGGCGGTGTCCCGCATGCATCTGGATCTGGGCGGAATCGTCAAGGAATACGCCGCCGATCGCTGCGCGCAGGCGTGTCGCGATGCCGGCGCGGTTTCGGGCGTCATCGATCTTGGCGGCGATCTGGCTCTGATCGGCCCGCATCGCGACGGCTCGCCCTGGATCGTCGGCATCAAGGCGCCGCGAGCGTCCGGACGCGCGGCGGCGCGCATCGAATTGCCGCGCGGCGGACTGGCGACGAGCGGCGACTACGAACGCGCGCTGATCATCGATGGGCGCCGCTATTCGCATATCGTCGACCCGCGCCGAGGCGAACCGGCGCAGGGTTTCGCCAGCGTCAGCGTCGTGGCCGAAAGCTGCCTCATCGCCGGCGCGGCGGCGACGCTGGCGATGCTGATGGGTGTCGAGGGTGGAGGCGCCTATCTGCGCGGGCTGGGTCTGCCGCATCTGACCATCCGCGAGGATGGTTCCTGCGACGGCGATATCGTCCGCGTCGCCTGAATTGCGCCGGCGGTTACAATGCGCGACCGATTTTGCCGCTCGCGCCGATGAGATTGAATCCGCCGCAACGCGCCGCCGTCGAATACACGGACGGACCCTTGCTCGTGCTGGCCGGCGCCGGCTCCGGCAAGACGCACGTGATCGCCGAGAAAATCGCGCATCTGATCGCGCGCAAGAACATGGCGCCGGACAAGATCGGCGCCATCACGTTCACCAACAAGGCCGCGCGCGAGATGCGCGAACGCGTGGCCCGGCTAGTGAAAGGCCCGACGGCGGCGGAGCTTACTGTCGCGACGTTCCACGCATTGGGCCTGAAGATCGCGCAGACCGAGCACGCCAAGATGGGGCTCAAGCGCGGATTTTCCGTGTTCGACGCCGACGACAGCGCGGCGATCGTCAAGGATCTGGCGCCGGCAGCGGCCAAGCCGGATGCCTTGTACGCGCTGCGCAGCCTGATCTCGAATGCCAAGAGCAGTGGCCTCACATCCGAGCAGGCGGCGGATGCCGCACGCAGTGCGCGCGAACGCGAAGCAGCGGATATTTATGCGCGTTACCAGAAGCGCCTGGCCGCGTTCAATGCAGTGGATTTCGACGATCTGATCCGGCTGCCGCTGGCCTTGCTCGAAACCGACGCGGAGGTGCGCAGCGCGTGGCAGGAGCGCCTGCGTTATCTGTTGGTGGACGAATGCCAGGATACGAACCTTGCCCAATACCGTCTGCTGAAGGCGCTGGCCGGCGGTCGCGGCGCGTTCACCTGCGTGGGCGACGATGACCAGTCGATCTACGCCTGGCGCGGCGCCAATCCCGGCAACCTTGACGAGTTGGCGCGCGACTACCCCGCGCTGAAGGTGATCAAGCTCGAACAGAATTACCGTTGCAGCGGGCGCATCCTGCGCGCGGCCAACGCGCTGATCGCGCACAATCCGCATGTCCACGAAAAACGGTTGTGGAGCGAGCACGGCGAAGGCGTGCCGATCCGCGTGCTGGCCTGCCGCGACGATGAACACGAGGCCGAGCGCGTTGCCGCCGACATCGCGCATCAGCAGCAACTGACCAAGGCGCCGTGGAACGAATTCGCCGTGCTGTATCGCGGCAACCATCAATCGCGGCCGGTCGAGAAGGCGCTGCGTGCGCTGCGCGTGCCGTATCAGTTGACCGGCGGCACCGCGTTCTTCGAGCGTACCGAGGTCAAGGACGTACTCGCCTACCTGCGCCTGCTGGTCAATCCCGACGACGATGCCGCGTTCCTGCGCGTGGCCAACGTGCCGCGCCGCGAGATCGGCACGACAACGCTGGAGAAACTCGGAGAACTGGCGCAATCACGGCATGTGTCGATGTTGCACGCGGCGCACAGCGATGCGGCGCTGAAACTGCTTGCGCCGCGGCCGGCCGCCGCGCTCGCCGGTTTCGCAAGCATGATCGGCGAGCTGACGTCGGCGATGCGAAAAATGTCCGCCGCCGAACTGGTCGAGGAAATCGTGCGCCGCAGCGGTTATGAAGCGCATGTCCGTGCCGAAACCAAGGACGAATCCCTGCGCGCGCGGCGGCTGGAGAACATCGCCGAACTTGGCCAGTGGTTTCGTGCAATGGGCAGGAACGGCGGCCGTGCCGGCGATCTTGCCGCGCAACTTGCCTTGCTCACGAACGCGGATCGCGACGAATCGGAAAATGCCGTGCGCCTGATGACCCTGCACTCGGCCAAGGGCCTGGAATTTAGTTTCGTGTATCTGATCGGCGTCGAGCAGGGCACCCTGCCGCACGAATCCAGCATCGCCGAAGGCCGCATCGACGAGGAGCGCCGCCTGTTCTACGTCGGCATCACGCGCGCCAAGGAACGTTTGTGCCTGGCCCATGCGCAGCGTTCGCGCCGCTACGGCGAGATCCTCGCCAACGAGCCGAGCCGCTTCCTCGCCGAACTGCCGCAGGCAGACCTGCATTGGGATGGCCGTGACGCGGAGCAGGATTCGCAGGTCAAACGCGAAACCGCCGCCGCGCATATCGCGCGCCTGGCGCAGATGTTCGCGCAATGACGTCATGGCGCAATCCATCGGTGCGATAATCCGCCGGTTGTGGCGGAGATGTCCCGATGACCGAAACCGTGCTGCTGTCGCGCCTGCAATTCGGCTTCGTGATTTCGTTCCACATCCTGTTTCCGGCCTTCACCATCGGTCTGGCGAGCTGGCTCGCCTTCCTCGAAGCCTGGTGGCTGCGCACCCGTGCGGCTGTACTGCGCGATCTGTACTTCTTCTGGATGAAGATATTCGCCGTGTCGTTCGGCGTCGGTGTCGTCACCGGCATCGTGATGAGCTTCCAGTTTGGCGCAAACTGGGCCGGATTCTCCGCCGCCGCAGGCAATGTGGTCGGACCGCTGCTTGATTACGAAGTGCTGACCGCTTTTTTCATGGAAGCCACGTTCTTCGGCGTGATGCTGTTCGGCTGGCAGCGCGTGAGCCATCGCGCGCACTTCTTCGCCACCTGCATGGTCGCGCTGGGCACCTTGTTTTCGACCTTCTGGATCATCAGTGCGAACAGCTGGATGCAGACGCCGGCGGGTTATGCGCTGCACGACGGCGTGTTCTATCCGACCGACTGGTGGGCGGTGGTTTTCAATCCCTCGTTTTTCTACCGCCTGCCGCATATGGTGCTGGCGGCTTTTCTGACCACCGCGTTCGTGATCGGCGGCGTGTCGGCGTGCTACCTGGCGCGCGGGCAATTCGCCGACAAGGCGCGCGTGTGCCTGAAATGCGCGCTGATCTTCGTCGCCATCGTCGCGCCGCTGCAGATCATTGTCGGCGATCTGTCCGGGCAAGAGGTGCGCGAGCACCAGCCGGCCAAGCTCGCCGCCATCGAGGCACGCTGGAACACCGAAGCGAACGTGCCGTTGACCTTGTTCGCGATTCCCGACGAGCAGGCCGAACGTAACGATTCCGCGCTCGACGTGCCGCATCTGGGCAGTTTGATCCTGACTCATTCCTGGAGCGGCGAAGTGCAGGGTCTGAAGGACTTTGCGCCGCAGGATCGCCCGCCGGTGGTGATTCCGTTCTATGCCTTTCGCATCATGGTCGGGCTGGGTTTGCTGATGCTTTTCGTCGCCTGGATCGGCTTGTGGAAGCTCTGGCGCGGCAACGCGTTTTCCTCGCGCTGGTATCTGCGCGCGTGGATGGCGATGACGCCGAGCGGATTCGTCGCGCTCGTGCTCGGCTGGTGGGTGACCGAAGTCGGGCGTCAGCCGTGGGTGGTCTACGGCGTGTTGCGCACGGCCGATGCGGTGAGTCCGAACATCACTTCGGGCAGTGTGCTCACCTCGGTGATCACCTACATCGTCACCTATGTGCTGTTGTTCGGTTTCGCGACGTGGTACCTCGTCAAGATGCTGCGCGCCGGTCCGGTGGACGCGCCGCCGCGGCGCGGCGTGCAGACTGCGGCGCGGCCGCTTTCCCTGGGTGACGAAGACGGAGCAGGAGTGCTGCGCGATGCAAAATAGTGCATCGCGCGCGACGGCGACGGCCATTGGCGGGATGCCAATGGCGAGGTTGCCTGGTGAAAACCGGACGATCGAGCCTGGCAACGGGAGAACACCATGACGCTTGCCGAATCGCTCCCCGTCATCTGGTACTTCATCATCGGCTTCGCCGTACTGATGTACGTGCTGCTCGACGGTTTCGTGTTGGGTATCGGCATCCTGGCGCCATTCGCCGACGACGAGGCGCAGCGCGATCTCATGATGAACACCGCCGCGCCGATCTGGGACGGCAACGAAACCTGGCTGGTGATGGGCGGTGCCGGACTGATGGCCGCTTTCCCTCCGGCGTATTCCATCGTGTTGTCGGCGTTGTACCTGCCGATCCTCGCGTTGCTGATTGCGCTGATCTTTCGCGGCGTCGCATTCGAGTTCCGCTTCAAGGCGCAGCGCTCGCGCTGGATCTGGGGCATTGCGTTCAACGCCGGATCGTTGCTCGCCGCGTTCGCGCAAGGCCTGATCCTCGGTGCGCTGGTCGAAGGCATGCCGCTCAAGGGCGGCAAGTACGTGCACGAGGCGGCGTTCGCCTGGTTCAGCCCGTTCTCGATGCTGACCGGCGTAGCGGTGGTGTTCGGCTACGCCCTGCTCGGCGCGACCTGGCTGGTCCTGAAAACCGATGGCCGCGTGCAGCGCATCGCTTTTGACCTGACCCGGCCGCTGATGCTCGCGGTAATCGCGTTCATGCTGCTGGTCAGCGCGTGGCTGCCGTTCCTCGATCCGGGATTGATGGCGCGCTGGTTCGCGTGGCCGAATCTGCTGTATCTGTCGCCGGTGCCGATTCTTGCCATCGTCAATGCCGTTGCCTTGTGGCGCGCGGTGCTGGCCAACCGCGAAACCGCCCCGTTCGTGTTGTCGCTGTGCTTCTTCGCGCTCGGCTTCACCGGTCTGGTCGTCGGCATCTGGCCGAATATCGTGCCGCCGACACTCACCATCTGGCAGGCGGCTTCGCCGCCATCTTCGCAAGGTTTCGTGTTGGTTGGCGCCTGCATCATGATTCCCGCCGTGCTTGCCTACACCGCCTATTCCTATCGCGTCTTCCGCGGCAAGGTGGCCGCGGATGCGGGCTATCATTGAAACAACCCGGAGAGTCCGTGATGACCTTGCGCCCGGTATTCCCGTTCATTGCCGCCGCCGTGCTCGCCGGCTGCGCCGGCGCAGCGCAAAAACCCGCCATGTACGCGGGTGCATCGGCGTCGTCGAAATACGCCGGCAACGATCTGCTGAATGCCGCGGTCTGGATGCAGACAAGCGTCGAGCACGATCTCGTCTACGCCGAAATCTATCGTATGGCCGAAGGCAAACTGCTTGCGGCGCTGGGCGATCCGCAATGGGATGCGCTGCCGCGAGGCGAGCGCACCCATGATGCGGCCAAGCTGCCGCCGGCGGTGATCGTCGACATCGACGAGACCGTGCTCGATAACGCGCCGTTCGAGGCGCGCATGATCCGCGACGACGTGACATTCAACGCGCAGGCGTGGAATGCCTGGGTGCGGCAGGCATCGGCGCGGCCGCTGCCCGGGGCACTGGAATACGCCAAGTTCGCCGCCGCGCACGGCGTAACCATGATCTACATCAGCAATCGCGATGTGACGCAAGCCGATTCCACCCGCGCCAATCTCGCCGCGGACGGATTCCCGTTGACCGACGCCGCCGTGCTCAACCGCGGCGTGGCCACGCCCGGCTGCGTGGATCGCGATTCCGGCGACAAGGGCTGTCGGCGCCGGCTCGTCGCACAGCGCTATCGCGTGTTGGCGATGTTCGGCGACCAGCTCGGCGATTTCATCGATGGCGCGGACGCGGACAATGCCACCCGTGCCGAGCGCATCGCGCCCTACCGCGACTGGTTCGGCGCGCGCTGGTTCGCCCTGCCGAATCCGGCATATGGTTCGTGGGAATCGGCGCTGACCAAACACAATCCGGACAAGAACATGCGCGCCGATCCGCGTGCGGCCAAGCACGCCGCGCTGCGCTCGAATTGAACACGCGCTGACTGGTGGTACCCGCGCGCTTGCCTTGGCGCCACGCGCTCACTACAGTCGCCATCCCGCTCCATAAGTCTGGGGATTTGCCATGTCCAAGCTCGTCCGTTTTGCCCTTGTCGCCGTGCTCGCGGCTGCCGGCTTCGGCTGCAACCAGCAGCAAAATGCCGCCAATCCGGCCGCTCCGGCCGCCGCCGTCGTACCGGCCACACCCGACGCCGCCATCGCGGCCTCGATCAAGGCGCTGCGCGACAACAACGTCGCCGCGCTGGTCGACAATGCCCTGCCGGTACCGGAAGTGGCCAAGCTCAAGGCCGACTGGAACAAGGATCTGAATGCGGAACCCATCACCGACGAAGACCGCAAGGAATTCTCCGAACGCATGGCGACGCTGACTGCGCCGGACGCCGAGGCCAAGATGTACGCACAGATCCAACCAAAGCTGGCCGAGTTCGACAAGCAGTCGGCGCAGCAGATGCCGATGATGATTGCGATGGGCCAGGGCTTTGCCAAGAGCGCGATCGCGCAGAACAAGGACCTGTCCGACGCGCAGAAGAAGCAGGCCGAAGACCTGCTCGATGCCACCGCGCAGTGGGCGCAGACGACCAAGTTCACCGATCCCGTCCTGGTCAAGGCGGCGATCGCGCAAATCTGCAAGACCGCACGTGCGCTGAATCTCAAGTCCGCCGACGAGGCGCGCGCGCTCAGCTACGAGCAGGCCATGCAGAAGGCCGGCGTCGTGCTTGCCGGAGTCAAGGCGGTGCTTGCCGTGTACGGCCTGAACGTCGATCAGGCACTGGATTCGGTCAAGCTCGATCCGGTCGCCGCCAACGGCGACGCCGCCACGGTCAAGCTCACCTACACCGCGTTCGGCAAGCCGTTCACCACCGAGGCGCAGATGGTCAGGGTCGATGGCCGTTGGTATGGCAAACATGCCATCGATCAGTGGCACAAGCATGAGGCGGAAATCGCCAGTGCCGCCGCGAAACCCGCGACGCCAGAAAATGCAAACGCTTTGCAAGCCGAGATCGACCATCAAGCGGACCTTTGCAAAAATGGATATGCCGACGCTTGCAGTAAGGAAAAGGAATTGGCTTTGCTACGCGATCATTCACAAAATGCCACTGGAACGACTTCCGCCGGCGATGCCGGCAAGTAGGGAAATCGGCCGCTTCGACCGAATTTGGCCCGCCACGTGCGGGCCAAATGCTTATTGAATCCTACCGTCCCGTACAATGGCGGGATGGACGCTCCCGCGCCGGTTACTTCCTCCTCCTCCAGTCCTCCGCGCGCCGCCTGGTGGCTGCGCGCGCTCGGCCGCGTGGTCGAGCCGTGGTTGTCGATCCGTCGCGAGCCGCAGGACGTCCGCGCCCAGATCGACGCCTCGCGGCCGGTGATCTACGTCACCGAGCGCTACGGTCTTTCCGACACGCTGATCCTGGAGCAAGCCTGCCGCGAAGCCGGACTGCCCGAACCACTGCAACCCTTGCAACTCGGGCCGCTGCGTCGCGCGCGTTCGATGTTCGCGTTGGCGCGGCGCGAAGGCTGGCTGTACCGACGCGCGCGTCCGCGCACGCATTCGCAGACACTGGCGCAATTGCTCGAAACGCTGCGCGTACAACCGGATCTGGATGCCCAGCTCGTTCCCGTGTCGATATTCGTCGGTCGCGCGCCGGATCGCCAGACTGGCTGGTTCCGGGTCCTGTTCTCGGAAAACTGGGTGGTGGTCGGCCGCTTCCGCCGTCTGCTCGCGCTGTTGCTGAACGGCCGTACCACGATCGTGCAGTTTGCCCCGCCCGTGCGCGTGCGCGAGACACTGGATGCCGAACGCGAAGTTCCCGCCGAGCGCACGCTGCGCAAGATTTCGCGCGTGCTGCGCGCGCATTTCCGCCGTGTCCGCGCCCAGGTCATCGGCCCGGATTTGTCGCACCGGCGCATGGTCGTCGATGCCCTGCTCAACAGCGAACCCGTACGCGCCGCCATCGAAGCCGCCGCGAACAAGGACGGGGTCTCCATCGAGCAGGCGCGCAAGCGCGCACGCGATGCGGCATGGGAAATCGCCGCCGACTATTCGCATCCGGTGGTGCGGTCGGTGTCGTTCCTGCTGACCAGCTTCTGGAACAAGCTTTACGACGGCATCGCCGTGCACCATTTCGACAAGGCGCGCGCGGCGGCGGCCGGTCATGAAGTGGTGTATGTGCCGTGCCACCGCAGCCATGCCGATTACCTGCTGCTGTCCTACCAGCTCTACCAATCGGGCCTGGTCGTGCCGCATATCGCCGCCGGCGTGAATCTGAACCTGCCGGTGCTCGGGCCGCTGCTGCGCCGCGGCGGTGCGTTCTTCATGCGCCGCAGTTTCAAGGGCAATGCATTGTATGCGGTGCTGTTCAAGGAATACATGGCCCAGCTCATCGATCAGGGCGCACCGATGGAATACTTCATCGAGGGTACGCGCTCGCGAACCGGGCGCACGCTCGCGCCGCGCTTTGGCCTATTGTCGATGACGGTGCGCGCGTTCCTGCGCGCGCCGCGCCGGCCGGTGCTGTTCCAGCCGGTCTACATCGGCTACGAAAAGCTGATGGAAGGCAAGTCCTATAGCGGCGAGCTGTCGGGCAAGGCGAAGGAGAAGGAATCCTGGTTCGGTCTGATCCGCGGCGTGCGCGGCGTGCTGCGTCAGCACTACGGGCATGTCGCGCTGAGCTTCGGCGAGCCGATCGAACTGACGCCGCTGCTCGACGCAGCCAGTCCCGGCTGGCGCGAATTCAGCGGCGAGGCGGATGCCAAACCGGACTGGCTGAATCGCCTGCTCGACCAGCTTGGCGACAAGATCCTGGTCAACATCAACCGCGCCACCGACGTCAATCCGGTCAATCTGCTCGCGCTCGCCATCCTGTCCACGCCCAAACATGCGATGGCCGAGACCGACCTGCTCGCCCAGCTCGACCTGGTCAAGTCGCTGCTCACGGCGATGCCGTATTCGGATCGCGTGACGGTCACGCCGCTTGCGCCCGCCGAGATCGTCGCCTACGGCGAGCGCATGGGCTGGATCGGACGCGTCGCGCATCCGCTCGGCGACGTGCTGACCTGCGACGGCCAGAACGCGGTGCTGCTTTCCTATTTCCGCAACAATGTACTGCACCTGATCGCAGCCGCAGCGTGGGTGGCGTGCTGTTTCCTCAACAACCGGCGCGTCGCGCGCGAGACGATCCTGCGCCTGGGCCGCATGATCTATCCGTTCATCCAGGCCGAATTGTTTTTGCCGTGGGACGAAGACGGCTTCGCCCAGCGCATGGCCGCGGTCATCGAATTCTTCGCCGACCGCGGCCTGCTCGCGCATGTGGACGATGGCCGTATCCTCGCCCGCGAACCGGGTCAGAGCGACAGCGCCTTCCAGTTGCGCACGATCGCGCACAGCATGCTGCAAGCGTTCGAGCGCTACTACATCGCCATCGCCGCGCTGGTGCGCAACGGCCCGAACACGCTGACCGGGTCGGAGCTGGAAAACCTGTGCACGCTGACCGCGCAACGCCTCTCGTTGCTGCACGAACTCAACGCGCCGGAATTCTTCGACAAATCCCTGTTCCGCGGCTTCATCCAGAAGCTGCGCGAACGCCGCGTGATCTGGCCGGACGCGAACGGTCGGCTCGAATTCGACGCCGCGCTGGAAGACATCGTGCGCGACGCGAAAGTGATCCTCTCGCGCGAGATCCGCCACGGAATTCTCAAACTCACGCCCGAACGGCGCGATGCGCTGGCCGTGCCGGAAAAGCCGGAGTCTGCCTAGGCGTCAAGGTCCGGAATCAGCTTGCTCTCGAGCTTGGTGATCGCGTCCTTGAGCAGCAGCTTGCGTTTCTTCATGCGTTTGAGTTGCAGCTCGTCGCAGTTCGCGTCGGCAGCCAGGCGCGCGATCGCGGCGTCGAGATCGCGGTGCTCGATACGCAATTCCACCAGTTGCCGGGCGATGTCCGCCGATTCGTCGCTCATAACGAAAGTTTAATCCGCGAGTCTCCCGCCTGCCCGCGGCTCACTGGCCGGTGCCGGCACGCTCGCGTATAGTGAGCGATCCTGCTGCGGGAATCCACATGCTCGATTTCATCCTCAATTTCCTGATCCACGGCCTCACGCATGCCTCCTGGGTGGCCAAGCTCGTGTATTTCCTGATCGTCACCCAGTTGACGATTTTCGCCGTTACCTTGTACCTGCATCGCAGCCAGGCGCATCGCGGCGTGGATTTCCATCCCGCTCTGGCGCATTTTTTTCGCTTCTGGTCGTGGCTGTCCACCGGCATGGTAACGCGCGAATGGGTGGCGGTGCACCGCAAGCACCACGCCAAGTGCGAGACCGAGGAAGATCCGCACAGCCCGAAGATTTTCGGCATCAACACCGTGTTGTGGCAGGGCGTGGACTTGTACCGCGTCGCCGCCGGCAAACCCGACGACATGGAAAAATACGGCCGTGGCACACCCGACGACTGGCTCGAACGCCACGTCTATTCCGCCCATCCCTATGCCGGGCCGACCCTGATGTTTCTGATCAATATCGCCTTGTTCGGGGTGTGGGGTCTGGCGATTTCCGCGCTGCAGATGATCTGGATACCGTTCTGGGCCGCGGGCGTGGTCAATGGTCTCGGCCATTGGTGGGGCTACCGCAATTTCGAAACCGCCGACATGGCGACCAACCTCACGCCGTGGGGCTTTTTCATCGGCGGCGAGGAACTGCACAACAACCATCACGCCTTCCCGAGTTCGTCCAAGTTCGCCCTGCGCCGGTGGGAGTTCGATATCGGCTGGGCGCTTATCCGCGGTTTCCAGGCCTTGGGTCTGGCCAAGGTGCTGCGCGTGGCGCCATCGCTGGATGTGCGCGCCAACGTCCCGCTGCCTGACGCCGAAACGATCAAGGCCCTGCTCAGCCACCGCTTCCAGGTGATGACGGATTACTTTCGCGGCGTGATTGCGCCGACCTTGCGCGAAGAAGCCGCGCATGCCGGGGCCAGGGTGAAAGCGCTGCCGCGCGCGCTGCGCCGCGCGTTGGCGAATGGCGGGCGCTGGCTTGATGGCGCCGCACAAACGCGCATGCTCGAAGCCGTCAAACAGCGGCCATTGCTGGCACAGGTCTGCGATTTCCGTTCGCGCCTGGCCGCCGTGCTCGAACGCGGCAACGGCAGCGGCGAAGCCATGCTCGCGAACCTGCAGGAGTGGTGTCGGGAAGCCGAGGCCAGTGGCATTCGCGCCTTGCAGGAATTTGCCGTGCGCCTGCGCGGTTATGCCTTGGTACCGGTGAAGTCCTGAGACAAATATCATCGCGCAATAAAAAGCCCGCCAATCGGCGGGCTTTTTTGTTTTTCTGTTTGTCATTCGCGCGAAAGCGGGAATCCAGTTCCTTGCTTGTTCGAAGGGCTGGATCCCGGATCAGCGTACATCCTTATACAGTCCGGGATGACCTCATCCTGAGGTCACTTGATCTTCGCTTCCTTGTATATCACGTGCTTGCGCACAACCGGATCGTACTTCTTCATCTCGATCTTGTCGGTGGTGGTCTTCTTGTTCTTGTCCGTCGTGTAGAAATGGCCGGTATCGGCCGAAGACACGAGGCGGATCTTGTCGCGCTTGGATGCCATGGGTTATCTCCTCAGACCCAATTCAATCAAACTCGCTCGCCGCGGCCGCGCAGCTCGGCCAGAACGGTTTCGATGCCGTTCTTGTCGATCGTGCGCAGGGCCTGGGACGAAACACGCAGTTTCACCCAGCGCTTTTCGCTCGGCACCCAGAAGCGGCGCTCGTGCAGGTTTGGCAGCCAGCGGCGCCGGGTTTTGTTGTTGGCATGCGACACGTTGTTGCCGGACTGCGCGCGCTTGCCGGTGACTTGGCAGACTTTGGCCATCGGAACCTTCCTCGAGGATGAACGGGAGCGCCCTTAGCCAGGGCGGCATCGGCCCCCACACCTGCACGTGCTTCCCAAACGCGGGTTCTTTTCAGACCGCCAAGCAGGTGGGGAATCGCCGCAAACACGCAGCGAGCGGTGCATTACAGCAGAATCAGGCGCTTGCCGCAACAGCGGACGGTTCCACGAGGCGGACGCCGGGCAGTTTGAGGACGTAATCGGCGCCCATCAGCTGCGATGGCGTGAAATAGCCGCCGGTCGGCGGGCTGGTGCGGGATAGCAGGTGTTCGGCGATGCCGAGCGCGGCGGTCACGGTCAGCTCATAGCCGTTTGGGGTTTCCAGTTCCAGGCCGGCCGGCATGCCTGCCGCATTACGCACTTCGCCCCAGACATGGCATCCGGTGTCGCGGCGGCGTTGCTCGCTCGGTCCCGGCGTGGCCGCCAACACGCGCCGCTTCATGAAGTTCTGTACCGGGCCGAGTGCAAGCAACGGCTGGATGCGCCGCATCCAGCGCAGGCGTTTGATCGTTTGCGGCGGCACTGCCATATAGGTTTCGATATTCGGAATTCCGGTCGAAACGAAGGCGGTGTAGACGTCGCCCCAGGGAATCGTCATCGCCGTGCGCGGTTTGCCGTCGCGCAGGAATTCGCGTGTTTTCCACGCCAGCGGAACGCTACGGATCTCGCCGCCGATGCGCGCGCGCCCCCCGTGCGCCAGACCTTCGACGCTGGTCGCCGCAGTGCCGGGACTCGGTCCGCCGCCGGCTTCGAAAGCGAGCACGAGCGAGGCCGCATCCGGCAGCCGGCGCTTGAGCAGCGCGGCGAGACAATCGGTGGGCACCACATCGAAACCGGAGCCGGGCAGCACGACCGTGCCCTGATGCTGCGCGCGCGAATGGGTGCGATGGCACAGCTCGAAGACGTCGATTTCGCCGGTGATATCGAGGTAATGCACGTTCGCGTCTAGACACGCGTTGAGCATCGGCGAAGCGGTGCGCGAAAACGGCCCGGCGCAATGCAACACGACATCCACACCGTCCAGATTGCGCGCGATCTCGGCAGGATGGGAAAGTTCGAACACGCGTCTGAGCAGCCCCAATTCCTTCGCCAGCGTCTCGAGTTCGTCGCGATTGCGCCCGGCCAGCAGCGGCTTCAGACCGCGCCGTGCGGCTTCGCGCGCGATCAGCCGGCCGGTGTAGCCGTTCGCGCCGTAGATCAGCAGGCGGCTCATGTACCGCCTCCGGCCTTGCCGGCCAGGGCCACGAGTTTGCGGAAAAACAGTTCGGGCGCGAAGCGCTTGATGCGCCAGCGTCCACGTTCTCCCTTGGTCGGCAAGACCAGAAACGTACCGCGCTGGATTTCGCGGTAGATGATCGCCGCGATATCGTCGGCGTTCTGCGTCGCCTTGGCCATGAATTTTTTCGCGGTTGCCTTGTCGCTCTCCGGCGCACGCGCCGTGTCCATCAGATTGGTCGGGAAAAAGGCCGGGCACACGACTGACACGTTGACCTTGCTGCCGGCGAGTTCGGCGCGCAGGGTTTCCGATAGCGAAATCACGCCGGCCTTGGCCGCTGAATACGCGCCCATGCGCGGCGCGTTGGCGAAGCCGGCGAACGAGGCGATGTTGACAAGGTGGCCGCTGCCCTGTTCGAGCAGCACCGGCAGGAACGCATGGCAGCCGCGCACCACGCCCATCAGGTCGATGTTGAGCGTCCAGCGCCAGTCATCGAGCGAGGTCTGCGCGACGCTGCCCGCGCAGGCGACGCCGGCGTTGTTGACGACACAGTCCACGCCGTCCCAGGCAGCAAGGATTTCGTCGCGCATGGCTTCCATCGAAGCGTCGCTGCCGACGTCGACCTTCAGCGCCATTGCACCGACGCCGAACTCGCGCATCAGGCGCACGGTGTCCTGCGCGCGGTCGAGGCGGATGTCGGCGCAGGCCACGCGCCATCCGTTCTCGGCGAAGCAGAACGCGAGCGCGCGCCCCAAGCCACTGCCGGCGCCGGTAATCACTACGCGCTTTTCGTGCACGGTGCCGCCTCCGCGTTTGTTATGCTCGGATTGTATGCCAGCGTGAGGATCACCGCGATGCAACCCGACCGTCTTTTCGATCTGTCCGGCAAGATCGCGCTCGTGACCGGCGCCAGTCGCGGCATCGGCTTGGCGACGGCGCAGTTGCTCGCGCAGCGCGGCGCGCAGGTGGTCGTTTCCAGCCGCCGGCAGGAGGCTTGCGAAGCCGTCGCGGCGCAGATAAAGGCCAGTGGCGGGAGGGCCGTCGCGATCGCCGCGCATATCGGCAATGGGCAATCCGTCGAAGCGCTGTTCGGGCAATTGCGCGCGCGCGACCTGCTGCCCGATATCCTCGTCAACAATGCCGCCACGAATCCGTATTACGGCCCCGCGCTGGACATGGAGCTGTCTGCGTTCGACAAGACGGTCGAGGTGAATATCCGCGGGTACTTCCAGATATCGCAACTGGCGGCGCGTGCGATGCGCGAACGCGGCGGCGGCGCGATCGTGAACGTCGCGTCCGTCAATGCCCGCCGCGCCGCACCGGGTCAGGGCGTCTACTCGATGACCAAGGCGGCCATCGTGTCGATGACCGAGAGTTTTGCCAAGGAACTCGCTGCGCTTGGAATTCGCGTCAATGCGGTGCTGCCGGGTCTCACCGACACGAAGTTCGCCAGCGCGTTGACCGGAAATCCGGAAATCCTGAAATCCTTGCTGCGCGCCATCCCGCTTGGCCGCGCCGCGCGGCCGGAAGAAATCGCGCCGATGATCGCTTTCCTGTGCGCGCCCGCTGCAAGTTACATCACCGGCGCGAGTTTCACCGTGGATGGCGGATATCTGGCTTGATCGAAAAGTGCGGCTGCGGATGGCCGCTTCGTGATCTTGGCGAGCATCGACGATCACGAAATACGGACAAAAAAATGCCCCGAGAGCTAGGGGGAACTCTCGGGGCGTGGGTCGAAGACCGATCAGGGGAGGGATCGGTCCCCGTGGTTCACTCAGGGAGGTGAGTGAACCAGGTGCCGTTGCGTGCACCTGTGTAATTA
>JAGWXP010000182.1 GCA_018969845.1 Lysobacteraceae bacterium | reverse complement strand
TAGACCGCGTGCGAATCCTTCTCGCCGAAGATCGCCACGAGTACGTTAGCGCCCGTCACTTCCTTCCGCCCGGAGGACTGCACGTGATACACCGCGCGTTGCAGCACACGCTGGAATCCCAGGGTGGGCTGGGTGTCGCGCTCGTCGTTGGCCGGCAGCACCGGCACGGTCTCGACGATGATGTTTTTCAGGTCTTTGCCCAGCTTGGCGCTGTCAGCGCCGCAGGCACGCAGCACCGCCGACGCGGACGGGTTCTCCAGCAGCGCCAGCAGCAGGTGTTCCACGGTCATGAACTCGTGACGCTGCTCGCGCGCGTCCTTGTAACACTGGCCGATGGTGAGCTCGAGATCTTTGCTGAACATGGATGGACTCGGGAAGATGCTGCCGGTTAGATAAGGTCTTTTACGCTTTTTCCAACGTGCATAAAAGCGGATGCTGATGCGAGCGCGAAAATTCGTTGACCTGAGTGACCTTGGTTTCGGCCACTTCGCGGGTGAACACCCCGCACACGCCCTTGCCGCGCGTGTGCACGTGCAGCATGATCTGCGTGGCCGCCTCGCGGTTCATGCTGAAAAACGTCTCCAGCACCGCCACCACGAATTCCATCGGCGTGAAATCGTCGTTGAGGATCACCACCTGGTACAGCGGCGGGCGCGCGACTTCGGGCCGCGCCTCCTCGACCGCCAGACCACGTTGATGCTCTTGTTCGGTATGTTGGGACATGACGCGTTGATGAAGACCGGTTTTCCGCTTTGATTATAACGCCCGCAACGCAGGCGCAATGACTCTTTGTAAGGCCTGCTCGTGTAACATTCAAGCATGATTCGGACCATGCCAACCCATCCGCAAAATGGCGCCATCTGGCGCCCGGACGTCACCGTCGCCTGCGTCGTGCCGCAGGCCGGGAAATTCCTGCTGGTCGAGGAAGACGTCAAGGGTCGGCGCGTGCTCAACCAGCCGGCCGGACACCTGGAATCCGGCGAATCCCTGCCCGCCGCGGCACTGCGCGAAACGCGCGAGGAGACCGGCTGGGACGTGGAGTTGACGCATCTGGTCGGGGTTTACCAATGGGCGAACGACGACGGCGCATTCCTGCGTTTCACGTTCGCTGCGCTGCCGCTGCGCCACGATCCGACGCGAATCCTCGATGCGGGCATCGTGCGCGCCACATGGATGACGCGCGAGGCGATCGCCGCGTCGCGCAACCTGCGCAGTCCGATGGTGCTGCGCGGCGTCGAGGATTTCCTGAATGGCAAGCGTGTGGCGCTGGATGCGGTGGTGTCGCTGCTGCCGTGAACGTGCCGCCCGCCATCATGGTCGGCATGTCCGGCGGTGTGGATTCCTCGGTCGCCGCGCTGCTTTTGCAACGCGCCGGGCGCGACATCGCCGGCCTGTTCATGCAGAACTGGGAAGAAGACGAACGCTTTGGCGAATGTCATGCCGAGCGCGACCGCGCCGACGCCGTGCGCGTGTGTGCGAAACTCGGCATCGCCTTCCATGCACGCAACTTCGCCGCCGAATACTGGGACCGCGTGTTCGAACATTTCCTGGCCGAATACCGTGCCGGACGCACGCCGAATCCCGATGTGCTGTGCAACCGCGAGATCAAGTTCAAGACGTTTCTGGACGAGGCACACGCACTCGGCGCGGACAGGATCGCCACGGGTCACTATGCCCGCACCGATCGCGTCGATGGCCGCCATCGTCTGTTGCGAGGCGTCGACGAAAACAAGGATCAAAGCTATTTTCTGTATGCGCTCGGGCAGGAGCAGCTTGCCGCGACGCTGTTCCCGGTCGGCGACCTGCCGAAACCCGAAGTGCGGCGGCTGGCGCGCGAGGCGGGGCTGCCCACCCACGACAAGAAGGATTCCACCGGTATCTGTTTCATCGGCGAACGCGATCTGCGTGAATTCCTCGGCCGCTACATTCCGGCGCAGCGCGGCGAAATCCGCACGCCGGATGGCCAGCGCGTCGGCGAACACGACGGCGTCATGTATTACACGCTGGGCCAGCGTTCGGGCTTGGGCATCGGCGGCCGCCGCGATGCCGGCGGTGAGCCCTGGTATGTGGTCGGCAAGGACGTGGCCAAGAATGTGCTGATCGTCGCGCAAGGCAATGCGACACACTGGCTGGAATCCACACGGCTGGTGGCCGGCGAACTGACCTGGACGGGTGGTTCGCCGCCACACGCAGAATTCGCCTGCACGGCGAAAACGCGCTATCGGCAGACCGATCAGGCCTGCATCGTGGAAATGCGCGATGATCGCTGCAGCGTGGAATTCGATACCGCACAACGCGCGGTGACGCCGGGCCAGTCGGTAGTGTTCTACCGCGGCGAAGAATGCCTCGGCGGCGGCGTGATCGACGCGACGAATGCGCCGTTCGGCGGGTTGAATTCATGAGAGAGGGCCGTGTCATCGCCCTCTCCGGCCTGTTCCAGGCTCTCGCCTTGGTGCGCGCCATCGCCCAACGCGGCGGCTGCGATGCGCAGGCGATGCGGCCGAGCCTGGCCAGCGTTTTCCGCATCGATGCGGACAGCCCCGCCGACGTCTACGGCGGCGTCGGCAACCTGCGCCTCGGACTGGAAACGCTGGTCTCGCAACTCGGCGAAGGCGGCAAGCGCGATCTCGCGCTAACGCGCATGGCGATCCAGGTGCTGCGTCTGGAGCGTTCGCTGCTGCGCAATCGTCAGACGCTCGGCGCGCTGCGTGGCGGCATCGAGGCGATGAGTCCGCTGGCGTCGCAAATCGAATCCGGCAGCGCCGATCCCGGCGGCCGTCTCGCCGAACTGTATGCGCAGACCCTGTCGCGCCTGCAGCCGCGGATCATGGTCGAAGGCAATCCGGTTTTCCTGCAGCAGGCGGCCCAGATCGATCGCATCCGCGCCCTGCTCATGGCGGCGGTGCGCGCCGCGGTGCTCTGGCGCCAGCTCGGCGGCAATCAGTGGAGCCTGCTGCTGCGTCGCCGCCAATACGCAATGCTGGCGCGGGGGTTGCTGGCGGCGTGCGCGATCGGAGGAAAGTGAGGCAGGCCGCGGCAGCCCGGCTTGGCTGCTTGCCGTATAATTGGCGGCTTCGCACGGCCGTTCCGCCGACCGATCCTGCAAGGAGCCCGCCATGACCGACTCGTTCTCGACCCACATCCCGCTCGAAGTGGATGGCCAGCGTTACCGGATCGCCAGCCTCGCCAAGCTCGGCGAGCGCTTCAATCTGGCACGCCTGCCCTATTCGATGAAGATTCTGCTCGAGAACCTGCTGCGCCACGAGGACGGCGTCAACGTCACCGCGAAGGAAATCGAGGCGGTCGCGAACTGGGAAGCGAAAAAGGAACCGGATACCGAAATCGCCTTCATGCCCGCGCGCGTCGTGCTGCAGGATTTCACCGGTGTGCCGTGCGTGGTGGATCTGGCCGCCATGCGCGACGCCATCGTGCGCCTGGGCGGCGACGCGAAAAAGATCAATCCGCTGATCCCGTCGGAACTCGTGATCGACCATTCCGTGCAAGTCGACGTGTTCGGCAAATCCGACGCGCTGGATCTCAACGTCAAGATCGAGTTCGATCGCAACAAGGAACGCTACGCCTTCCTGCGCTGGGGCCAGAACGCGCTGGATAATTTCAAAGTCGTGCCGCCGCGCACCGGCATCGTGCACCAGGTCAACCTCGAATACCTGGCGCGCG
>JAGWXP010000181.1 GCA_018969845.1 Lysobacteraceae bacterium | reverse complement strand
TTGTTCTACGGCGACGGCGTGATCACGCCGGCGATCTCGGTATTGTCTGCGGTGGAAGGCCTGAAAGTGCTGACACCGGAGCTTTCACACTGGGTCGTACCGTTGACTGTTTTGATTCTGCTCGTCCTGTTCGTGGTGCAAAACCGCGGCACCTCGCGGGTCGGCGCCGTGTTCGGTCCCATCATGCTGGTCTGGTTCGCCACGATCGCCGTGCTTGGCGCCATGGAAATCACGCATCAGCCGCGCGTGCTGTTGGCGCTCAATCCCTGGTACGGGCTGGAGTTCTTCCGCGTCAACGGCTGGCACGGCTTCCTCGCACTCGGCGGCATCGTGCTGGCGATCACGGGCTGTGAAGCGCTGTACGCGGACATGGGCCACTTCGGCCGCAATCCGATCCGCCTGGCCTGGTTCGGCTACGTGTCGCCCGCGCTGGTACTGAACTACTTTGGCCAGGGTGCGCTGTTGCTGTCCAATCCCAAGGCGATCGACAATCCGTTTTACCGGCTGGTGCCGCAGGCCCTGTTGCTGCCGATGATCGTGCTCGCCGCGATCGCCACCGTGATCGCGTCGCAGGCGGTGATTTCCGGCGCGTTCTCGATGACCCGCGAGGCGATCCAACTCGGCTTCTCGCCGCGCCTGGACGTGGTGCACACCTCGCGGCAGACGCTGGGCCAGATCTACCTGCCGTGGGTGAATCGCCTGCTGCTGGTGCTGGTCGTCGCCGCCGTGCTCGGCTTCCGCTCGTCGAACGCGCTGGGCGCCGCTTACGGCATCGCCGTGACCGGTACGATGTTTATCACGACCTGCCTTGCACTGATCGTAGCCCGGCGCCTTTGGGGTTGGAGCCGTCTGCTGGTTGGATTATCGGGCGTCGTATTCCTGACCATTGATGCCTCGCTGTTCAGCGCCAACGCGATCAAGATCGAGGACGGCGGCTGGTTCCCGCTCGTGCTCGGCCTGTTCGCGTTCCTGATCATGAGCACCTGGCGACGTGGCCGGGATCTGGTGCTGCGCGAATTGAAGCAGTCGGGTCTGGCGTTGGAACCGTTCATTGCCAGCCTCGCCGAGCATCCGCCGCTGCGCGTGCCGGGCACTGCGGTGTTCTTGACCGCGAACATCAACGCGGTGCCGAACGCGCTGCTGCACAACCTCAAGCACAACAAGGTGCTGCACGAACGTAACGTGCTGCTGACGGTGGAAACACTCGAATCGCCGGTGGCCGAATACGGCGAGCGTACCGAGATCACCGCGCTCGGCCACGATTTTTTCCGTCTCACCCTGCGCTTCGGCTTCGCCGAGGATCCGGATATCCCCGCCGCGCTGCAAAGCTGCGCCGCCAAGGGTATCGGCTTCGACATGATGGACACGACTTTCTTCGTCAGCCGTGAGAGCATCGTCGCCACCGACCGCCCCGGCATGCCACTGTGGCGCGACAAGCTGTTCGCCTTTCTTGCGCGCAACGCGAGTTCGGCCACGGCGTTCTTCCGCATTCCCGGCAATCGGCTGATCGAGTTGGGTACGCAAGTCGAGATATGACTCTGCCATAATCGGCGCATGAACGACCGCGTCATTACTCCGGCCGCCACCCGCGAAGACGAGATCGCCGAAGCCACGATCCGCCCGCAGAAACTGGGCGAATATCTCGGCCAGCAGGCGGTGCGCGAACAGCTTGCCATCTACATCGAGGCGGCACGCCGGCGCGGCGAAGCGCTCGACCACGTGCTGATCTTCGGTCCACCCGGGCTGGGCAAGACCACCCTGTCGCACGTGATCGCCAACGAACTGGGCGTGAACTTGCGCGCGACCTCCGGCCCGGTAATCGAGCGTGCCGGCGACCTCGCCGCGCTGCTTACCAATTTGCAGCCGCGCGACGTGCTGTTCGTCGACGAGATCCATCGCCTGTCGCCGGTGGTCGAGGAAATCCTGTATCCGGCGATGGAAGACAACCAGATCGACATCATGATCGGCGAGGGCCCGGCCGCGCGTTCGATCAAGCTCGACCTGCCGCCGTTCACCCTGATCGGTGCAACCACGCGCGCGGGCCTGCTGACGAGTCCGTTGCGCGACCGCTTCGGCATCGTCCAGCGCCTGGAGTTCTACACGCCGGACGAACTCGCCGCGATCGTGCGGCGCTCGGCGAAGATCCTCGGCATCGCCTGTGCGGATGATGGCGCGGACGAGATCGCCAGGCGCGCGCGCGGCACGCCGCGCATCGCCAACCGTCTGCTGCGGCGCGTGCGCGACTACGCCCAGATCAAGGCCGGCGGCACGATCACGCGCGAAGTCGCGATTGCCGCAATGGGCATGCTGAAAGTCGACGCCGAAGGTTTCGATGCACTCGACCGGCGTCTGCTGGAAACCATCATCGAACACTTCGACGGCGGGCCGGTGGGGGTGGAATCGCTCGCCGCGGCGCTCTCGGAAGAACGCGGCACGATCGAGGACGTGCTCGAACCTTTCCTGATCCAGCAGGGATTCCTGATGCGCACCGCGCGCGGGCGCGTAGCCACGAATCGCGCCTACGCGCATCTCGGATTAAAGGCGCCGCGCCGTGCCACACCGCCGGATTTGTTCGTCGAAGGCGAATCGTGAGCGCGGCTGTCGTCTTTTCCTGGCCGGTGCGTGTGTACTGGGAAGACACCGATGCCGGCGGTGTGGTCTATCACGCGGCCTACCTGCGTTTTCTCGAACGCGCGCGCACCGAGTGGCTGCGCGCCTGCGGCGTGGAGCAGGCGCGCGTGCGCGAACAACACGGCGTGCTGTTCGTGGTCGCGGATTTGTCCGTGAAGTTTCATCTCCCGGCGCGACTGGACGACGCGTTGCGCGTTGACATCACCGCGTTCACGCGGCGTTCGGCCTCGATGCGCTTCGCGCAATGTATACTCCGCCCCGGCGATGGCGCGCTGCTGGTCGAAGCCGCTGTGCGCGCCGCCTGCGTCGACGCGGTCAGCTACAAGCCGCGCCGCATCCCGGATACCCTGCTGATGGAGCATGTTCGCGCATGAATGACGGCATCAATGTCCTGCAGCTGGCGCTCAACGCCAGCCTGTTCGTCAAGATCGTCATGGCGATCCTGCTCGCGTTCTCGTTCCTGTCGTGGGTGATCATCTTCCGCAAGATGAACGTGCTCAATCGCGCGATGAAGGGCGCCGACGATTTCGAGGAACGCTTCTGGTCCGGCGCGGATCTGGCCGGCCTGTTTCGCGACGTTACCGCGAACGGCGACCGCATCACCGGCATCGAGAGCATCTTCGAGGCGGGTTTCCGCGAATTCGCGCGCCTGCGCCAGCGCCGGCACATGGATCCGCGCACGATCCTTGAAGGTGCGCAGCGCGGCATGCGTGTGGCGCAATCGCGCGAACTCGACCGCCTCGAACAGAACCTGGAATTCCTCGCCAATGTCGGCTCGATCAGTCCCTACGTCGGCCTGCTCGGCACCGTCGCCGGCATCATGGTCGCGTTCGTGGGCCTGGCCAACGTCAAGGAAGCGACCATTGCCATGGTCGCGCCCGGAATCTCCGAGGCGCTGATCGCGACGGCGATGGGCCTGATCGCCGCGATCCCGGCGGTGTGGGCCTACAACCGCTACTCGAACAAGGTCGAACGGATTCTCAGCCGCTACGACACCTTTGTGGAGGAGTTCTCCTCGATCCTGCAGCGTCAAGCCCACCTCGACGAGACGTGACCCCGGCGACACGCGATTTCCGTTGGAACAAACCGTCATGCAAGCGTCCGGACGCAACCGCAAGCGCCGCAAACTCAAATCCGAGATCAACGTCGTGCCCTACATCGACGTGATGCTGGTGCTGCT
>JAGWXP010000028.1 GCA_018969845.1 Lysobacteraceae bacterium | reverse complement strand
CGGGCGCGGGAACGGCGGCCACGGTCAGGCTGCCGTCGCCGATGGTTTCGTTGGCGCTGCGCCAGGACACCTTGGCGCCGCTGCCCAGCGCCGGACCTTCATAGGTCATCTGTACGCGCGAGTCGTAGCCGGTCAACGCCGTCCACGACGGATAGGTGCGATAGCCGTCGAGCACATCGAAAATCTGGCGTGCCGGCGAACTGACGGTAACCGAACGCTCGACATGGCCCTGACTGGGCAGGGCGATGGCAAACACGACGGCCAGCACGAAAACGATGGCCAGGGCGACAGCGACTTCGAGCAAGCGGGTCATTCCGAGAGTCTCCGGGGTAGCAGACCGCGCATGTTACTTGCTCCGCGAATGGAAGGCTATCCTGTCCGCCCGGACCGGCTCAGACAATGCCGAGTTCGAACGCTTTCAGCACCGCCCGCGTGCGGTCGCGCACGCCGAGCTTGGACAGGATGTTGGAAACGTGGTTCTTGACCGTGCCTTCGGCCACACCCAGCGAATTGGCGATCTCCTTGTTGCTGTAGCCGCCGGCCATCAGGCGCAGGATTTCGGTTTCGCGCTCGGTCAGCGGATCGGGACGATCCAGGCTGGTGAAATCGTTGTGCATGCGCTCCAGCCCGGACAGCAGGCGCTGGGTGACGACCGGGGCGACCAGCGAACCGCCGCCGGCCACGGTCTTGACCGCATCGACGAGCTGTTCCAGGGAAACGTCCTTGAGCAGATAACCGCGCGCGCCGGCCTTGAGCCCGGCCAGCACGAGCTGATCGTCGTCGAAGGTGGTCAGGATGATCGTCGGTGGCAAGGCGTCTTTTTCCGCCAGTACATTGAGTACGTCCAGTCCGGACATGCCCGGCATGCGCATGTCGAGCAGCACCACGTCGGGCTTGATCTTCGGAATCAGCTCGACGGCCTGGGTCCCGTCGACGGCCTCGGCGGCGACGCGGATCTCGTCGGACAGCTCCAGCAGCGAACGGATACCCTGCCGGACCAGGGTCTGGTCATCCACCAGGCAAACCGATACGGTCATCGTGCGGACTCCAGCGGCAGCCACGCATCCAGGGTGAATCCGGAATCGCGTGCGGTGGTGATGTCCAAGCGCCCGCCGATCTGGGCCAGGCGCTCGCGCATGCCGGTCAGGCCGTTGCCCTGGCGCAATTCGCCGGCGCCGCGGCCGTCGTCGCGGGCGTGGATGGCCAGTTCCGCGCCGTCGCGCTCGAAGCGCAGCCACAGATTGCGCGCATTGGCGTGGCGCAGCGTATTGGTGATGATTTCCTGGGCGCAGCGCAGCAATACCTGCGCGCGACGCGGATCGTCCACCGCAAAGCGCGGCGGCAAATTCAAGTGGATGGTCAGCCCGGGCACCCCTTCGACCAGGGTTTTCAGCGCCTCGGTCAGATCGATGGCGTCGTCCTCGCGCAACTGGCTGACGACTTCGCGCACGTCCGAAAGCAGCAGTTTCGCCACGCTCTGCGCCTGACGCACATGCTCCTGCGCGTTGCCGGAAACCAGATGGCTGGCGACTTCCAGATTCAGACTCAGCGCGGTCAGATGATGGCCGACCAGATCGTGCAGCTCGCGCGAGATCCTCATGCGCTCGCCGATGCGGCTGGATTCGGTCAGCAACGTGCGCGTGGCGCGCAGTTCGGAATTCAGGCGCCGCTGCTCCTCGCGCGAATCGGCCTGCTGGCGCGCGACCAGCGAGGTGACGAAGGTGAAACCGTAGAAGCCGATGTACAGGCCGCTTTGCAACAGCGCGTCCAGCCAGTCGAAACCCTCGACGCGATAGATGAACACCGGCACCAGTGAAAAAGTCTGCAGGATCAGCCAGACCACGCCGACCCAGAACGGCAAAAGCCACGGCAGCACGCCGGCGATCACCAGCAACAGGATTCCGGACAATCCGCTGTGGCTGAAAAAACCGATGCCGAACGCGGCGAGATTGAGCACCAGCAGCATCGGCAGTTGCAGCAGCCAGTGGTAGTGCTTGCCCAGGTCGCGCGTGACGAGCCAGTAACTCACGCCGAAGGCGAGATAGCTCAGCCACCAGCCGGCCAGCTCGATGCGGGTATAGCCGTCCTCGCTTTGCCAGTAGCGGCGCAGCAACGGAATGCCGACGCAGGCCCAGGTGAACAGTCCCGCGTAGCGCAGCAGTTGGACATGGTTGAACGAGGAAAATCGCATGCGCGCATCATAAGCCGCGCCGTGCTCCGCGCAACCTGCGGGAAGTCACGCGGTCTTAACGAGAATGCCACGCAAAGGCCATGCCGTTGCCGCGCAGCGCGTGCGATAATGAACCCCATACGAAGGCGCGGACGACGATTCGCGCCGGACCGGGCCGGAGGGACGAACGATGACGCTGACGATCCGCGACGTGCAGACGCACGATCTGGATGCGGTGCTTGCACTGAACAACGCCGCGGGTCCGACGATTCTGCCGCTGGATATGGCGCAATTACGCCTACTGGAACGCAATGCCGCCTATTTCCGCGTCGCCGAAATCGACGGACACGCCGCCGGATTCCTGATCGCCTTGCGCGAAGACGCCGATTACGCCAGTCCCAACTTCCGCTGGTTCCGCGAGCGTTATCCCGAGTTCCTTTACGTAGACCGTATCGTCATCGCCCGTCCCTACCGCGGCCTGGGTCTCGGACGCATTTTCTACGCCGACGTCACCAGTTTTGCGGAAGTGCGCGTGCCCCGGCTCGCCTGCGAGGTATTTCTCGAGCCGCGCGACGACGTCTCGGTGCTGTTCCACGGCACCTGGGGATTCCAGGAGGCCGGCCAGCAGGTGATGCCCGGCGTCGGCAAGCGCGTGTCCTTGCTGGTCAAGGAACTGTGCAGTTTTGCCTATGTCCGCGACGCTTACGCGAAAGGCTTGCCGAAGCAGCCATGGTTGATGGAACGTGCGCCCGTGCCGCAGGCGGCGGCGCGCACCGGTACGACGTACTGACCTTCGCGTGCTCTACCTCGCCGATCTCGCGCCCGGCGCGGCGGAAGCACTGCTGCGGCGCTACGGATTGACTTTGGTCCGCATCGCCGATGGCGCGACTATTCCCGGAAGTTACTGGGGCGAACCCGAGGCCGGCATCATCGGCGGCAGGGTCTACGCTCGCGCCGACACGCCGGTGCATTCGCTGCTGCATGAAACCTGTCACCTGATCGTCGCGCCGACGCAGCGGCGCGCATCGATCCATACCGACGCCAGCGAATCGCAGGCGGAGGAAGACGCCGCATGCTATCTGCAGATTCTGCTGGCGGACAGTTTGCCCGGGATCGGCGGCGCGCGCCTGATGGCCGACATGGATGCCTGGGGTTACAGCTTCCGCCTGGGCTCGGCGCGCGCCTGGTTCGAGCGCGACGCCGAGGATGCGCGTGCGTGGCTGGCGCAGCGCAATCTGTTGCCGGCGCTTGCGCGTGGGGAGTCTCGCGGTTAGCCTGCGCACGAGAATCTTCAGGAGCGCACCCATGCAACGCTGGCTGAAACTTCCCGACGGGCGCTACATCGACGCCAACAGCATCGTCTACGTGGGCAAGGTGGAAACGTATCCGCGCCTGGACGACGACGGCAACGATGCTGGCCAAGGCTATGCTGTGAGTCTGGGCACTGACGTGCCGCGCGAACATCACATCTCGGTGATGGGCACCAAGGACGAGGTGCTGGCCCTGCTCAAGGCGTTGCTTGGCGCCGGCAGCGCCGCTTGAAGCGCTTGACATCAGCCTGGGCGGCCGCGCTATGCTGGCACCGTCGCAGGGAGATGGCATTCCTCCTATAACCGCCGCACGGCTGATGATGCCTGCTTGAGTATCCGGAAAGCGGATGCCCGCAGGCATCGCCACGAACCATTCTCGCGGCGTTCTCAGCGCGCAGACGCAAACTTCCGGAATCGATCCGCTCCGGGAGATTTATGAACTTCATTTCCGTGTTTTCCGTCGGCATCGGCGCCTTCGCCGGCGCGGTGCTGCGCTGGCTGTTCGGCATCTGGTTCAACCCGCTGCTGCCGACCCTGCCGCTGGGCACGCTCGCCGCCAACCTGCTCGGCGGCTTCATCGTCGGCGCGGCGCTCGGCATTTTCGGGCAATTCCAGAGCCTGTCGCCGGAGCTGCGCCTGTTCGTCACCACCGGCTTCTGCGGTGGCCTGACCACATTCTCCACTTTCTCCGCCGAAACCGTCACCCTGTTCCTGCGCCAGCAATATGCCTGGGCGGTCACGATCGTTTCCGTGCACCTGTTCGGCTCGCTGGCGATGACGTTGGCGGGAATCTTCCTGATGCGTTTCCTTTTCCGCGCCTGAGGCCATCCCATGCAAGGCATCCACCTGCGTTTTTACACCTACGAGAACCGCAAGCACGGCAGCGCGCTGATGTACGAATGGCTGCTGGAATTCGCCAAGGCGCGCGGCATCCACGGCGGCTCGGCGTTCCGCGCCATCGCCGGATTCGGCCGTCACGGGCGTCTGCACGAACAGCATTTCTTCGAGCTCGCCGGCGACGTGCCGGTGCTGGTCGAGTTCATCGCCGGCGAGGCCGAAGCCGAGGCGCTGATCGCCGCTCTGCATGCGCAGGACGTTCACCTGTTCTACGCACGCCTGCCGGCACAGTTCGGCCAGATCGGAGCGGGGCAGACCTGAGATCGGCCGCACATCGTGCTAGCCTGATCGGTCATGAGCGTTTCCTCGGCTCAACGCCGCATCGAAGGTTTGCTTGCGCAAGCCGGTCTGGCTGTCGGCGGCCCGCAGGCCTGCGATCCGCAAGTCCACAACCCGCATTTTTTCCATCGCGTTATCGCGCACGGGTCGCTCGGCTTGGGCGAGTCGTACATGGACGGCTGGTGGGACGCGGACGATCTCGACGGCTTCCTGTTCCGCCTGCTCGACGCCCGGCTCGATCAACACGTACGCGGCTGGGACGACATCTGGCTGTGGCTGAAGGCCGTGTTTGTCAACCTGCAGCGCGGCCGCCGCGCCTTCACGATCGGCCAGCACCACTACGATCTCGGTAACGATCTGTTCCGGGCCATGCTCGGCAAGCGTCTGGTGTACTCGTGCGGTTACTGGAAGGACGCCAACGACCTCGACGCCGCGCAGGAAGCCAAGCTCGACCTGGTCTGCCGCAAGCTCATGTTGCAACCGGACATGCGCGTGCTCGACATCGGCTGCGGTTGGGGCGAGGCGCTCAAGTTTGCCGCCGAGCGTTATGGCGTCACCGGCGTCGGCATCACCGTGTCGCACGCGCAGGCCGAGTTCGCGCGCGCGTTGTGCAAGAATCTGACGATCGAAATCCGCGTGCAGGATTACCGCGCGCTTGACGAGAAATTCGACCGCATTCTCTCCATCGGCATGTTCGAGCATGTCGGGGTGAAGAATTACCGCGCCTATTTCGAAGTCAAGCACCGTTGTCTTGCCGATGACGGTCTGGCGCTGCTGCACTGCATCGGCTCGAACGTGTCGAGCAACCACACCGACCCCTGGATCGCGAAGTATATTTTTCCCAATTCCATGCTGCCCTCGGCCGGGCAGATCGCCGCCGCACGCGAGAGCCTGTTCGTGATCGAGGACTGGCACAATTTCGGTGCCGACTACGACCGCACCCTGATGGCCTGGCGCACGAACTTCGACGCCGCGTGGCCGCGTTTGCACGATCGCTACGACGAACGTTTCCGTCGCATGTGGCGCTTTTATCTTTCCGCCTCAGCCGCCGTGTTCCGCGCGCGTCGCGACCAGCTCTGGCAACTCGTGCTCAGTCCGCGCGGCGTAGCGGGCGGTTACCGCGCGCCGCGCTGAATCGCTGCGCATCACCCGCTGCTTTTCCGGCACAATAGCGGCTCGTTACGCAGCCCGCCATTCGCCGCCCGATGAACCTGCAAGCCAGTCACGAACAAATTCCGCTCAAGCAATACGCCGAGCGCGCCTACCTCGACTATTCGATGTACGTGGTGCTCGACCGCGCCCTGCCCTTCATCGGCGACGGGCTGAAACCGGTACAGCGCCGCATCGTGTATTCGATGAGCGAACTGGGACTTGACGCCGGCGCCAAGCCGAAGAAATCCGCGCGCACGGTCGGCGACGTGATCGGCAAGTTCCATCCGCACGGCGATTCGGCCTGCTACGAGGCGATGGTGCTGATGGCGCAGCCGTTCTCCTACCGCTATCCGCTGATCGATGGGCAAGGCAACTTCGGCTCGCAGGACGATCCCAAATCCTTCGCCGCGATGCGCTACACCGAATCGCGATTGACGCCGATCGCGGGTCTGCTGCTCGACGAACTCGGCATGGGCACGGTCGACTTCACGCCGAATTTCGACGGCACGCTGAAGGAGCCGGTCTGGTTGCCGGCGCGCGTGCCGCACGTGCTGCTCAACGGCTCAACGGGTATTGCGGTCGGCATGGCCACCGACATTCCGCCGCACAACCTGCGCGAGGTGGCGAGCGCCTGCATCCACCTGCTCGACGCACCCGAGGCCAGCGTCGCCGAACTGTGCCGCCACGTGAAAGGCCCGGATTTTCCGACCCGGGCCGAGATCATCACGCCCAAGCGCGACCTGCACGCGCTGTACGCGACCGGCAACGGTTCGGTGCGCTGCCGTGCGGTGTACAAGCACGAGAACGGCAACGTCGTCATCACCGCGCTGCCGTATCAGGTATCCGGCGAGAAAATCGTTGCGCAGATCGCCGAGCAGATGCGCGCGAAGAAGTTGCCGATGCTCGAAGACGTGCGTGACGAATCCGATCACGAAAACCCGGTGCGCCTGGTGCTGATTCCGCGCAGCAACCGCGTGGACCTGGACGAGATGATGCAGCATCTCAACGCGACCACGGACCTCGAACGCAGCTACCGCGTCAATCTCAACCTGATCGGTCTGGACGGCAAACCGCAGGTCAAGAACCTGAAGCAGATTCTCGCCGAGTGGCTCGCATTTCGCACCGACACGGTGACGCGGCGCCTCAAGCATCGGCTGGAGAAGGTCGAGCGCCGCCTGCACCTGCTCGAAGGCCTGCGCATCGCGTTCCTGAATCTGGACGAGGTGATCCGCATCGTGCGCACGCAGGACGAGCCGAAACCCGTGCTGATCAAGCGCTTCCGGCTAAGCGAAGAACAGGCTGACTACATCCTGGAAACGCGTCTGCGTCAGCTCGCACGGCTGGAGGAGATGAAACTCAACGCCGAACGCGACGCGCTCGAAGAGGAGCGCGCGCGCATCGCCGTGACGCTCAAATCGCCGGCGAAACTGAAACTGCTGATCAAGGACGAACTCAGCGCCGACGCCGAGAAGCACGGCGACAAGCGCCGCGCACCGATCGTCGAACGCGACGTCGCGCAGGCGCTGGACGAATCCGCGCTGGTCGTGAGCGAACCGATCACCGTGGTGCTGTCGGACAAAGGCTGGGTGCGCGCGGCCAAGGGCCACGACGTGGATGCTGCGGCGCTCGGCTACCGTGATGGCGATGCTTTTCGTCGTGCGGCAAAAGGCAAAACCACGCAGAATGTCGCGTTTATCGATTCCTGCGGACGCAGCTACTCCACACCGGCGCACTCCTTGCCGTCCGCGCGCGGCAATGGCGAACCGCTGACCGGCCGCTTCACGCCGGCGCCAGGCGCACATTTCGAGGCCATGGCGATTGCAGACCCGGCCAACAAGCTCGTGCTCGCCACCGACTTCGGCTACGGTTTCGTCACGCCATTCGAGGCGCTGCTCGCGAACAAGAAGGCCGGCAAACAGCTCATCAACATGGATGACGCCGCGCACGTGCTCGTGCCCGCGTACGTGAATGATCCCGCCCGCGACCGTATCGTTGTCGCCACTAACGCCGGACACCTGCTGATGTTCTCGGTCGCCGAACTTCCCGAACTCGACAACGGCGGCAAGGGCAACAAGCTCATCGAGATTCCGAGGGCAAAACTTGCCGAGGGTGAGCGCGCCGCGGGAATCGCGGTGGTCGCCGAAAGCAAGGGCGAAATCACACTCTGGGCCGGCGCGCGCAAGTTGATCCTGAAGTGGGCGGATCTGGTCGAATACAACGGCAACCGCGCGCAGCGCGGCGGCAAGCTGCCGCGCGGATTCCAGCACGTGGACCGAATCGAAACGACGGCTTGAAGGTCTGCCAAAAATGAAACGCTACAAGCGCCTTCGGCGCATCGCCGGCGCATTGATCATTCTCATCGCCGCGCTCCTCGTCACGGCCTGGCTGCCGCTGCGCGGCAGTCTGGCGCAACTGGACGGCACGCGTACCGTTTCGGGAATTCATGCGGGTATCGCCATCGAACGCGACGCGCTCGGCGTCGTCACGATCCGCGCGCAAAACCGCGACGACGCGATGTTCGCGCTCGGCTTCGCGCACGCGCAGGAACGCTTCTTCGAGATGGATCTGATGCGGCGCATGGCTGCCGGCGAACTCGCCGAACTCGTCGGCGGCGCCGCCATCGATCAGGACAAGCTGCACCGCCCGTTCCGCATGCGCGAGCGCGCGCAACGCATTCTCGCCGCGCTTGCCCCGGACGAACGCGCGACGCTCGACGCGTATCGCGACGGCGTCAACGCCGGACTCGCCGCTCTGTCCTCGCGACCATGGGAATACTGGCTGCTCGGCCAGAAACCCGCGCCGTGGAGCGACGCCGACAGCATCCTCGCCATCGACGCGATGTTCTTCAACCTCAACGGCGCGGACAATGCGCGCGAAACCGCATTCATGCAGATCAAGGCCGCGCTTGGAGAAAAGGCATACAAATTCCTGTCCGCCTCGGGCGGGCCGTGGGACGCGCCGCTGACCGGCCCGCCGATGGGCTATCCGCACTTGCCCGGTGCCGATGTCATCGACCTGCGCAAGCTCGATCCGAAACTGCTGCAAGACCCGCCGCCGCGCGCGGAAAACACGGCGCCAGCCGGCAGCAACGGCTTTGCCGTCAACGGCGCGCTCACCGCCACGCACGCCGCGCTCGTCGCCAACGACATGCACCTGCCGCTGCGCGTGCCGAACATCTGGTTCCGCGCGCGCATCGATTATCCCAATCCGCGCCGCGCCGGCCAAATCGTCGATTTGATCGGCGTCACCCTGCCCGGCCTGCCCGCGCTCGTCGCCGGCAGCAACCGCCACGTCGCCTGGGGATTCACCAACAGCTACGGCGACTGGATGGATTGGGTGCGTGTCGATCTCGACCCCGAGGACCCAACGCGCTACCGGACCGCGGACGGCTGGAAAGCGTTGCAGGAAAGTACACAAATCATCAAAGTTCACAATGCTCCGGATGTGAAGCTCCAGGTGCGCGATACGAAGTGGGGCCCGATTCTGGGCAAGGACGCGGACGGCACGCCGCTCGTGCTGGCCTGGACGGCGATCGAGCCCGGCGGGGTGAACATGCGCTTTGCGCGCATGGACACCGCCGAGACCGTGGATGAGGCAGTGGACATCGCCAATACCGCCGGCATGCCGGCGCAGAACTTCATCGTCGGCGACCGCGCCGGCAACATCGCCTGGACCATCGCCGGGAAGATCCCGAAACGCAAAGGCGCCTGCGATCCGCTGCTGCCCTGCGACTGGAGCCAACCCCGCACCGGCTGGGACGGCTGGCTGGCGCCGGCCGATTATCCGCGTCTGTCCAATCCGCCGGGGCAGCGCATCTGGACCGCGAACGCGCGCACGCTGGACTGGGAAAGTCCCGACTACGCCAAACTCGGCGACGGCGGCTATGACTTTGGCGCTCGCGCGCGCCAGATCCGCGATGATCTCGTGACCCGATCGCAATTCACGCCGGACGATATGCTGGCGATCCAGCTTGATGATCGCGCGCTGCTGATGCGCAACTGGCACGAACTGCTCGACAAGGTGTTGGCGAAGGCCGGCGACGCCGCGCCGTTCACCGAAATGAAAAAATATACAAACGACTGGGACAATCGCGCCGACCCGGCCTCGGTCGGTTACCGGCTTGCGCACGATTTCCGGCAGCAGGTCATCGACACCGTGCTCGACGGCTTCGCCGCCGCGGTGCGCGCCAAATATCCGGATTTCAAATTGCCCAAGCTGGGTCAGGCCGAAACCCTCGTCGACGATGTCCTGTTGCGTCGTCCGCCGAATCTGCTGCCGCCCGGCTACACGAACTGGGACGATCTGCTGCAACGCTGCGCCGAGCGCGTCGGCAAACGGCTGGCGGCCATGCCCGGCGGTATCGCCAAGCGCAACTGGGGCGAGGTCACAAAGACGAATATCCGCCATCCGCTCAGCGTCGCGCTGCCCGGACTGGGCTGGCTGCTCGACATGCCGCACCGCGAACTGCCCGGCGACATCAACATGCCGCGTGTGCAGGCAGCGAGCTTCGGCGCCTCGGAACGCTTTGCGGTGGAACCCGGCCACGAGGAATACGGCTATTTCCACATGCCCGGCGGCCAGAGCGACAATCCCCAGAGTCCGTTCTACGGCGCCGGCGATGCCGCCTGGGCGGCGGGGAAGGCAATGCCGTTCCTGCCCGGTCCGACAAAATACACGCTGGAATTACAGCCCCGGCGCTAAGCTCAGGCCAGCAGTGATTCGACGATCCGCCGGTACAACGCCGGCAACCGCTCCAGATCACTGAGCGATACGGACTCGTCGATCTTGTGGATGCTGGCGTTGACCGGCCCGACCTCGACGACTTCGGCGCCCAGCGGCGCGATGAAACGCGCGTCCGAAGTGCCGCCGCCGGTGTCGGCCTTTGGAATTATTCCACAAATAAATTTTGTCGCATTCTCCACGGCGACGCGCAATTGCCCGGCCGCAGTCACGAAGGGCTCGCCGGACAAATCCCAGTGCAGGTCGAAATCGAGTGCGTGCTTGCGCAGGATCGCCGCGCTGCGCTCGCGCAGCGATTGCGCCGTGCTCGCCGGACAGAAACGGAAATTGAATTTCGCTTCGAGCACGCCGGGCACGACGTTCAGTGCACCGGTGCCGGCGTGGACGTTGGAAATCTGGAACGAGGTCGGCGGGAATTCGGCATTGCCTTCGTCCCAGCGCATGGCAGCCAGTTCCGCCAGTGCCGGCGCGGCGAGATGGATGGGATTGCGCACCATCTCCGGATAGGCGACATGGCCCTGCACGCCGCGCACGGTCAGCGTTCCCGACAGCGAGCCGCGCCGGCCGACGCGCACGATGTCGCCCAGAAGCTGTGCCGACGAGGGTTCGCCGACTACGCACCAGTCGATGCGCTGGCCGCGAAGGCGGAATTCCTCCGCTACGCGCTTGACGCCGTTCTGGTTGAGCGGCCCCTCCTCGTCGCTGGTCAGCAGCAAGGCGACGGTCCCCGGATGGTGCGGATGTGCCGCGACGAACTGCTCCGACGCCAGCGCCATCGCTGCCACGCCGGATTTCATGTCCGCCGCGCCGCGCCCATACAGACAACCGTTGCGGATCGTGGGCTGGAACGGTGGACTGGTCCATGCGGATTCCGGTCCGCTCGGCACAACATCGGTATGGCCGAGAAACACGAACACGGGATCGGCGCTGCCGTGCGTCGCCCACAGGTTGGACACGTCGCCGTAACGCAAATGCTCGACGCGGAATCCGGCACCTTGCAGGCGCTCGCCGATCAGCGCCTGACAGCCGGCATCGTCCGGCGTCAGCGACTGGCGGCGGATCAACTCGCCCGTCAGATCGAGAACTTCGCTCATGTGATGAACAGCCGGGAATAGAGTTTGTCGGTAAAACCCAGATGCACGCTGCCGTCATCGAGCACGGCGACCGGACGCCGCACCAGTGCGGGATATTCCTTGATCAGCAAAAGCCACTCCGCATCGGACCCCGGCGATTTGCGCGCGGGTGGGAGGCTGCGCCAGGTCATGCCGGTACGGTTGACGAGTTTCTCCCAGCCGCCGACCGCCTTCGCCCATTGCCTGAGGGTCGCCGCTTCCGCACGCTGCTCGCGGTAATCAACGAACGCATGCGCGATGTTCTTGCGCTCGAGCCACTTGCGCGCCTTCTGGCAGGTGCTGCATTTTTCCAATCCGTGCAGCGTCATCATTACCGTTCCTTTGAGCAAAAGCATTCTTGCCTGCGAACCGCCGCCATGCAACGCGCAGACCGGCACGGCGCAACCACAGGTAGATCGCGATCGCGGCCGTCGCCACGCCCAGCGCGATGCCCGCTGCGGCGGCCCGGGTCGAAATCCACACGGCCAGCGCCGCCGCCCATTGTACGGCGAGCGCGACCGCGCACACAGCCGCCAGACGTCGCATATGCGCCAGCGCCCTGCTCCTGTCGGCAATCAGGTGCGGAAACCGGGAAATGTCGCCGCACTCGCCCAGCACGACGCCAATACCGGCGAGTACCGTCGTCGCCGCTTCGTGATAATCGTCGACATGCCGAGCGTGCTCGATCGCATTCTCGAACAGCGCCTCGAATTCGGCGCGAGCACCGGGCTCGACCGCATCCGCCAACTCGACTTCGCGCAGACGCTCACCGAGTGCCAGGGCGGCGTCGAGGTTCGGCGCCCTGGCGACCGCGGCAAGTACATCCGCGTTTTCGAGATGACTGCTGTTGATGCGTTCCGCCAGCGGCTCGACGCACGCCGGTGCGAATTCCTCGCCCAGAAATCGGCAAACGCCACGCAGGGCGGACTCCGGATTCGCGATCAGATCGGGGTAATGCAATTGGTATACTTTTTCCGGACCGAGCGCGCGCCGCGCCAGCAAACACGCTTGCGTCGCCCGCAGCCAGTAATCGCAGGCTTCCTCCGCGGTTTGTACCAGCGGACTGCCATCGTTGTGCCGAAAGCCCAGCATCGATGCGGCGACTGGACGTACATCGCGCAGGATGTGCACAAATCTCGCCTGCGGAAAAAGCCGGTTCAATCCGCAGATGTAGAACGACGATTCCGGCGTGCCGTCGACCCAGCGCCGCTTGGGCTCGTGCGCGCCGCGCGACACGGCAAAGCGTTTGTTGATTTGTGCCGGCAGGTCACGCGCAGCAGCTTCGCTGAGCCGTTCCAATTGCGCGCGGTGGCCGAGGGTAAGACGGTCGATCGCATCACCCAACGCCGCGTGGAATTCGTCGCGGCCAATGCCCATCGCCGAAAATTGCGAACGCGCGCCGCGCCCGCTGCCGCTGCCGTAGTACACGCCCACGGCGACCGCGAACGGGCCACGCCCGGGCGCTTCCTCGGTCGGCAGGATATTGGGATGCTGACCCAGCGCCCAGGTCAGGATACTGGTGCCCGAGCGTGGGGACCCCACGACGAAAATCGGTCGAGCAATGTGATTGTCCACGATCCACCCCCCTGTTATCCGACAGGCTGTGGCACCTAAACGTCTCCACGCAACAATTCGTTGACAGACGTCTTGGCGCGGGTCTTCTCGTCCACGCACTTGACGATGATGGCGGCATACAGGCTGTGGCTGCCATCGGCGGCCGGCAGACTGCCGGCGACCACGACGCTGCCGGCCGGCACGCGGCCGCGATGAACCTGCCGCGTGGCGCGATCGTAGATGCGTGTGGACTGGCCGAGGAACACGCCCATGCCGATCACGCTGCCGCGCTCGACGATCACGCCTTCGACCACTTCCGAGCGCGCACCGATGAAGCAGTCGTCCTCGATGATGGTCGGACTGGCCTGCAGTGGTTCGAGCACGCCACCGATGCCGACGCCGCCGGACAGGTGCACATTGTTGCCGATCTGCGCGCAGGAGCCCACCGTGGCCCAGGTATCGACCATGCTGCCCGCGCCGACGTGCGCGCCGATATTGACGAAGCTCGGCATCAGCACCGCGTCACGGCCGATATGCGCGCCGCGACGCACGATCGCTCCGGGCACGATGCGCGCACCGAGTGCGCGGAAACGCGCCGCGTCGAAACTCTCGAAACGCAACGGCACCTTGTCGAAATACGGCGCGGGCTGCGCTGCCACGATGCGGTTGTCGCTGGCACGAAAGTACAGCAGCACCGCTTTCTTCAACCACTGCTGCACGCGCCAGCCACCCGCGCCATCAGGCTCGGCCACGCGCCTGGTACCTGCTTCCAGCGCATCCAGCGCTTCCTCCAACACGGGTTTGAGCGCAGCCAACCCCGCGGCATCGAGTTGGCTGCGCCGCTCCCAGGCCGAATCGATGGTGCTTTCAAGCGAAGACATGCTGCTCCTTGGGCTTTGGCGCCGGCTCAAGCCATTGCCGCAACGCCGAATTCAATCGTTCGCGCTGCTCCTGCGGCAACGGCCGGCCGGCGGCATCGTCGATCAGGAAGAAATCCTCGGCGCGCTCGCCGAACGTGGCGATGCGCGCATCGTGCACGCGCGCCCCGCTGTCGCGCAAGACCCGTGCGATGCCGGCGAGCAGGCCGGGTCGATCGGCACAGACGATGGCAAGTTGCGTGCGCGTGCCGCCAGCCGCCTCCTCGAATGCGATGCGCACGGGTATCGGGAAATGCCGCAGCGTGCGCGGCGGTGGCCGCGACGCGGGCTCGCCATGCCCCGGATGCAACAGCGCCTTGCGCAATGCCGCGCGCAGGCGTTCGATGCGCGCCGGATCGGCCAAGGTGCGCCCCTCCGCATCCAGCACCATGAAACTGTCCAGGCTCATGCCGCTGTGCGAGGTGGCAATGCGCGCGTCCATCACGGACAGGCGCAGCCGATCCAGCACGGCAGTGATTGTCGCGAACAGACCGTCGCGATCCGGCGCATGCACGAACACCTCGGTAGCGCCATGCGTGGCGTGGGTATCGATCAGTACCAGCGGCTGTCCCGCCGTCATCGCGACTATGCCGGCAGTCTGCATTGCGATCTGCGTCGGCAAGCAACGCAGGAAGCTGGAGTCGGGAAAATCCGCCCAGACGCGATTGGTCGCTGCCTCGTCCACGCCGCGCGCGGCAAGCAGTTCGCGCGCGCGTTTGCGACAAGCCTGCGCACGCTCGGCGGCTTGCGGTGTGGCTTCGTCGCCGCTGCGCAGGCGATAGCGCGCGGCGACGTACAGATCCGACAGCAACTTGTCTTTCCACGAATTCCACAACTTCGTACTGGTACCGGTGATATCGGCCACGGTGAGCAGGTACAGGTAATCCAGCCGCTCCCAATCCTCGACCTCAGCGGCGAAACGGCGCACCACCTCGGCGTCGCCGATGTCCTGACGTTGCGCGGTGACGCTCATCAGCAAGTGCCTGCGCACCAGCCACGCCACCAGGTCCATATCGGCTTCGGGCAGGCGCAGGCGCGCGCAGAATTCGCGCGCTTCGGCTTCGCCGAGTTCGGAATGATCGCCGCCGCGGCCTTTGGCAATGTCGTGGAACAGCGCGGCGAGCAGCAACAGCTCGGGTTTGGGCAACCGTGTCCACAGCTCGTGCGCGTGGGCGAACTCGCGGCTGGCATCGGCGTCGGCGAAGCGTTCGATCGTCAGCAGCACGCGCAGAGTGTGTTCGTCCACCGTATACATGTGGAAAAGGTCGTATTGCATGCGCCCGACCACGCGTCCGAACGCGGGCAGGAAGTGCGCCAGCACACCGCAACGGCTCATCCGCGCCAAGGCTTCCACTGCCGGCATGCCGAGTCGCAGCAAACGCAGAAAGGCGGCGTTGACACCGGCATCGTCCGCGAGCGTGTCACCATGGTGCAGCAGCGCAGCGTCGATACGCCGCGCAAAATCCGCGCGCAAGCCCTTCAGCCGCGGATGTTCGACCCATATCCGGAACGCGTCGATCAATGCGGCGGGACGGCGCAACAGCAAGTCGTGCGGTTCGCAATCCAGGCGGCCGCCGATGGCGACGAAATCCAGGCTCAGGCGCTCGCGGCGCGAACCCGACTCGGCATCCAGCGTTTCCTCGCAACGTTGCAGGAAGCGTTCGACCAGGCGCTCGTTGCCTATCGCGGCACGATAATAACCTTGCATGAATTGCTCCACGGCAAGATTCTGCCCATGCTCGTCGGTAAAGCCGAATTGCGCCGCGAGGGTGCGCTGGTAATCGAACAACAGGCGTTCTTCGGCGCGGCCGGCGGCAAGGTGCAGGGCATAGCGGATGCGTGAAAGCAACACGCGCGCACGCTCGACCGCTTCGGCTTCCGCGGCGGAAACGACTTCGTTCGCAGCGAGCGCGGAGAGCGTTGGCGCACCGAACAGGCGCCGCCCGAGCCATTGCAGCAAATGGATCGCACGCAATCCGCCGGGCCCGTCCTTCAGGTTCGGCTCGAGGTTGTAGGCGGTATCATCGTAGCGCGCATGGCGCCGGTTGCGATCCGCGATTTTCGCCGCGAGGTATTCCTGTGGCGGCCAGATCGACGCGTCTGCAAGCACGGCGACAGGCACTGCGTCGGATGCAGCCGGGCCGGCAAGGCGCCGCGCATCGAACACGTTGGTGTAGACCGTCGCATCGCGCGCGGCCAACTCGCGGCATTCGTCGAACGTGCGCAAGGCGTGCCCGGGTTTCAGACCCACATCCCACAGCCGCGCGAAGAATGCTTCCAGCGCGCGCGCCTGCGCGGGCGCCGGCGGCTGCGCGCACAGTACAAGCAAGTCGACATCGGAATGCGGGAACAACTCGCCGCGGCCGAATCCGCCGACCGCAAACAGGGCAACTGCATCGGTGTCGCCGACACAAGCGTCCCAGACGTGGGCGACAATCCTTTCCACCGCCGCCGCGCGCGCGCGCGTGAGCGCATCCACGTCGGCACCAGCCCGGAATGCGTCAGCCAGTTGCCGGTCGGTATCGCCGAGCAATTGACGCAGGGCCAGACGCGCCTCGGCCGAGACACCGCTGCGCGGCACTGCGGCGGGCAAGCGCGGGAGCGTAATGTTGGGGGGAAAGACGATCACGAATGAGAATTTCCCTTGCCGTTCGTGCCGAGCGTAGCTTGCGCAGCAAGCGAAGCGAAGCACGGTGGATGCCCGTCGACTTCGGCGCTCAGCGCCTGCGTTCGGCGCGAGCGCAAGATTTCACGCCGTCCTCGGCCAGGGTGTCAGAATCTCGTAGCCGTCGTCGGTCACGGCGATGGTGTGCTCCCACTGCGCCGAGAGCGAGTGATCACGCGTCACCACGGTCCAGCCGTCCGGCAACAGGCGCGTCGCCGGCTTGCCGGCGTTGACCATGGGTTCGACGGTGAACGTCATGCCTTTTTCCAGACGCAAGCCGACGCCACGATGACCGTAGTGCAGCACCTGCGGGTCTTCGTGATAAATGCGGCCGATGCCGTGACCGCAATATTCGCGCACGACCGAAAACCGATGGCTTTCGACGTACTGCTGGATCGCGTGACCGATATCGCCGAGGGTTGCGCCCGGGCGCACCTGCTCGATGCCCTTCATCATCGCCTCGAACGTGACTGTACACAGGCGCCTGGCCAGCACCGAGGGCTCGCCGACGAAATACATGCGGCTGGTGTCGCCGTGCCAGCCGTCCTTGATCACGGTGACGTCGATATTGACGATATCGCCGTCTTTCAGAATCTTCCCCGGGCTCGGAATGCCGTGGCAGATGACGTTGTTGACCGACGTACAGACGGTTTTCGGAAAGCCCTTGTAACCGACATTGGCCGGAACCGCCTTCTGCACGTCGACGATGTGGTTGTACGCGATCTGATCGATTTCCTCGGTCGTCACGCCGGCCTTGACGTGCGGCACGAGCAATTCCAGCACCTCGGCGGCGAGGCGCCCGGCGATGCGCATTTTCTCGATCTCGGCGGGGGTCTTGACGGTAACGGGCATTGCGGTACGGCCTGTGGAAAGTGCGAGTGTACCCAAGGTGGGGACGGGACGCCGCCAAACGAAGGCGAAATTGCGCGTAACCGGCAAAAACCGCTATAATTCCCCAGTTCCCATTTCGGGAACAATCCGCACACGTCCCGATACCTTTGCCGGGGTGCTTCGCACAGGCGCTACGCCGCCTGGACACGAGGTCGACAAAGTTGGGGGCGTGGAGGTTCTAACCCCGGGCTCGTCGCGACCATGAATCGCGGCCTCGCCCCCATTTGGAGTTTACCCATGCCTCAAGTCACCATGCGCCAGATGCTGGAAGCCGGCGTGCATTTCGGTCATCAGACGCGTTACTGGAATCCGCGCATGGCGCCGTACATCTTCGGCGCGCGCGGCAAAATCCACATCATCAACCTGGAAAAGACCCTGCCGCTGTTCATCGACGCGACCAATTTCGTGTCGGGTCTGGCGCAAAAACGCGGCACTATCCTGTTCGTCGGCACCAAACGCTCGGCACGTGACGCGATCAAGGAGGAAGCCGTGCGCTGTGGCATGCCCTATGTCAGCCAGCGCTGGCTCGGCGGCATGCTGACCAATTTCCGTACCGTCAAGCAGTCGGTTTCGCGCTTGAAGGAAATCGAGACGATGGCCGGCGACGGCAGCTTCGACAAGCTGGTCAAGCACGAGGTCATGGGCCTGCTGCGCGAAAAAGAGAAACTGGACAAGTCCCTCGGCGGCATCAAGGAGATGGCCGCACTGCCGGACGCGCTGTTCGTGATCGACATCGGGCACGAGGACATCGCGGTGAAAGAAGCCAAGAAGCTCGGCATCCCGGTCATAGCCGTGGTCGATACCAATTACGATCCGAGCCTGGTCGATTACGCCATTCCCGGCAACGACGACGCCATCCGCGCGGTGCAGCTGTACACGCGCGCGATCGCCGACTCCGTGCTCGAAGGCAAGGCCGCCGCACCGATCACCGCCGCCACGGCCAAGGACGAGTTCGTCGAACTCGACGCCGACGGCAACCCCGTGGCCAAGCCGGCACGCGAACGCGACGACCGCCGCAAGCCGGCGCCGCGCAAACCGGCCGCCAAGAAAGCCGCTCCGCGCAAACCCGCGCCGAAGAAGGCCGAAGGCGAAGCCGCCGCGGAGTAATCCGCGCCGCTTTATGCGCCCCCTTTTAAGTTATGGGGGGCGATCAAACCTTCCGCAGCGAAGGTTTGATGGGGGTTGTGGATGTGCGACTCCGCAGCCGAAGTCAAATACATTCGGGCATTTGTCCCAGAGGAATACCATGGAAATCACCGCAAGCATGGTCAAGGAGCTGCGCGAGCGCTCCGGCGCCGGCATGATGGAATGCAAGAAGGCGCTCACCGAGAACAAAGGCGACATCGACACCGCCATCGAGTGGCTGCGCAAGCAAGGCCTGGCCAAGGCCGACAAGAAAGCCAGCCGCGTCGCCGCGGAAGGCCGCATCGTGCTTTCGCAAAACGCCAATTCGGCGGTGATGGTCGAGATCAACTCGGAAACCGACTTCGTCGCCAAGGACGAGAATTTCCTCAAGTTCGCCGACGAGGTGGCCAAGACCGCGCTCGCTTCAGGCACCAAGGACGTCGAGGCGCTCAAGGCGACCAAGACCTCGTACGGCCCGACGGTGGAAGAAGCGCGCCAGTGGCTCGTCGCCAAGTGCGGCGAGAACGTGCAGGTGCGCCGCCTCGTGCGCGCGGACGCCGCCAACCGCATCGGCGCCTATGTGCACGGCGGCCGCATCGGCGTGCTGGTGGAAATGAAGGGCGGCTCGGACGAACTCGCGCGTGGCGTTGCCATGCACGTCGCGGCGATGAATCCGCCCTACCTCTCGCCGGATCACGTGCCGGCGGACATCGTCGCCAAGGAAAAGGAAATCGCGCTGGCGCAGATGACCGACAAGGATCGCGCCAAGCCGGTCGAAATCCAGGAAAAGATGATCGGCGGCAAGATCCGCAAGACGCTCGCGGAAATGTCGCTGACCGGCCAACCCTATGTGCTCGACACCAACGTCAGTGTCGGCGACGCGCTGAAGAAAGACGGCGCCGAAGTGCTCGCCTTCCACCGCATCGCGGTCGGCGAAGGCATCGAGAAAGTGCAGGAAGACTACGTCGCGGAAGTAAAGAAAGCGATGCAGGTGTGAGTTAGGGGGTCTCCGAACTCAGAGAAAAGCCGCGAGCGATCGCGGCTTTTTTGTTTTTACGCTTGCGCCTTCAGCGCCGCGATGCGTTCTTCAATCGGCGGATGGCTCATGAACAGGCGCGCCACGCTGCTGTCGCCGGAAATGCCGAATGCCTGCACGGCCTTGGGTAGTCCGGATTCGCGGCTGCCGGAAAGCGTTTGCAGTGCCGAGATCATGCCCGCGCGGCCGCCGAGCCTGGCGCCGCCGGCGTCCGCGCGGAATTCGCGCCAGCGCGAGAACCACATGACGACGATGGTGGCAAGAAAACCGAGCACGGTCTGCAACAGCATCACGATCAGGAAATAGCCGATGCCGCCGCCGCGGTTGTCGTCGCGGCTGCCGCCGATGGCGCTGTCGATCACGCTGCCGATGATGCGCGCGAGGAACATGACAAAGGTGTTGAGCACGCCCTGGATCAAAGTCAGCGTGAC